>CAZUVO010000007.1:29356-42192 GCA_964623955.1 uncultured Rhizobiaceae bacterium
CAAAGGTACCGAGGCGCCGCGGATTGGAAGGCTCGGGATACCCCTGCTCGGTGCCGAACAATTCCATTTCGAGGCTTTCGGGCCGCATCATTGCTGAATTGACGACCACGAAGGGCCCATTGCTGCGGTAGGAATTGTCGTGAATGAGCCGCGCGATGACTTCTTTGCCGGAGCCCGCCGGCCCGGTGATCATGATCCGGCTCCCGGTGGGCGCGATCTTGGTAACAGCGGATTGAAGCCCACTCATGGAGGATGAAATGCCGATTAAGCCTGGCGCCGGTCCGACGCGGAGTTTGAGCTCCTTGTTTTCTCGCCTGAGGTCCGTGGCTTCCAGGGCGCGCGTCACCTGCAGCAGCAGGCGGTCGGCCTTGAACGGCTTTTCGATAAAATCATAGGCGCCCAATTTGATCGCCGACACCGCAGTTTCGATATTGCCATGTCCGCTGATCATGATAATCGGCAAATCGGGATGGGTGCGGCGCAGCAGTTTGAGCAGTTCCAAGCCGTCCAAACTGCTGCCCTGCAACCATATGTCGAGGATCACCAATGCCGGAGGCGGGCTTGCCTCGAGCATGGCGAGCGCCGCGTCGCTGTCCGCCGCGACGCGCGGGCGATAACCTTCATCTTCCAGAATACCAGCCACCAGCAACCGGATATCCTTTTCGTCATCAACTATGAGAATGTCGCGCGACATTGTTTAATCCCCGGTCTCCTGCTTTCTTGCTTCGCCTTGCGCGAAGTCTCCTTCTTGCACCGAATCGGGAAATCTCAACGTCGCGAGCGCGCCGCCGCCCGGTATGTCCGACAAGTCAAACTTCCCGACATGATCCTCCATGATCTTGCTGACGATCGCGAGACCGAGGCCGGTGCCACGCTCGCGCGTGGTCACATAGGGTTCCGCCAGCCGATCGCGATTCTCTTTCGGCAAACCCGGACCATTGTCGGCGATTTCAATGACCCTCGCGCCCTCCTCGTTACGCACCGCGATGATGATCCTCCCCGATTCCTCTGCCTCTCCCGGAGGTTCTTCCTGACCCTCGATCGCCTCGGCTGCATTTTTTAGCAAGTTGGTCAGGCATTGTCCCAGCTGGCGGGAATCGCAATCCATTGTTACCGGATCGTCTGGCAGGTCGAGTACAAATTCGATGTCCGGGTGGGCGACGCGCTGGAGCATGACCGCCTGTTGCACAATCAGCTGCAAATTTTCCCGCTGCATCACCGGGGTCGGCATGCGCGCGAAGGCGGAAAACTCGTCTACCATCTGGCGAATATCGCTGACCTGGCGCACGATGGTGTCCGTGCAGGCGGAGAAGATCTCCGGTTCGGAGGACACCTCATCCATATATTTTCTTTTCAAGCGCTCCGCCGATAGTTGGATTGGCGTCAGCGGGTTCTTGATTTCATGGGCGATACGCCGGGCAATGTCGGCCCAGGCGGCCGTGCGCTGAGCTGCGACGAGCGCCGTGATATCGTCGAAGGTGACGACATAGCCGAATATGACGCCCTCGACCTTTTCCGCGACGATGCGCACCATGAGGGTGCGCCGCCGGCCACCACGGTCAAGCTCGATTTCCTCCTCGATCAGCCGGTCGGGCCGCGCCCGGGCCTCGATCAACATATGCGCCATCTCCGGAATGGCGTCCTCCACTGAGCGGCCAATCAGGGCATCGGCACCCGATTCGAGCAAGCCGAGGGCGGAACGGTTGGGAAGCGTAATCAGTCCCTCCGCGTCAAGACCGATAACGCCGGCGGACACGCCGCCCAACACCGCCTCGGTAAACTGACGCCGTTCGTCCAACTGCCTGTTGGCCTCGACAAGTTCATCCCGCTGTTCCTGAATTTGGCCGGTCATGCGGTTGAACGCCCGGCTCAAGGTTCCGATTTCGTCGCCGGCATCGCCCTCCTCCACGCGCGCGGATAGCTCGCCGGAGCGCACTCGCTCTGCCGCCGATATGAGCCCGCTGATGGGCCGCACCAATTGGTTTGAAAAGGCCAAGCCGACCCAGATCGAAGCGAGCAGAACGAGCAGTGCGACGACGACGAATATCAGAACGAAGGTGATCTGAAAGCCCGATTGTCGGCGCTCCAACTGCTTGTATTGGCCGACCGCACCCTGCACTCGTTGGACGTGACTGAGCACGCTGCTTTCGATATAGCGCCCGACATAAAGATAGGCATCGACGAAGGCGACAAGGCGCACCAATGCACGCACACGCTCATCCGCCCTGCTCGTCAAAACGACAACTTCACCCGCCGCGGCGCGGGCCATAACGGGCTCGGGGATACGCTCCAATTCAAGGGCGAAACTGAGCCCGCTTCGCGCCATGATGCGGCCATCGCGGGTCAGCACCGCGGCATCCGATAGCGAGCGCAACTCGGCGAGGCGGTTTACGAGCTGGTTCAAGCGGCGGGTATTGTTCGCCATGTAGGGCGCCTGGCTGTTGAGATCATTGGCCATCGCCAGGGCGTGACCGCGTATGGCCTCGCGATGCTCCGCCATATAGGATTCCGCGACGACCACCGATTGATCGAGCGCGGTGGAAACCTGGCGCGAGAACCAGGCCTGCAATCCAAAATTCAGGAACAAGGCCGAAAAGACGGCGACGACGATGGCCGGCGTCACGGACACGAGGCTAAAGAGGCCAACAAGGCGGGTATGCAGCCGAGACCCAGCGGAGCCGCGCCGCCGCTCCAACCAGAGCCGCACCAGTCGCACCGCGACGATCGCCCCCAAGATCAACAGCAACACCAAGTCGATATTAAGCAGAATCAGTACATTTGTCGGGCTGGGACCGAAGGGCGCGGCGCCAGACATCGCGCCATAGGTGGCGATACCGGAGACGATGGCCGCCGCCGCCACCGCGATCGCCAGCTTGCGCGGCAGGCCGACCGCCTCCGACCAGCGGCCGAAGCGCTCGCGCAACGGCTGGAAGTGCGACGTCAATTGCGCCGGCTGTTGCGGCGGCCCTGGCTGCGCCTGTTCGCTAGTCATGCTCGGAGAAATCCTGCTTAACGCCGCGTACCACGCGAATGTTCAGGTCACGAATTTTCTTGCGCAGCGTGTTGCGGTTGAGGCCCAGCATCTTTGCCGCCTTTAACTGATTGCCGCCGGTCGCCATGAGCGAGACCGTCAAGAGTGGCCGTTCGATCTCGCGTAAGATGCGGCCATATAATCCGTCGGCCGGTAGGCCGCCATCATGGGCGGCGAAATATTCGCTGAGATGGCGCTCGACGGCCAAGCCCAAATTATCGTCGGCCGGCGGGATCGCGGCGCGTAGCGCGCCGTTAGCTTCTGCGCCCGGCGGCAGCGGCGCGCTTTCCGCCAATTCGTTATCGACCGCATCGGGCTCGATGACCTCCTCGGCATGCAGCACCGCGAGACGCCGCGCGAGATTTTCCAACTCGCGCACATTGCCGGGCCAGTCATGCATCTTCAGGCGGCGCATAGCGGCGGGCGACACGCTCTTCGACGGCAACCCCTCATTCATCGCGCGAACCAGAAAATGACGAATCAGTGGCGCGATATCCTCCTTGCGCTCGCGCAACGGCGGCACACGGATCGGCACCACATTGAGACGGAAAAACAAATCCTCTCGGAACAGCCCCTGGGCGACGAGGTGGCGCAAATTACGGTGTGTCGCGGCGATGATCCGCACATTTGCTGTTCTTGGGTGGCTGCCTCCGACGGGAATAAATTCGCCTTCTTGCAGCACTCGCAACAAGCGGGTCTGCGCTTCGAGGGGCATGTCGCCGACTTCATCAAGGAACAATGTTCCGCCATCGGCCTGCTCGAAGCGCCCCTCCTTGCGCGCCACCGCACCGGTGAACGCGCCTTTCTCATGGCCGAACAATTCGCTTTCGACCAACTCACGCGGAATCGCCGCCATATTAACGGCAACAAAAGGCGCCGTGCGGCGCTTGCCATATTCGTGCAAAGCGCGCGCGATCAATTCCTTTCCCGTGCCGGATTCGCCGATGATCATCACCGTCAGATCGGTGCCCATGAGGCGCGCCAGCGTACGGTAAATTTCCTGCATGGCCGGGGCGCGGCCAATGAGCGGCAGGCGCTCGTCAAAATCCAACTCGCTGTCCGGTAATTCGGCTTCTTCTTCCTGTTCCTTCGGCGCGCCCCCCGCCAGGCCTCGCCGCACCGCGCGGGCCACATCGTTCAAATCGAACGGCTTGGACAAATATTCGAAGGCGCCGCGCTCGGTCGCGCGCACCGCGGTTTGCAGCGTGTTGCGCGCGCTCATGACGATCACCGGCATGTCCGGGCGGGACTTGCGAATGCGCGGCAATATATCCAGCGCGTCGCCATCAGGGAACATCACATCGGTGATCAGCAGGTCGCCATCTCCCTGCTCGACCCAATTCCACAAGGTGGCGACATTTCCCGTCACCTGCACCTGATGACCGAGGCGGGCCATGGCCTGGTGCAGCACCGTGCGGATGGAGAGGTCGTCATCAGCGACCAGGATGGTAGCGCCGCGCTCGCTGTGCGACAGGCTCATGGCGCCGCACTCCCCTCCGCCACCGCCGGCAGCAGGACGCGAAAGACCGTGCTGCCCGGCGCGCTCTCGACATCGACCGCGCCGTTATGATCCGCCACGGTCTTGGAGACGAAAGCAAGCCCAAGCCCGGTGCCACCGGATTTTCCGGTGACGAACGGCTCGAACAGGCAGTCGCGCAGATCCTCGGCGATGCCGCCGCCATTGTCCTCAATGCGGATCGCGATCGGCAGGTGCATGCGTGCACGCCCGGCACTGCTGACGCGAAGCCCATGCTCGTAGCGCGTCCGGACGGCGATCTTGCCACCGCGTTCGGGCAGCGCCTCGGCAGCATTCTTGAACAAATTGAGAAAGGCCTGGATCAGCTCGTCCCGGCTGCCATCGACAAGAGGCAGCGACGGGTCATATTCGGTCACGATACGGGCATGGTTGGCGAAGCCCGAGCTTGCCACGAGCCGCACATGATCGAGCAACTCATGAACGTTGAGCGCCTCGGTGCGGCGCGGCAGCGATTCATCGCCGAATATTTCCATCCGGTCGATCAGCGCGGCGATGCGGTCACTTTCGTCGCGGATCATCCGTGCCAGCGCCCGATCCTCCTCGTCCGCGCCGGATTCAAGAAGCTGCGCCGCGCCGCGAATGCCCGACAAAGGGTTGCGCACCTCATGTGCCAATGTCGCCGCCATGGCGGCGTTGGAGCGGCCGGAATCGCGCTGCTGCAAGTGGCGACCGAGCCGCTCGGCAACCGCACGGACCGTGAGCGACAGCACCACCAATTCTGGATCGCGCGCGAGCGGCGCCGCGCGAACATCGACGACCCGAGATTCTCCCGCGCGTGGCAGTTCGAGCGTTACTTCATGCTCGATCATCGTCTGGCCCTGCAGGCGCACCTGATCGACCAGCGCGAGCAGACTACTATAGGGCGTGATAACTCCGGAGAGGCCAATTTTCGCCAGCACCGCCGCACTCGTGCCGAACAGTTCCTCGGCCTGGGGATTGGCGAAGGAAATGGCGCCTTCGCGGCCGACCAGCAACACCGCCAGGGGCATTGCCTCGAGGATGTCGGCATCCGACGAAAGCGTGATGTCCTCGTTCGGCCGGGTCCGTTTGAGCGGCGCCGTGCTCATGCCGCCTCGCGGTCCGCCAGGGGCAGGTAGTAATTTTCGATCTCGCCGATGACGGCGTCCGCATCATCCATCCGGTTGATCCGCGCTCGGAATTCCTTCGCGCCGGGCAAGCCGTCGCAATACCAGCCGATATGCTTGCGCGCGACCCGCACGCCGACCGCGCCGCCGTAATGCGACAAGAGCCCGCGGTAATGGCGCAGCACTGTCTCGCCCTGCTCCACCATCGGCGGTGCCGGAAGTTTGCGCCCGTGACGCAGATAATGCGCGACTTGGGCCGGGAACCAGGGCCGGCCATAGGCGCCGCGGCCGATCATCACCGCATCCGCGCCGGAGCGCTTGAGCAGATTCGCCGCATCTTCCTCGTCAATCACATCGCCATTGCCGGCGACCGGTATGCCGACCGCCGATTTAACCTCGGCGATGAAATCCCAATCCGCCCAGCCCTTATAAAACTGGCAGCGCGTGCGGCCATGCACCGTGACCATGCGGACGCCGCTCTCCTCGGCGATCTTTGCCAGGCGCGGCGCGTTGCGGCTGGCATCGTCCCAGCCGGTTCGCATTTTCAGGGTAACCGGCAGGCTGACTGCATCCACCACCGCCTGCAAAATGCGCCCGGCGAGCGCTTCGTCGCGCATCAGGGCGGAGCCGGACTGGCCGTTTACGACCTTTTTTGCAGGGCAGCCCATATTGATATCGATCAGCGCGACGCCTTCCTGTTCGTTCAGTTTCGCGGCCTCCGCCATAACCTCCGGCTCGCAACCGGCGAGTTGCACGGCAAATGGCTTCTCGTATTCGGAGCGCTGGAGCAGCTCGCGCGTGCGCCGAGATTCGTGCAGCACCTCGCGGCTGGCGATCATTTCCGAATAAGTCAGCCCGGCGCCGAAACTCTTCACCAAGCGGCGGTACGGCATATCCGTCACGCCCGACATGGGCGCGAGCAAAACCGGGTCCGCGATTTCCAGCGGCCCGATCCGAAGCGAAGGAAGAGTGATCATTTTTTAAACATAACCCAAGATGCCCAAATGATGGGCATAGAATGTGGCATTATTGCACCACCTGATGCCGAAATGCAAGTTTCGAATTAGCTATTATTTTTCATCGCAATAACGGGATTTATTCATTTATTTTCTCCGCCGCTTGGTCCGTAAAAGACGACCCATGCGGTAAAGTCATCGGTGAAATCGACGAAGCGGTGCTCCATGCCGGCGGGCACGAACAACACATCGCCCTCTGCAAACTTCCGCTCGCTGTCGCCGCAAGTGAATTTACCCTGGCCGCGCATGACGACATAGACCTCGTCCTGATCATGGGGCTGCTGCGGATCGCGGCCGCGCGGCGCATAGAGGCCGACATGCATGGAGCCGTGGCGCATCACAACTTCATAGGGCTTGGTGTCCGGCGAGCGATTCTCCTCGAGCCGCTGCGCGATCACGTCCAGCGCCACCAGCCAGTTTTCTCGAACAGTTTTATCAGTCATCGAGTAATTCCTTCTCAATCGTCTTCCGCCCCAAGAGTGGCGAATCGCAGTCCAAAACGATAGGTTTGATTTTTACTCTGCCAGATGAGGCGCCATGCCGCGCAACCTTGCGCTGATCGTCGCAGCAGGCCGCGGCCACCGCGTCGGCGGGCCTCTACCCAAGCAATATCGTAACCTCGCCGGCCGGCCGGTACTGGCCCACACCATTGCTGCCTTCGCCAGCCACGCTGATATCGATGCCGTGCGCGCCGTCATCCATCCCGACGACGAAACACTCTACGGGGAAGCGGCCGCCGCGCTCGGTGAAGGCCTGGAGAGCAAATTGCTGGCACCGGTCAATGGCGGCGAGACGCGACAGGATTCGGTGCGTCTCGGCCTCGAAAGTCTGGCCCGGGAAGCGCCGGATTCGGTTCTGATCCATGACGGGGCGAGACCATTGGTGACCGGCGGGACCATCGCCCGCACCCTTGATGCGCTGGCGGATAATGTCGGCGCCATCGCAGCACTCCCCTTGAGCGACAGCCTCAAGCGCGCGGTCGATGGCGGCGATCATATCGTCGGCGATGTCGCGCGCGCCGGATTGTGGCGGGCGCAAACGCCGCAAACTTTTCGTTACGCCGATATCCTCGCGGCGCATCGCGCGGCAGAGGGTGGTGACGCCACCGACGATGCGGCTGTTGCCGAGCAGCACGGTTTGCGCATTGCCCTGGTGGCGGGGGAAGAGGAAAATATCAAGATCACCACGGAGTCCGACATGGCGCGTGCCGAGCAGCTTCTCAACGATGGATCGCCGGCAGCGAGCCCGGCCTGGCGCGTCAAAGTCGGCATGGGATACGACGTGCACCGCTTTGCCGAAGACGGCAATGACCTCATGATCTGCGGCGTGCGCGTGCCGTTCGAGAAAGGCATCGCCAGCCATTCCGACGGCGACGTGGCGCTTCACGCCCTGGTCGACGCCATTCTGGGCGCCCTCGGAGATGGCGATATCGGCGTCCATTTTCCGCCGAGCGACCAAAAGTGGCGCGGCGCGAATTCGGATATTTTCATCGCTCATGCGCTCCATCTGCTGACGGCGCGCGGCGGCAGGCTCGACCATGTCGATATCACGGTGATCTGCGAGCAGCCGAAACTGAAAGACCACCGAGCGGCGATGCGGGACAGTCTCGCTTCGCTCCTCGGCTTGGCCGATGACGCGGTCAGTCTCAAGGCGACGACGACGGAAAAGCTCGGCTTTACCGGCCGGGCCGAAGGCATCGCCGCCCAGGCCGTAGCGACGATCCGCCTACCCGCGCCAACTGGATATGACAGCCCAAATGACTCAGACTGAGCCGCACCGCCCGGCTTCGTGGCACCCGGCACATATCCTGGCAACCTGGTTCGGCGCGGGGCTGTTTCCCAAGGCGCCGGGCACCGCCGGATCCCTCGCTGCCCTGCCCTTCGCCTATGTGATCAGCCACTATCTCGGCATCATCGGCCTCGGCGTCGCCATCGCTGTTGTTGTCGCCGTCGGCATTTGGGCGGCGCAGCGCTACAGCAAACGCACCGCCAGCGAGGATGCCGGTCCGATCGTCATTGACGAAGTCGCGGGGCAGTGGCTGACGCTACTGTTGGTGCCCGCCGATATCATTTTCTACGCAATAGGCTTCGCGCTGTTTCGTATCGCCGATATCGTCAAACCCTGGCCCATCGACTGGGTGGACCGGCGGGTAAAAGGCGGGCTCGGCGTGATGCTGGACGATCTCCTGGCCGGTGGTTTGGCCGCCATCATCTTATGGAACATTTGGCTTTTGACGAAGATATGAGCCTCTCCCCTGCCCTCACCCAATTGGCCGAACAGCTTCTCGACGCCTGCCGTCGTGAGAAGATCAAACTCGTCACGGCGGAATCCTGCACCGGCGGGCTGATCGCCGGCTGCCTGACCGCGGTGGCCGGCTCGTCGGATGTGGTCGAGCGCGGCTTTGTGACCTATTCCAACGAGGCAAAGACGGAAATGCTCGGCGTGCCGGAAGCGCTCATCATCCGGGTCGGCGCGGTCAGCGAAGAGGTGAGCCGCGCCATGGCCGAGGGCGCCCTCACCCATTCCCGTGCCCAGCTTTCCCTCGCGGTAACCGGCATCGCCGGCCCGGGCGGCGCGACAGACGAGAAACCGGTCGGTCTGGTGCATCACGCCTGTGCGCTCAAAGGCGGCGTCACCCGCCATGAACGCCAAGTCTATCCCGGCGACCGGGACGAGGTAAGGCGGGCAGCGGTGGAAATGGCGCTCGGCATGGCCCTGGACGCCCTGAGGGGACGCTCCGAACTGGCTTGAACGAACGAAAATTTATTCGGCGGGTATGGCCGGGTTCGGGCTGTTGCCCTCCACCGGTGGGCCATAAACTTCGCGCGCCCGGGCTTCGAAGGCACGCACCATTCGGTGGACCGCTTCGGTAAACACCACGCCCATGATTTTCTGCAAGAGGCGCGAGCGAAACTCGAAATCGACGGAGAAATCCACTTCGCAGCCCTCGGCATGGGGCAGGAAGCGCCACTGATTGATCAGATAGCGAAACGGTCCATGGGTGTAGCGCACATCGATCTTGCTGTTCTCCTGGTCAAGTTCGACATGGGAGCCAAACCGCTCGCGGAACATGCGAAAGCCGATCAGCATATCGGCGTCAAGCGAATCTTTCTCGCGCTTGGTGATTCGCGTGCCCAGACACCAGGGCAGAAATTGCGGATAGCGCTCAACATCCGCGACAAGCTCGAAAATCTGCTTCGGCGAATAGTTGAGGACACGTTTTTCCGCGTGCTTGGGCATGGCCCCGCCTAGCCTTCCTTGCCGGCGCCTTGGCGTTTGGCGAGTTGCGCCTCGCGGTTGGCGCGAAGCTGCGCAAAATCCTCGCCGGCAAAATAGGACGAGCGGGTGAGCGGCGTCGCCGAGACCATCAGAAACCCCTTGGCATAGGCAAGACGCTCATATTCCTTGAACTCATCCGGGGTGACGAAGCGCAACACCTCGTGATGGCGTTTGGTCGGCTGGAGGTATTGGCCGATGGTGATGAAATCGACCTGCGCCGAGCGCAGATCGTCCATTACCTGGAGCACTTCGCGGCGCTCTTCGCCAAGGCCGACCATGATGCCGGATTTAGTGAACATCGCCGGGTCCTGCTCTTTCACTCGATCGAGCAGGCGGAGCGAGTGGAAATAGCGCGCGCCGGGGCGGACTTCCGTGTAGAGGCGCGGCACGGTTTCGAGATTATGATTGAACACATCCGGTTTGGCCGCGACGACGGCTTCGAGCGCACACTCCTTATTGCGGAAATCCGGCGTGAGGACCTCGATGGTCGTTTTCGGCGAAGCTTCGCGCAGATGCTCGATGCAGCGCACGAACTGTCCGGCGCCGCCATCGTCGAGATCGTCCCGATCGACCGAGGTGATCACCATATGGGAAAGGCCGAGGGTCGCCACGGCGCGCGCCAGCTCCTCCGGCTCATGCGGGTCGAGCTTGTCGGGGCGGCCGGTCGCGACATTGCAAAAGGCGCAGGCCCGGGTGCAGACCGAGCCCAGGATCATCGCCGTGGCATGGCCCTGCGCCCAGCATTCACCGATATTGGGACAGGCCGCTTCCTCGCACACCGTATTGAGCTTGTGCGTGCGCATCAGCTTGCGTGTCTGGTGATATTCCGCCGAGTTGGGCGCCTTGACGCGCAGCCAGGGCGGCTTGGGCGCGCGCTGGGCCCGCTCTTTCATCGGCGTCACGGTCGATTTCGTCATTGAGATCGTCCTGAGAGACTATCCGCTAGATGTGGAGCACCCGGTCGTAAGCGTCAAGGACCGATTCATGCATCATCTCCGAAAGCGTCGGATGCGGGAAGATCGTCTGCATCAATTCCGCCTCGGTGCACTCCATTGTCTTTGCAATTGTATAACCTTGAATTAACTCGGTGACTTCCGCGCCGATCATATGCGCGCCGAGCAATTCGCCGGATTTAGCATCGAACACGGTCTTGACCATGCCTTCCGCCTCACCCAGTGCAATGGCCTTGCCATTACCCATGAAAGGAAAGCGCCCGACGCGCACTTCATGTCCCTTCTCCACCGCCGCCGACTCGCTTAAACCGACCGAGGCGACTTGCGGACGGCAATAGGTGCAGCCCGGCACATTGGAGGTAACGAGCGGATGCACCCCCTCGACTCCCGCGATCTTTTCGACGCAGAGCACGCCTTCATGCATCGCCTTATGCGCCAGCCAGGGCGGGCCGGTCACGTCGCCGATGGCGTAGATGCCGGGCGCGCCGGTTTCCATCCACGGGCCGGTTTCGATATGGCCGCGATC
Organism: uncultured Rhizobiaceae bacterium; assembly: GCA_964623955.1. Classification (GTDB taxonomy): domain Bacteria; phylum Pseudomonadota; class Alphaproteobacteria; order UBA828; family UBA828; genus PTKB01. The sequence continues at coordinate 40,784 of CAZUVO010000007.1, forward strand.
GACCTTCACGCCGCATTCCTCCAGGCCGATATTCTCGACATTGCCGACGATACCGACGGCGAGGATGGCGCGGTCGAATTCATGCTGTTGGCTCTTGCCGTCCGCCGTCTTGATCGCAGCGGTGACGGCGTTCTTGCCTTTCTTTTTGAGTGATTCCACGGAGGCACCGGTGAAGATCGACATGCCTTGCTTCTTGAACTGCTTCTCGGCAAAGGCGGAGATTTCCTCGTCCTCGACGGGGAGGATGCGCGGCAGGATCTCGACCACCGTCACCTCGGCACCGAGATCGGAATAGAAGCTGGCGAACTCCATGCCGATGGCGCCGGAACCGACGACGAGCAGGCGCTTCGGCATCGCCTTCGGGATCATCGCTTCCTTATAGGTCCAGACCAGCTCGCCATCGGCTTCGAGGCCAGGCAGTTCGCGCGCCCGCGCGCCGGTGGCGACGATGATGTGCTTGGCAGTGAGATCGGCGACCGGCTTGCCGTCCTTGGAAACAGCGACCTTACCGCCACCGTCGAGCCGGCCCTCGCCGTCGAACACGGTAATCTTGTGCTTCCTCATCAGAAAACCGACACCCTTGGAGAGCTGCCCGGCGACCTTGCGCGAACGCTTGACGATCTTTTCGAGGTCGAATGTCACCTCGCCGGCGGAAAGGCCGAATTCGTCGAGCCTATCCAAGGTGTGGCGGATTTCCGAGACGCGCAGCAGCGCCTTGGTCGGGATGCAGCCCCAATTGAGGCAGATGCCACCGAGATGCTCGCGCTCGACCACCGCGGTTTTCATGCCGAGCTGGGCGGCGCGAATGGCGGCGACATAGCCGCCCGGCCCGCCGCCCAAAATGACGGTGTCGAAGCTTTTATCAGCCATGATGTCCTCCGCTCTGACGCCTCACGGCTACAGCAGCATGGTCAGCGGGTCCTCGATGAGGCCCTTGAGGGCGGCGAGAAATTTCGCGCCGGCGGCACCATCGACCACCCGGTGATCGACCGAAAGGGTGCACGACATGATGGTCGCGACGGCAAGCGCGCCGTCCTTCACCACAGGGCGCTGCTCGCCGGCGCCGACGGCGAGGATCATTGATTGCGGCGGATTGAAGATCGCCGCGAATTCCTTGACGCCGAACAAACCGAGATTGGAAATGCTGAAGGTGCCGCCCTGATATTCCTCCGGCGCGAGGCCCATGGGCTTGGCCCGGGCGCGGCCCGCCAACTCCTTCATCTCGCCTGAAAGTTCGCTCAGGCCCTTATGATCGGCATTGCGCAGGATCGGCGTCACCAGCCCGTCCTCGATGGCGACGGCAACCGATATGTCGACGCTGTTGTAGCGCCGCAGCCCGCCATCGATCCACGACGCGTTGCATTCCGGCACCTTGCGCAGCGCCAGTGCCGAGGCGCGGACGACGAAAT
>CAZUVO010000008.1:0-19738 GCA_964623955.1 uncultured Rhizobiaceae bacterium
AGGTCGAGCCGCATCCGGAAATACCCGATGATGGCCGCTTGAAGATTGCCAGCTTGAGTAACTATGCCTGGATTCGCGGCGTTGATCGGCTCGTCGAAGCGGCCGCTGCTCTCGCGGCGCGCGGGCGTCGCGACGTCTTGTTCGTGGTGGCCGGCGATATGCGTCTGCGCGGTTCGCTGCCCGGCCAACTTGGCGCGATATCTCGACAAGGCGGTAGTTTGGCGGACCATGCCGCGGCCAAGGGGGTCGGCGATATGTTCCTGTTCCTTGGCCATGTCAGCGAGCCCGAACGGGTCCTCGCCGGATGCCAGCTGTTGGCGCGGTTGAGCCGTGAGAATAATCCATGGGGACGCGACGTCATTGAGGCGCTCGGCGCCGGGCGGCCGGTGATCGCCACGGGCGCCTATGACCGCTTCGTGGAATCGGGGGTGACTGGAATCCTTTTGCCGACATATTCGGCCGATGACGTTGCTGAGAATTTGGCACGTTTCGCCGACGACCGGGCGCTGCTCGGCCGCCTCGGCGCCGCCGGGCGGGACCGTATCGAGAAATTATGCAACGGGCCGGCGCGGGCGGCGGATCTCGCCGCGATCTGGAAGGCCGTGGCGCGCACGTGACGGTGCCGGTCGTTTTTGTCTTGCCCTCCTTTGCCGGCGGCGGGGCGGAGCGGGTCATGCTGCATTTGTTGGCTCGGCTCGACCGGTCGCAATTCTCGCCCAGCCTTATCGTTTTGACGAATGAAGGACCGCTGGCGGATCTGCTGCCGGGAGATGTGCGGCTCATCGATTTGGCGAAGCCGCGTCTGCGCAAAGCCTGGCCCGCGCTCTTCGGCGCTATTCGCAGTGCACGGCCGCGTGCGGTCGTGTCCTCGTTCGGCTATGTCAATCTTGCATTGCTGGCTGGCCGCCGGCTTTTGCCGTTTGGCACGCGCATCATCATACGCGAGGCCAATATGCCGTCCCTGAGCCTGCCCGCCGGGCCGCGGCCGGGTCGGATGCGTTGGCTCTACCGCAACCTTTATCCCCGCGCCAATGGCGTGATCTGCACCTCCCATATGATGATGGGAGAGATGGCGGGTGCCATCGGCGTCGACCGCACGCGTTTGCATCTCTTGCCCAATCCGGTGGATGCATCGGCGATTCGCGCGAGGGTGGGCCCTGCGCAAACGCCCGAGGCGGGCGCAAAACGATTTGTCGCTGCCGGTCGATTCGTCCGGCAAAAAGGCTTTGACCGGTTGATCGCCCAGTTCGCCGATTTGCCCGGCGAAGACCGTCTCACCATTCTGGGCGATGGCCCTGAGCGCCCGGCCTTGCAGGCGGTGTGCGAGCGGCTCGGGCTCGCCGGCCGGATCGAGATGCCGGGCTTCGACAACAATCCTTGGCCGCACTATGCGGCGGCGGACGCGTTTCTGATGCCGTCGCGCTGGGAGGGGATGCCAAACGCCGCGTTGGAGGCACTGGCCTGCGGCACGCCGATTATCGCCACGCCTGAATCGGGCGCCCTCTCCGAAGTCGCGGCGGCGGCGCCGAGAGGAGCGGTAACGATCGCGCCTTGGGGCGCGGAATTTGCCGCGGCGATGGCGGCGCCGCGCGGCGATGCGCCCGACTGGCCGCGGCCGAACCTTCTGCCGTCGGAGCATGAGCCGGCGGCGGTCGCCCGGCGCTTCGACGGCATCCTGCGCCAGCTTTGCTAAACCTTCTCCTTACGCGCGACCAGCACCAACCCGGCCACCGCCAAATCCTCGTCGCGCATGGCTTTGAATCGTTTGCCGAGACGTGGGCGGATGGTGCGCACGCAATCGAGTGCCTGCGCTTTGATACCAACGTCGAGCGCTTCCCACGGCGCCGGGTCCTGCTCGCCGCCGACGCCGGCGAGGCGGCTCATCGCGATGCCGCCGGACAGGCCCGAGCCTTCGAGCCAGGCGCGGTATGCCGGCGCCAGCACCCGGTTGGGCCGCCCGGCGCCTCGGGTCATGCGGCGGTGCAGGCCGTCCGAAAGCGTCAGCAGGGTGAGCGGATGATGGCCGGCGAACATGCCGTGATCGCGGAGATCGATGCGGTGAATCATCACGCCGCCGGGCGCGAGGCTCTCGGCCATATCGTCGAGCGCCGCCAGCGGATCGTAGAGATGCTCCATCACCGCCCGGCTCAGGATCGCATCGAAACGCAACCCGCTCTCGCGAAAGAAGGTCTCCGCCGGTTGCCCGGCATGATAGGTGAGGTCCCGGATCGTTTCCTCCGCCGGCGCGCCGTCGAACAGCCAGGCGAGATCGTGCCGCTCCGCCAGCGCGCCATAGATGCGCCGCTGCGCGTCGGCGTCGCGCCGGGAAACCCAGCGGTCGATGGCATGCACATGATCCGCCCCGCCGCCGAGGATGCGGAGCGCCACGGCGAAACCGTCGCCCGGGCCGATCTCGGCGACCGTGCCGGAAAAACGATCGAGCCCGCCATAGGCGAGATAATCGCCATAGACCCGCGCGACATAGGCGAGGGAGGCATCGATATCGAGGTCTTCGTGGCGCGCGCCCGAAGCGGTGGCGAGCTCGCCCGCGGCGAGGCGGCGGCGCGCCCGCCAATCGTCGAAGAGATAATAGGCGCACGTAAGCGCCACGCTGCGTTTGATGAGGGCGCGAAAAGGCATGCCCGAAACGACTCCAACGGTTCGCTATGACGGTAGCCGAACGCGGCCCCCACGTCATGCATGTCATTACCGGGCTCGACACCGGCGGGGCGGAGATGCAACTGACCCATCTGGCATTGGCGCGCCAAGCGGCCGGCGCCGAAGATATGGTGGTGAGCCTCATTCCGGACGGCGCCTTGCGCGCGCGGCTCGAACAGTCCGGTGTCGCGGTGCACGATCTCGGCATGCGGCGCGGCCGGCCGAGCCTCTCCGCCTTTCTGCGTCTGCGCTCGCTCATTCGCCGCTACCGCCCGCGCATCGTGCAAAGCTGGATGTATCACGCCGATCTCATGGCGGCCTTTGCCTTACGCTATTCGGGCCGCTGGGAGGAAACGCCGCTCATCTGGGGTATCCGCTGTTCCGACATGAACCTCGCCGATTACGGCCGCGGCCTGCGCTGGACCGTGCGGCTTTGCGCGCGTTATTCGCACATGCCCGATCTCGTGGTGGCCAATTCCGAGGCCGGCCTCAGGGCGCATCAGGCGCTTGGATACCGGCCCTTTCGCGAACGCGTGGTCGATAACGGCATCGATACCGAACGGTTCCGGCCCGATGCGGATATGCGCGAAGAGGTGCGCGCCGAGCTTGGCATCGATCCCAACGTGCCGCTTGCCGCCCATGTCGCGCGGGTCGATCCGATGAAGGATCATGCGACTCTGCTCAAAGCCATGAACGAGCTGCCCGATGTGGAATTGCTGCTGATCGGTCTCGGCACCGAGCAGCTCGCCTCGCGCTCGAACTGGCACGGTTTGGGCCGGCGCGGCGACGTGCCGCGTCTCCTGGCGGCGTGCGACCTGATCGTCTCCAGCTCCGCCTATGGCGAAGGTTTCTCCAATGCGCTGGCCGAGGGCATGGCGGCGGGCCTCCCCGCCGTCGCCACCAATGTCGGCGATGCCGCGCGCATCGTCGGCGAATCCGGGCGCATCGTGCCGCCGCGCGACGCCACGGCCCTGGCCGAGGCGATTCGCGAGCTTGCCTTCGAGCCGCTCACCTTCCGCGCGACGCGGCGCCTCCATGCGCGCACCCTGATCGAAAAACAATTTTCCATCGCCGAGAATATCGCAGCCTTTGAGAAGATATATGCCTCTCTGGTGTAAGCGGGGCAGGGCCTGAGCCATGTGCGGTTTTGCCGGCGAGGTCTCTTTTAATGGCATCGACCGCGATGCCGTGACGCCGCGTCTCGCGCGCGCCCTCGACCGGCTCTATCCGCGCGGGCCCGACAGCCAGGAGAGCTGGTTCGATCGCCGCTGCGCGCTCGCCAATGCGCGCCTTTCGATCCAGGATCTGAGCAGCGCCGCATCGCTCCCCATGGCGGCCGAGGGCTTGGTCACGGCTTACAATGGCGAGATCTATAATTTCCACGAGCTCCGGGCGGAGCTCGAAGCGGCCGGGCACAGCTTCACCACCACCGGCGATACGGAAATCCTGCTCGCCGGCTGGCGGCAATGGGGCGAGGGCCTGCTGCCGCGCCTCGCCGGCATGTTCGCCTTCGCCCTGTGGGACGCGGAAAAGTCCGAGCTCATCCTTGCGCGCGACCGGCTGGGCAAGAAGCCGCTGCTTTATAAGGCCGAAGCCGGGCGCTGCAGCTTCGCCTCCGAGCTGGCCGCCCTCGAATGCCTGCTCGGCAGCACGCCGCCGGTGGACCCGGCCGCTCCGCATGCTGTTCACACTGCGCTATGTGCCGGAGCCGCTCTCTATTGCCGAGGGCGTGCGCAAACTACCGGGCGGGCATTTGGCGCGGGTGACGGCGGCGGGGGTTGAGGTCAAGCGCTGGTACGATCCTCTGGCCGATCGTCCGGCCATCTATAATGATCCGGCGGATGCGGAGCGGGAGCTGGTGGCGCGCTTCGACGAGGCGGTGCGTTGCCGCCTCGTTGCCGACGTGCCGCTCGGCGTGTTTTTGTCGGGCGGCATCGATTCGGCGCTGGTCGCGGCATCCATGATGCGCGCCGGCGAGAAGGTGCGGAGCTTCACCGTCGGCTTCGCAGGTGCTGCGGATTATTACGAGGAGCGCCCCGCCGCCGAACGCGTCGCGCGCTATCTCGGCACCGAGCACACCGCCGTGGAAATCTCGCCCGGCGATGCGGCGGCGGCGCTGGGCGATGTGTTTCGCGGTCTCGACGAGCCGTTTGCCGATTCCTCCGCCGTGCCGACCTTTCTCCTCGCCCGCGAGACGCGCCGCCATGTCACCGTGGCGCTCTCCGGCGATGGGGCGGACGAGGTGTTCGGCGGCTACCGCAAATATCAGGGCGAGCTGATGGCCGCGCGCTATCACGCTCTGCCGCTGCTCCTGCGGCGCGGCCTGATCGAGCCTTTGGTATCGGCCCTGCCCGAGCGCAAATCGTCCCCGCTTCTCGAGCGCGCGCGGCGTCTCCGCCGCTTCACCCGCCATGCCGGCAAGGATGCGGTCGGCCGCCAGGCCGGCTGGATGCGCCTGATGGACGAAGGCGAGCTCACGCGTTTGTTCGTCCAGCCCGCCGACGCGCCCGGTTTGGAGAGTATGGTCGCCGAGTTGCGGCGGGAAGCGGGGGGTAGCGACCCGCTCAACGCCATGCTCTATGCCGATAGCCGTTTGGGCCTGCCCGGGGATATGCTGGTGAAAAGCGACCGCATGAGCATGGCCAACAGCCTGGAAGTGCGCTGCCCCTTCCTCGATCACCGCGTCGTCGAATGCGCCGAGGCCATGCCGGGGGCGTTCAAGCTGGCGCCGGGGGCGGGGAAAAAGATATTGCGCCGGGCCTTCGCAAACCGGCTGCCCAAGGAGGTGTTTGAGCTGCCGAAAAAGGGCTTCGAGATTCCCATCGCCGAGTGGCTGACCGGCCCGCTCGACGAGCTGACCCGGCGCGGCATCGACGAAGTGCGCCTGCGGCGGCAGGGACTATTCCGCCCCGATGCGCCGCGTCGCTGGTATGAAGATCTCAAAGCCGGGCGGCGCGATTCTTCCGAGAAGCTTTGGACATTGATTGCCTTCCAGGCCTGGTGCGAGAATTTCCGCCCGGACCTCGCCGCGTGATGCCATGAAAATCTGCCAACTCTGCGCTGTCGATTTCACCCTCTACCATTTTCTCCTGCCGCTTATGCGCGCCGAGCAGGCGGCGGGGCATGAGGTGGTCGGCGTGTGCTCCGACGGCCCCTGGCTGCACAAGGTCCGCGAGCAGGGCTTCCGCACCGTGCCGGTTTCCATCGCGCGTAATCTCAATCCCTTGTGCCATTGGATGAGCTATCGCCGCCTGGTGCGTCTCTTCCGCGACGAGCGTTTCGACATGGTGCATGTGCACACGCCGATCGCGGCTCTCTTGGGCCGCCTCGCCGCGAAGCGCGCGGGCGTTGGGCGCATCGTCTATACCGCGCACGGCTTTTATTTTCATGAGCGCATGGCGCCCTGGAAACGGGCGCTCTTTGTTGCGCTGGAAAAATGGGGTGGACGCTATACGGATATTCTCTTCACCCAAGCCGAGGAGGACGCCGAGAGCGCGCGCCGTCTCGGTCTTTGCCGGGGGAGCGTGATCGAAGCGATAGGCAATGGCGTCGATCCCGAGCGCTTCGCGCCCGCCGCCGATGGCGGGGAGGCGCGCCGGCGGTTGCGCGCCGAATTGGATACGCCCGAGGATGCGGTGGTGGTGATGATGACCGGGCGCATGGTGGCGGAGAAAGGCTATCCCGAACTGTTCGCCGCCATGGCCGGGCAGGACGCGATCCTGTGGGCCGCCGGCGAGCGGCTCGAAAGCGATCATGCCGCGCCGGTCGATGCCGCCGGCGTGCCGCCCAATGTGCGTCTCCTTGGCCACCGGCCGGATGTGCCGGACCTGCTGCGCGCCGCCGATATTTTTACCCTGCCGTCCCACCGCGAGGGCATGCCGCGCTCGATCATCGAGGCGATGATGGCCGGCCTGCCGGTGATCGCGACGAATATCCGGGGCTCGCGCGAGGAGGTGGTGGCGGGCGAGACCGGCCTCCTGGTGCCGGTTGCCGACAGAGAGGCGTTGGCGAGAGCGATTCGCGAGCTCGCCGGTGACGCGGCGGCGCGTGAGCGAATGGGCCAGGCGGGCCGCGCCCGCGCGCTTGATCTCTATGACGAGGCCAAGGTCATCGAACGCCAGCTAACCCGGCTGAAACTGATCTAGTTTTTGGGAATTCTGAGTAACGCCCATTTGACCACCGTCTCCTCCGCCTCGACCGGTCCGGTGATGATGACCTGTTCGCTGCGCCGGCGGTTGAGCCCGTCTCCCGAATAGACGCTTTCATTCAATCCGATGGTGCCGCCGCTGGCGCGCAACTGCCAGCCGCTGCCGCTCGGCGGGCGTAGCAATACCGAGCCGCCATCCTGCACCATGGATGCCTTCACGTCCGGATGGAGATGAAAACGGATGGCGAAGGAGCGCCCGCCGCGATTGCTTGCATCGGCGCGCGCCAGCGTATCTTCCCCGCGTAGATTGTTGCCGTCCGGCGCGATATAGAGCCGGCGATGATGGATGAGACCGAACGGCTCGCGGTAACCGTCATGGCTGGCTTCCAGCCAGGTCGCGCCTTCCTGATCCTCGCGGCTGCTGTCGAACTGGGCGGGGCCGATGCCGATGCTGCCGTCATCGAACAATTCGCAGGAATTGGTGTCGTTTACGGTGAGCGTCGAATGGGCGGCGGTGGCGCGGAGCGCTTTGCGCCAGTCCATATCGTCGCCGCGCCAGGCGCCGCAATTGACGATGATGCGCTCCTTGCCGGCGCTGAGCTCGAAGCTGAGGGTGCCGGCATGAACCCGCCGTCCGTTCCGCGCTGGCGCTCCCACATCGGCGATCAGCAGCGAGCGGCCCGATTGAACCCGGCGAAATCCGACATGCGGCGCATTGTCGAGCGCCCGGCCCTTGGTGCCGCATTGCGCCAGGACGAGATCGATCAGCCAGGCCTCATTCTCCACCGAATCGTTGAAGAGGGCGAGCCCGCCATCGCCGTGGCGATAGGCGCGGAGCATGGGCGCCATGCGGTCGATGGCGTTGTTGAGTTCCTCGGGCGGGGGCTGGCCGGCGGAAATGAGCGAGCCGCGAATATCGATCAAATGGCGCAGCACGGAAAGATGCGCCGACGGGCTGCGCTCGAAATGCCCGCCATCCGGCAGGACCTGGCGGGTGATTTCCGCCGTCAGCATTTTGAGCGCCTGCTGGGTGCGCCGCTCGCCGTCGGGCAGGCTGAGCCCGCTATAGAGCAGGCCCTTGAGCGCGAGCAAACGCTCTACCCCGTCTTCTCCCGTGCGCGCGGTGCGCGACAGATGGCGCGCCTGCAGGGCGAGGCCCTGGAAAAAGCGTTTCGAGAAAGAAGAGTCCGAATCCTTGAGAAGAAATTCGCCATGCGCCAGCCAAGCCGAGACGCGCCGGCCGACGAGATCGGGGCTCCAGGGGCGCGGGTCGATCGCGGTGTGGAGATCGAGCCAATGCAGCACCAGCTTGCGCGCCCGGGCACGCGATGCTTGCGTTGCGAGCGCGCGTAAATCGCGCAGCCAGTCGAAGCTTTGCAGCTCGCGGAACCAGATGTCGCCGGCATCCATATGGCGCCAGGGCGGGCCGTCCTGGCTGACGCCGGGCCTGGGGCCCGCCGGCATGGTGACTTCCTGACCGGCGAAGGCGTAGCGGTTTTCGAGGAGCGCGCTGCCGCGCCCGGCATCGCCCGGCAGCATATCGGACGGCTGGAGCAACAGCTTGTCCGGCGCCCGGCCGGTCAACGTCATACGATAGGCGGTGCTGGCATAACCCAACCCCTTCACCTTGCCGACCACACCGCCGAGCAGGGTACCTCCGGCGGGGTTCTTACGCCGGCCGCGCGCCACGGGCGCTAACCCGAGGAGGCGGCGGCGGCGCGACCGGCGGCGCTTGGCGCGCCGCGCAAGGCGGCGATGTTTTCGCCATAGTCACCGCCGGAAAAGGTCGCCGAGCCGGCCACCAGCGCATCGGCGCCGGCGGCGATTACGCGTGGCGCGAGCGCCTTGTTGATGCCGCCATCGACCTCGAGATCGATCGCCCGGCCGGAGGCATCGATGCGCGCGCGCAATTCCTTGATCTTGTCGAGCTGGCCGGGAATAAAGGATTGGCCGCCGAAACCGGGATTGACCGTCATCACCAGCACCAGATCGATTTCGCCGAGAAGCGGCTGCACGGCCTGCGCCGGGGTGCCGGGATTGAGTGCGACGCCGGCCCTCTTGCCGAGCGATTTGATGTGCTGAATCGTGCGGTGCAAATGGGCGCCGGCTTCGGCATGGACGGTGAGAATATCGGCGCCCGCCTCTGCGAACGCCTCAAGATAAGGGTCGGTCGGCGCAATCATCAGATGGACGTCGAAGGGCAGGCTGCTATGCGGGCGCAGCGCCCGGACGACATCCGGGCCGATGGTGATATTAGGCACGAAATGGCCGTCCATCACGTCGATATGAATCCAGTCCGCGCCGGCCTGCTCGACCTCGCGAACCTCTTCGCCCAAGCGCGCAAAGTCCGCCGATAGGATGGAGGGAGCGATTCGCACTGCCTGTTGCATGTCTTGTTAGGTAGCAGCTTAGAAGGTGCGCCGCAAGCGCGCGGCATAGAAGCCGTCCATGCCGCCGCGGTCTGCCCAATGGCAAGGCAGTGTGCGCAATTCTCCGGCCGGCGTCAGCGCTTCGCCGAGGCCGCCGATCTCGTCCGCGGCGATGGCGATGCGCTCGAATCGCGCGTCCGAGGCGAGGAGTTTTTCGATTTGCGCCGGCCCTTCTTCGGGCTGTAGCGAACAGACCGCATAGACCAACAAGCCGCCGGGTTTGATCATCTCCGCCGCCGCGCGCAGCAGGTTTTCCTGCCGGCCGGCCAACGCGGCGACATCTTCCGGCGCGCGGCGCCACATGATCTCGGGATGGCGGCGGATGGTGCCGGTGGCGCTGCACGGCGCATCGAGCAGCACGCCGTCGGCCAACACCGCCGGGCGCCAGCTTTCACCGTCCGCCTCGACGATCTCCGCCGTCAGCGCAAGGCGCGCGAGGTTTTGCCGCAGGCGTTTGAGGCGCGCCGGCGAGCGGTCGAGCGCCTGAACATGGGCGCCGGCGGCGGCAAGCTGCGCCGTCTTGCCGCCCGGCGCGGCGCCGATCTCGACGATGCGCTGGCCCGCGACATCGCCTAATAACCGCGCCGGCAGGGTGGCGGCCCAATCCTGCACCCACCACGCGCCGTCACCATAGCCGTCGAGCGCCTCCACCGCGCCGGCGCGCTTGAGACGGAGCGTGCCGCCCGGCATTGGCTCGCCGCCGAGCCGCGCGGCCCAGTCTTCATTGTCGTTCTTGAGGCTGAGATCGGTCGGCGGCTCGGCGAGATGCGCTTCCGCGATGGCGCGGCATTTCGTTTCGCCATAACAATCGACCCAGCTATGCCATAGCCAGTCGCTCGTATTGAGGCGCGCCGCATCCTGTTCGCCGAGCCGCGCCTTACCGTCGCGCGCGACGCGTCGGAGCAGCGCGTTGACCAGGCCCTTCAGCGCCGCATGACGCGATGTGGTGGCGAGCGTCACGGCGTCGTCGACCGCCGCATGGGCCGGCGTGTCGAGAAAGAGAAGCTGGGCCGCGCCGAGGCGGAGGATGTCGCGCACCGCCCGGCGCCGCGCCGGCAGGGGCTTCTCCAAAAAGCCATCGATGTCATCGTCGATCTGGCCGAGGCGGCGCAGCGTGGTGAGCAGCAGCAGGCGGGCGAAGGCCCTGTCGCGCGCCTCCAACTCGCCATAGGCCGGTTTGGCTTCGAGCGCCTCTGCGGGGTTTTGTCCCTTGTTCAGCACCGCGTCGAGGGCGGCAAGCGCCACCGCGCGGCTCGGCGAGGGGCTTGCGGGCGGGCGGGATTTGCGGGCGGGCGGCATGCGCTCCGCTTATACCCGTTCTTCCCGCGGTTGCGTAGCGGCGCATTTTGCCCTGGCGGCGGCGGCCCGGGCGCGCTAAGCAAGGGGCATGTCGCGCACAAAGCCGAAGACAGAGGTGGCCCCGCCGGCGGACAAGCCGCTCCCTGCCGCAACCGCTGCCAAAAAGGACAAGCCCAAAGGCACGGACGGCAAGGCCGGCGCGCCGGCGGCGCGCGAGGTCGGCGGACGCGACGGCCCCGACCCGACCCGTTACGGCGATTGGGAAAAAAACGGCCGCTGCGTCGATTTCTAATTTTTTGCCGGAATATGCTTGAGTATCTTTGCGCAGGCCAGTTTGTTCTTGATTTGTACTAATTTCGTTGATAATATCCCTTATAGGTTGCTATTTCTGAATAGATATTAAATTGATCCCCTGGTGAGAGTCAGATTGCCGCCTGCGCATCATCTCGGATGGATCATGTCCCGGCGCCGCCCCGCGCAACGTGTTTTATCGCTGATTTGCTTATCGCTGCTGGTGCTCGTGCCCGTGCATCTGGTAGCGCGCGATACCCTGCCGGGACCGGTGCCGGCGAAAGTTCTCAGGGTGATCGACGGCGATTCGATCGTCGTCCGCGCCTCCATCTGGCTTGGTCAGGAGGTGGAAACGGCGGTCCGCCTGCTCGGCGTCGATTCGCCGGAGCTGCGCGGCGCCTGCCGCGAGGAGCGCAATCTGGCGGCGCGCTCGCGCGACTTCACCGCCGAGCTCGCCGGCGCCGGGACGGAAATCAAGCTCAGCGAAATACAGTTGGGGATATTTGCCGGGCGGGTTTTGGCGCGGGTGGAATCGGCGGACGGCGTCGATATCGGCCAGGCGCTGATCGATGCCGGCCTGGCGCGCGCCTATGATGGCGGCCGGCGCGTCTCCTGGTGCCCCGAGGCCGCGGCGCGCCGGCGTCAATTCGCCGCAAATTCGCCGTATTCTATTCTATAGTTGTCTATTGTCAGGAGAATTACAGGAGGATGGTGGCGTGGTGCCGACGATTGCCGTCATCGATGACGACCGGAATCTGCTTACCTCGGTGACGATCGCACTCGAATCCGAGGGCTTCGCCGTGCGCGCCCATGGCGATTCCGTCGAGGGCCTGCAGGATCTCTTGCGCAATCCGCCGGACCTGGCAATTCTCGACATCAAGATGCCGCGCATGGACGGGCTCGAGGTTCTGCGCCGTCTGCGCCAGCAAAGCGATCTGCCGGTGATTTTTCTCACCTCCAAGGATCAGGAAGAGGATGAGCTCGAAGGCCTGCGCCACGGCGCCGACGATTATGTATCGAAGCCGTTTTCGCTGCGCCTGCTGATCGAACGCGCGCGCGCGATTATCCGCCGCAATGGCGCGTCGGCGGATGCGGCCATGCGCTCCGGCGATGAGAATGAGCCGGAGCCGCCGCTCACGCGCGGCGCGCTGGTGCTCGATAGCGACAAGCATGCCTGTACATGGAACGGCGCGCAGGTCATTCTTACGGTTACCGAGTTTTTGCTGCTTAAGGCCCTCGCGCTGCGGCCCGGCCATGTAAAAAGCCGCAACCAATTGATGGATGCAGCTTATGACGACCAAACCTATGTCGACGACAGAACCATCGACAGCCACATCAAGCGCATCCGCAAAAAGTTCAAAGCCGTCGATCCATCCTTCGCCCACATCGACACCCTCTATGGGGTCGGCTACAAATTTACCCAAAGCTGAGGACGATTCGGGCGGCGCCGATCCCCTCCCGGCGCGATCCGGGGCCGCGCGACCCGAGCCCACTCAGCCCGAGCCCGTTCAGCCCGAACCCGCGCCGCCGCTCGGGCAAGCGATACACCCAAAGCGCCGCAAGCGCATTCCGGTTGCCTCGCTCACCGCGCGCATCCTTGCCATCAATGTGCTGGCGCTCGCCATCGTCGTCGCCGGATTCTTTTATCTCGACCGCTATCAGAGCGATCTGTTCGATGCCAAGCTGGCCGGCCTCGCGCGCGAAGGGGCGTTGATCGCCGGGGCGCTGGGCGAGAGTGTGGTGCCGCTTCCCGATAGCGAGAAGAGCTGGCTCGATCCGGAACTGGCCGGGCCGCTCATGCAGCGCCTTGCCCTGCCGCCGGGCACCCGGGCGCGTCTCTTCAATCCAGAGGGCGACCTCATCGTCGATTCCTTGCTGCTGCCCGGCGCGCGGGTGCAGACCCGCGAGCTGCCGCCGCCGGCGGGCGGCGGCGCCCTCGGCCGCGCCGCCATCGCGGTCTATGATTGGGCCGTCGAGATCTTGCCGCCGCACAGCCGATTCCCGAGGCAGGCGGCGCCGGCAGAGGGGCGTGCGGTAGATTTTCCGGAAGCGGCGCGGGCGCTCGAAGGCGAGACGTCGCGCGCTATTCGCGAAACCGAAGACGGTGCGCTTGTCGCCGTCGCCGCACTGCCGGTGCAGCCGCTCCGCCGTATCCAGGGCGCGCTCCTGATATCGAGCGGCGCCGAGGATGTGGTGCGCAGCGTGCGCGATGTACGATTTACCGTGCTCGAAGCCTTCGCCGTGGCGCTCGCCATCACCATTCTGCTCACGCTCTATTTCGCGCGCACCATTACCCGCCCGGTGCGCCGCCTGGCGGAAGCGGCGGAGCGGGTGCGCGCGGGCCGCGGGCGCAAGGTGTCGATCCCCGATTTCACCGCGCGGCGAGATGAGATCGGCGGCCTGTCGCGGGCGCTTCGCGACATGACCCAGGCGCTTTGGGTGCGCATGGATGCGATCGAGGTGTTCGTCGCCGATGTTGCCCATGAGATCAAAAATCCGCTGAGCTCCGTGCGCAATGCGGTGGAAACGGCGCGCCGGGTGCGCGATCCCGAGCAGCGCGACAAGCTCCTCGATATCGTCGCCCAGGATGTCACCCGGCTGGATCGCCTCCTCAGCGAAATCGCTGATGCGTCACGCATCGATACTGAGATGTCGCGCGCCGAGGCGCGGGCGCTTGAGCTCGGCAGTGTGCTGGCGGCGCTGGTCGAGATGCACCGTCCCGCTTTTGAGGCGGAACGGCTTCGCCTGGTACTCGACTTGGTGGACGATGCGCCCTTCATGGTCAATGCGGTGGAAGATAGGTTGGTCCAGGTGTTCCAGAACCTGCTCAACAATGCGCGCTCCTTCAGCCCGCTCCGGGGCGAGATCGCCATTCGTTTGGCGCGGGAGGATGGCGTGATCCGCATCGATATCGACGATCAGGGTCCCGGCGTCGCCGAGGAGCTGCGCGAGGCGATCTTCGACCGTTTCTATACGCTGCGCCCGGAGAGCGAGCCGTTCGGCGCCCATTCCGGCCTCGGCCTCAGCATTTCGCGGCAGATCATCGACGCCCATGGCGGCACCATCCAATGCACCGGCCGGGCGGGCGAGGTCGGCGCGCGCTTCACCGTCCGCCTGCCCGCCGCAACCGGTGGCGAGGCGTGAGGCGCGGGCTGGGCAGGCTGGGGCGGGGCGTTGTAGCCGCCTTCGTTTTTGCCGCGCTGCCGCCAATCTTGGCGGCGGAAGGGCAGGATGCGCCGCCGGAACTGGAGCTGCCGGTCGATTGCGAGATGGGCCGCGATTGCTTCATCCAATATTATGTCGATCGCGATGCCGGACCCCGGGCCGCGGATTATCGCTGTGGCGCGCTCAGCTATGATGGACACAAGGGTACCGATATTCGCGTGCGCAACCTGCCGGCGATGCGCCGCGGCATCGTCGTGCTTGCGGCGGCCGCAGGTACGGTGCGCGCGATACGAGATGGTGAGCCCGACATCCGCGTCAGCGATTCGACGCGCTCCGTTGATGGCCGGGAGGCGGGAAACTCGGTCGTCCTCGTTCATGGCGAGGAGTGGGAGACGCAATATAGCCACCTCATGAAAGGCAGCGTCACCGTTCGCCCGGGCCAGCGAGTCGAGGCCGGCGCACCGCTCGGCTTGATCGGCCATTCCGGCAAATCCGACTTCCCGCATCTCGAATTCCTTGTGCGGCGCAACGGAAAAACCGTTGATCCTTTCGGTGGCGACGATACGTCCGCCTGCGCCTTTGCCGGCACGCCCCTATGGACACCGGACGCTCTCGGGGCGCTTCAATATTTGCCGGGCGCCGTGCTTCAAGCGGGTTTCGCTACGCATGAACCCGAGCGAGGCGAGGTGCGCAGCGGCACTCTGCGCGCGCGCGACCTATCCGTATTCGCGCCGAATCTGATCTATTGGGTGCAGATGTTCGGCATTGCCAAAGGAGATATCGAACTGTTGCGAATTTTCGCGCCGGACGGATCGATTTTGATCGAACGCCGGAAGCAATTCGAGAAACCTTGGATCCATAATATTTCCTGGGTCGGCAAGCGACGGCCCGGAGCGGCTGGTTGGGTTGCGGGAATCTATCGTGGCGAATTCTTGGTATTCCGCGAGATCAAAGGCGAACTTCAGCCGATTTTCGGCTCCGCGCGTGAAGTCACGTTGCGTTGAGTAACAGCCCTATCAGTGGGCGCTGACGGGCTCCAGGCCATATTGCCGCGCCGCCGCGAAGGCGACCTCGCGCTCATCGGCAACGCCGACGATCTCGCTTTTCGCGTCGAAGATGACATAGCGCAGCTTGCCCTCGAACGGGCGGCGGTCGATATAGACGATGTTCGATTCGGCGAGCCCCGTCGCCTCTAAATCGACCGGATGGTCCGCTTTGATATTCATGAGACATCCCTTCCGGCCTCGAACAGATTGGCCTTCGCCGCTTGTTTCCGCGGGGTGCGTTTTATTTCGATAGTGTGCACGGTCTGCGCCGGCTCGGGCTGGACCAGATCGATATTCAGCAAGCCATTGTCGAGGGCGGCGGTGGCGACTTCGATACTCTCGGCGAGCAGAAAAGTGCGGTGGAAGCGCCTCGCCGCGATGCCGCGGTGGAGATAGACCGCATCCGGATCGTCCTGCTGGCGGCCCTGAATATGAAGCTGGTTCTGCTCCACCGTGACGGACAACTCGTCCTCGGTAAATCCCGCCACGGCAATAGAGATGCGCAGGCGGTCGTCGCCGATTTGCATGATGTTGTAGGGCGGATAGCCGTCGTTCGAAGATTTCGAAACGCGCTCGAGAATCTGTTCCAGATGGTCGAAACCGAGCAGCAGCGGGCTGTTGAACGGCGATAAGCGAGTCATCGTCGGCACTCCTCCGTCTGAGCGAGTCATTCGACGACAAGACCGAATCACGCACGATTTCCGGTGCGCGGCATGGTCTCACCACGGGCGGCCCGTCATTTTGGCACCGCCCGTAAGGCTATATGGGGATTCTTGGTGCATATTCAATATGCCCGCCGGGCGCCAGCGGTTATGATCGGGCCTCGAGGATCGAATGCGCCTGTTCTATAGACAATTCCGATATGTCCGCCCTGGAACGGCAATCGCCGGGGCCGGCCTGCTGCTCGCGCTGGCGATGGGCGACGCATTCGCGCGCCCGCCCACGGCGCCGCTCCATGGCGGTTCTTCTCCGGCAATAGCCATCGCCCTCGGCGATACCGAGATCGATTCCGAAACCAAGGTCGGGCGCTACTCTCTTCTCGTGCGCCAGATTCAGCTTCGCCTCGCCGAGCTCGGCATTTACGGCGGCCGCATCGGCGGCGTGATGTCGGCGGAAACCTCGGAGGCGATCCGCGCCTATCAGCGCTTCGCCAATCTGCCGGTCGACGGCAAGCCGACCCATGAGCTGCTTGAAAATCTAACCTCCGCCGCCGGCCAGGCGCAGCATCTCCTGCTCCGCCTAGATCGCGCGCAAAAACAACAGATCGAAAATGCCCGCGCGGTCCTCCAGGAGGCGTTCGGCGAGGATTGGGCGAAGCGCGCCGGGGCGGTGGTGAAAGGCGCCAAGCCCGATCTCGAGGCGCTCAAGGCGCGGGCCGAAAAATGCTACCGCGCGCCCGATCCGGATTGCCTCATCGTCGAAGCGGAAGTGGCGGCGGAGAATGTCAAGAAAGACAGCCTGCGCGATTGGGCGCTGAGCGACATCATCCGCGCCCAGGCGCAGATCGGCCAGTCCGACGAGGCGCTCCGTGTCGCGCAGGCGATCAGCGATCCGCGCTCGGTGATCGCCGCGTTGAGCGGCATCGCCGTGGCGCTGGCCCGCTCGGGGCGCACCGAGGAGGCGCTCGCGGCGGCGCAACAGGTGCCGGATGCGGCGCTGCGCGATAAGGCGCTGCGCGCCGTCGCCGAGGGACAACTCGCCGCCGGACGGCCGGATTTCGCCGAAGCGACGACCTCGCTGATCGAAGCGCCGCACGAGCGCCTGCCGACCCTGGTCTCCACCGCCCACAGCTATTTGGCCTATGGCTATGACGAGATCGCGCACGGCCTGGCGATGGAGGCGGAGCGCCTGGCCCATAGCATCAAGGCCGAGCTGTTCCGCGAATGGGCGCTCAGCGAAATGGCGTCGCTGATGGCTGCCGTCGGCGAGGGCGCCAAGGCCAATACCATACTCGCGCAGATCGGCTCGGCGAAGAATCGCGTGCAGGCGCTGTGCGATATCGTCATCGCCGAGCTGCGCGGCGGACGCGAAGAGCGCGCGCGCAAGACCCTGGAGGTCGCCCGCGCCACCATGGCTGCCATCTCCCGGCCCCAGGAGCGCCAGCAGGCGCGCGCCTGTCTGGCGTCGTCCTACGCTTCGCTCGCGGAGTTCGAGGCGGCGCTGAAGCAGGCCAACGGCATCGAGTTCGGCTATACCCGCTCGTTCGTCCTCAGCCGCATCGTCATGGCCATGGCGCGGAGTGGCGAGGCGGCGGAAGCCGAAAAACTGGGCGAAACGATTCAGGACAAGAAACTTCGCATCAGCACCTTCGTCAGCCTCAGCAGTATCGCCCGCAAGCAAGGCGACAGGCCGACGGCGAAGGTTTTGAGCCGGCGCGCCATCGCCTATGCCCGTGAGCTGAAGATCCCGCTCGACAAGGCCTTCGTGCTCGCCGATTTGAGCGCGTCGCAGGCGGCGGAAGGCGATATCGAGACCGCCCGGGCAACGCTCACCGAGGCGGTCGGCATCGCATCGAAGATTGTCGATCCCTGGGCGCGGGCGCGGGCGCTCAGCAAGGCGGCGACCTCGCTGGTCGCGATTAATGGCATCTAGCGCGCCGCCCCCGGCCGGCTCGGGCGTTCTGCGCCCGCCGGTCGAAGCGGCGCTCCTGATGGTCTTCACCTGCGCTTGCTTCGCCGGCATGTCGGCGGTGATCCGCGATCTCTCCAGCGAATTATCGCCGTTTCAGATCGCCTTCTTCCGCAACGCCATCGGCTTGGTGTTCTTGCTGCCGGTCATGTGGCGGCTCGGCTTCGAGTTCCCGCGCGGGGCAGCGCTCAAATCCTACGGCATCCGCGCCGCCATCGGCATCTGCGCCATGTGGACCTGGTATTCGGCGCTTTCCTTCACGCCGCTCGCCGAGGCGATCACCCTCAATTTTACCGTGGCGCTGTGGATGATTCCGGTGGCCATTCTGCTGCTCGGCGAAAAAGTCGGCGTGCGCCGTTGGGGCGCCACCCTGGTCGGCTTTTGCGGCGTCCTCATCGTCATGCAGCCGGGCGAGGATACGGTCGGTTTGGGCAGCCTGCTGGCGATCTTCGCCGCCCTGTTGTTCGCCATCTCCATGGCGCTGGTGCGCATCCTCGCGCGCACCCAGCGGCCGATCGCCATCGTCTTTTATATGAACCTCATCATGACGCCTCTATCGCTCGGGCCGGCCATCTATTTCTGGCAAACGCCCGATCTGGTGCAATGGGGCTGGCTCTTTTTTATCGGCCTGATGGCGACCGTCGCCCATTTCGGCATGGCGCGGGCGCTCTCCCTGGTCGAGGCGTCGTCGGTGGTGCCGCTCGATTTCACCCGCCTGCCTTTTGCCGCCGTCATCGGCTATTTCGCGTTCGGCGAGGTGCCATCGATATGGATCTGGCCGGGCGCCGTGCTGATCATGGCGAGCGCCATCTACATCGCGCGGCGCGAGGCGCGGCTACAACGCAGTATCCCGCGCGCGCCGACAACGTGACCGCATCGGTGGATTCCTTCTGCTCGCTTCTGGTATGTATCGGCGGCGCTCGCGCGCGAACCTAATAGGGAGACGAATTATGGAGATCAAAGGGCAAACCGCCTATATCACCGGCGGCGCATCGGGGCTCGGCGAAGCAACGGCGCGCGCCTTGGCGGCGGCCGGCGCGACCGTCGGCATTCTCGACATGAACGAAGACTTGGCGCGCAGCGTAGCGGATGAGCTCGGCGGCGCGGCGGCGGTTTGCGATGTCGTCGACGCGGCGAGTCACGAGGCGGCGATGGCGAGCCTCGGCGAAGCCATCGGTCCGGCGCGCATCTTCGTCGCCTGCGCCGGCATCGCCACCGGCGCCAAGCTGGTCACCCGCGACGGCGACCCGACGCCCTTGGACAAGCTGACCAAGGCGATCCAGGTCAATCTCATCGGCACGATGAACTCGATGCGCCTCGCCGCCGCCGACATGGCGGGACAGGACCCGCTCGAGGATATGGAGCGCGGCGTCATCGTCACCACCTCCTCGGTCGCCGGCTTCGAGGGGCAGATCGGCCAGGGCGATTATTCGGCGTCGAAAGGCGGCGTCGCCGCGACGGCGATCACCTTCGCCCGCGAGCTGGCGCGCGACGGCATCCGCGTGGTCTGCATTTCACCCGGCCTGATGGACACGCCGATGATGGCGGGCCTGCCTGACGAAGTGCGCGCCTCGCTGGTCGAGACGACGGTCTATCCCAAGCGCCTCGGTCATGCCGAGGAATATGCCGCGCTCGCCAAGCATATCGCCGAAAACCGCTATCTCAACGGCACGGTGATCCGCCTCGACGGCGCGCTCCGCATGGCGCCCAGATAAGGGCCATGGGCGCGTCCGGCGGCAAAGCGCCCGATATCGGCGATATCGAGAAGATCGCCGCCCAGGCCTATGAGACGATTCCCGACATCTTGCGGGCGCGCGCCGACGAGGTGCGCATCCGGGTCGAGGAGTTCCCCTCGGCCGAAATCATGCAGGACATGGGACTGGAGACGCCGTTCGATCTCCTCGGCCTCTATCAGGGCGTGCCGATCGGCGACAAGAGCGTCCATGATGTGCGCCACGATATCGATATGATCTACCTCTACCGCCGGCCGCTCCTGGATTATTGGGCGGAAAGCGGCGAGCGCCTCGAGCATGTCGTGCGCCATGTGCTGATCCACGAAATCGGCCATCATTTCG
>CAZUVO010000008.1:19751-29887 GCA_964623955.1 uncultured Rhizobiaceae bacterium
TTTTCCGACGCCGATATGGAACGGATCGAACAGGCGATTTAGGCGTCCAATTCCTCTAATTCCAACGCATCCCAATCTTCCGCGCCGCCGGCGAGGGGATAACTCGCCTCGATACGGTGGAGCGCGCCTTCCGGGCGGAGCAGGCTGGAATAGAGGTGAAATTCGCCGACCGGAAAGGGCTCGCTGCGGAACAGCGCGTGGTCGGACAGGAAATCCGTCACCCGTGCGGCCGGAACGCCGCGCTTGAAGCGGGCGAGGGTGATGTGTGGCGCGAATTTGCGCCGCTCCGGCTCGAGGCCGAGCCTGTCGATCGCCGTTGCGATCTGTTCGCGCAACTGCATCAGCGCCGGCGCGTCCTCGACCCCGGCCCACAGAATCTTGGCCGGCCCGCGCGGCGGAAAATAGCCGACCCCCTTGAGCGCCAGGTCGAACGCGGCGGCCTCGATGTCGGCGAGGGCATATTGGATATCTCGCAGCAGGCCGTCATCCACATCGCCGATGAAGCGTAGCGTGAGGTGAAAATGGGTGCTGTCCGCCCATTTCGCGCCGCTCACCCCCTGGCACAGGCCGGTCAGGCGGTCGCAAATGGCGGGCGGCGGGTCGAGGGCGACAAAGAGGCGATGCATCGTCCACATCCTACGCTCAAAACAGCGAATTTCGAGGGTTGAAATCAATCAAGAATGTTGAAAATCGGCCCTTTTCGCCTTATATAACCTGCAACCCATCCGAATTTTGATGTGAGGAACATTCCATGGCCACTGGCTCGGAACGCCGCCTATTTGGTTCGACACTGACCCAGGCACAGGTCGATGAAGGTCTGCGCAGCTATATGCTGCGGGTTTACAACTATATGGGCTCGGGGCTCGCGCTCACCGGCATCGTCGCCTATATCGTCGCCCATACCGGTCTCTACCAGGCGCTGTTCAGCTCGGGGATCGGCTTTGTCGTCATGTTCGCGCCGCTCGGCATCGTTTTCTTCATGGGCGCCAAGATCAAAACCATGAAGCCGAGCACGGCGCAGACCCTGTTCTGGGTGTTTTCAATTCTGATGGGCGCGTCGCTCTCTTACGTGTTCATCACCTACACGGCGACCAGCATCGTGCGGGTGTTCTTCATCACCGCCGCCACCTTCGGCGCCATGAGCCTTTACGGTTACACCACCAAGCGCTCGCTCGCGAAGTGGGGCTCGTTCCTGTTCATGGGGCTGATCGGCGTCATCATCGCCATGGTGGTGAACATCTTCATGCAATCCTCGGTGATGCATTTCGTCATCTCGGTGGTCGGCGTCCTGGTCTTCACCGGCTTGACCGCCTATGACACCCAGCGCATCAAGGAATCTTATGTCGAGAGCGACGGCCAGGCCGTGATGACCAAGAAGGCGATCATGGGCGCGCTCAATCTCTATCTCAATTTCATCAACCTCTTTGTCATGCTGCTGCACCTGTTCGGCGGCGCGCGCGAATAGCGGGCTGAGAGATCGAGACGAAAACACCCGGCCTTTGCGCCGGGTGTTTTTTTGACCGCTTGGTGGCGAGATGAGCAATTGGATTTGGGGTGGCATCGCGGCGGGTATCGGCGCCTATAGCCTGATCCTCGGCAGCGCGTTCGCCGGCCAGCGCAGGCTGCTCTATTTTCCTTCCCCCGAGCGCCCCGCTCCGGCGGAGAGCGGCGTGGCGGAGATGGCGGAAATATCGCTCGCCACGGAGGACGGTCTCGCGCTCCTCGCCTGGCACCGCCCGCCGGTGGACGCGGCGCTGCCCACCCTGGTCTATTTCCACGGCAATGCCGGCCATATCGGCATGCGCGCCTACAAAGTGAAGCCCTATCTCGATGCCGGAATGGGCGTGATGCTCACCACCTGGCGGGGCTATAGCGGCAATCCCGGCGATCCCAGCGAGGAAGGACTCTATCGCGACGGGCGCGCCGCTCTCGCCTTTCTCGAAGCGGCCGGCACCCGGCCGGAGCGCATCGTGCTCTACGGCGAATCGCTCGGCACCGGCGTTGCCGTTCATCTCGCCCGCGAGCGCGCCGCCGCCGCGGCCGCCGCTATCGTGCTCGAAGCGCCCTACAGTTCCATCGCCGATGTCGCTCAAGCGCGCCTGCCGCTGCTGCCGGTCAAATCACTGATCCTCGACCGTTTCGAATCGAAAAAGAAGATCGCCGAAGCGGCGTCGCCGGTGCTGATCGTCCATGGCGCACGCGACGGCACGATCCCGCTGCGCTTCGGCGAGCGCTTGTTCAAGGCCGCCGTCGAGCCGAAAAAAATGCATGTCTATCCCGAGGCCGGCCATAACGATCTCTACGACCACGGCATGGCCGCCCTCGTGCTCGATTTTCTCGGTCTAAGCTAAGCCTTGCCCTTGCGGCGGGGCGGGGGGCTATACTCCGTCCGCCTATGATCATTCGCTGTCCCTCCTGCGCCACGCGCTTTCGCATCGGGCCCGAGGCGCTCGGGCCGGAGGGCCGTGAAGTGCGCTGCGCCAAATGCGGTCATCTCTGGCATCAGCCGCCGCATGACGCACCCGATCTGCCGGACGGTGCGCCGCCGGTACGGCTTCCATCGCTTGCCGCGCTCGCTATCCCGTCGCTGGCGGCCCTGCCCCTGGTGCCGACGGCAATGCTGTTCACCGTCGGGATCCTGTTCGGCCTGACCTTTTCGCTCAATCGCATCGCGACCACGGACGGCATTCCCTTTATTCCCTATATTTTCTGGCAAAGCGCCGGCGCCGGCCTGCTGCTGCTCGCCTTCGCGTTCATCTTCCGCGTGCCGCCCGGCTTCTCGAAGCAGCATCTGCTGGGCTATGCGGTCTTGGGTTCGGTCGGCCTGGCGCTGCCGCTCCTGGTGCTCAATTTCGTCGCCGACAAGCTGCCCGCCGGTGTCGTCGGCCTGCAGCAGACCCTGGTGCCGATGCTGACCTATGCCTTCGCGCTGCTGCTCCGCATCGACAAGGTGAATGCGTTCAAACTGGCCGGGCTCGCGGTCGGGCTTTGTGCCGTGCTCGTGGTGGTGCTGCCGAAGACCAGCCTGCCCTCGCCGGACATGACGGTCTGGGTGCTGCTCTCCCTTCTCACGCCGATCTGTTTCGCCAGCGCCAATGTGCTGATCACCATCCTGCGCCCACCGCAATCCTCGTCCCTCGGCCTTGGCGCCGCAATCCTGCTGACCGGCGCTCTCTATATGGGCCTGGTGATGCTCGGTACCGGCGAATGGTGGTGGTTCGAGGGCGGCCCCGGGTCGATGAGCGACGGCGAATGGGCGTTGATCGTGGTGACCCTGATCAATGCCGCCTTCTTCTGGCTGCTGCTTGAAATCATCCGCCTGGCCGGGCCGGTCTTCTTCTCGGTGCAGAACTATATTGCCACCTTGTCGGGAATCGGCTGGGGCATTTGGCTACTCGGCGAATCCCACAGCATCTGGATATGGCTCGCCCTGGTGCTGCTTTTTGTCGGCCTCGCCCTGGTCATTTTCGGCAGCCTCCGGGCCGAGGCAAAAGCGTAACAGCCGGCGACAATTTCGCGCCACCCGGCGCAAAGGAGTGACAGCGACATGGCCATGACATCCGATGCGGGCCGCGGCATGACCGCGGCGGAGCGCGACGAATTCCTCACCTCCGGCGCTAAATTCGCCAAGATCGCCACCACCATGGAAGACGGCTGGCCCGTGCTGAGCCCGGTCTGGTATGACTGGCTCGCCGGCGAACAGGCGTTTTTGGTAGTGAGCAAGGCGCGCACCAGCATGGTGCAAAATCTCCGCCGCGATCCGCGCTGCGGCCTATTGGTCGACAATCCGGAGCTGCCCTATAAGCGGGTCAGCGTCCTCGGCGAGGCGGATTTTCTGCCCGAGGAATTCGACTGGATCCCCCCGGCCCGCGCCATGGCGGAGCGTTATCTCGGCGCGCCCGGCGTCGCCTATGCGGAATCGACCTTTGGTTTCCCCCGCGTGCCGTTCTATGTCCGGGTGCGCAAGATGACGAGTTGGAACGGCGAGGGCTTCGACCGCACGTTTTCCCGGGACACAACTTGGCACGAAGCGGGGCGTGGCTGAATTTTACTCAACCATGGGTCGATTGACGCTGAACCTCGATACTCGATACTATATGCGGTTATCGGTCGAACGGCGTAGGGGTGCTGAGCGTGGAGTCATCTGCTAATTTCTATGACGGCCTGATTGCCTCAATCGAGGAAAGCCAGGCGAACGCTCCTTCGGAAGCGGCGACGTTCTTTGCTGAAGAATTCAGTGAGGGACAACTCATCGAATTTCTGAAGTTCCAGGCCTATTACGAGCGCCGGGCGGCGGAATTTATCGCCGGTTGGCTGCCGCACACGCCGGAAATCGACATTTTCGGCATGTTGGCGCAGCAAATCCGCGACGAGGCATTTCACTACCAATTGCACATGAAATCGCTCGCCAAACTGGGCGTGGAAACGATCGAGGATTATCCCCTCGAGCCCGAATGGATCGAGTGGATCGACCAATGGTATCCGACCGGCGACGACACGCTGGAGCGCGTCGCCGCCCACAACGTCACCGGCGAGCTCGGCGCCTATAAATCCTTCGAAGAGGTTTACGATCTGGTTCCTGATTTCGTTCAGGAGACCATCGACCGGATTATTCCGGACGAAAAATTTCATATGAAACTCGGCAAGCAGTGCATCAAAAAATACTGCGTCACGGAAGAGCAGCGCGAGCGCGTCCGCGGCCGGGTCGATCACACGCTATTGCTACAGCAGCGCGCACGGGCGGCCTTTAACCGGCGCATGGCCGCCGCCGCTTAGCGGCGCCGATCCACGGCGGCATCATTTGCCGCAAATTCGGTCGTGCGTTTTGAGAGGATCATGGTTTGACGGTCAGCGATAAAAATCGCGTGGAGGAAGTCGAGGGCGAGGCGTTCACCGCCGGGCGAGCCGGCTCACCCGACGAACGCGGCGTGTCGAGCCTCGCCGAGCTCGGCCCGCCGCCCTGGCGGCCGATCTGCATGACCTGCGGCGTGCAATTCGCAGCGACCGAAACCGCCATCGACATCTGCCCGATCTGCGCCGACGAACGGCAATATGTCGGCTGGCACGGCCAGCAATGGACGACCCTCGAGCGCTTACGCGAAAGCCCGCGCGACAGCCGCATTCACAGCGAGGAACCAGGGCTGGCCAGCCTCGACATCGTGCCGGCGACCGCGATCGGCCAGCGGGCATTTCTCGTCGATACCCCCAAGGGCACGATCATCTGGGACTGCACCACCTATTTCGACGACAAGACCCTCGATCTCGTGCGCGCGCGCGGTCCGGTCTTCGCCATGGCGATCTCGCATCCGCATTTCTACGCCACCATGGGCTCCTGGGCGGAGGCGCTCGACGTCCCGGTCTATGTTCATGAAGCCGACCGCGAATGGGTGATGGATCCTTCAGATCATCTGGTCTATTGGCAGGGCGAGACCCTCGACCTCGCGCCCGGCGTTACTCTGGTCAATCTCGGCGGACACTTCACCGGCTCCGCCGCGCTCCACTGGGCGGATACCGCGGACGGTCTCGGCGCCATGCTCGCCGGCGATACCATCAAGCCGGTGATGGACCGGCGCTATGTCGGCTTTATGTATAGCGTCGTCAATTTCATACCGATGGGGCCGACGGCGGTGAAGGAGATCGTCCGCCGCCTCGAGCCGTTCGAGTTCGACCGGGTCTATTCCCTATGGTCCGGCCATATGGTGCCGAGCGACGGCAAGGCCGCGATTAGCCGCTCGGCGGCGCGGCATCTCGAATATATCCAGCAGTGATGTCGCCCCAGGGATGACCGGCAGCGAGGATCAAAGCGAAATCTTTCAAGTCGTCGGCCGGTTTAATCTCCGCCCCGGCGCCGAAGCGGTTTGGGACGCCGCCTTTCGCGAACGGATCGAAGAGGCCGCCTCGGCCCCCGGCTGGCTCGGCGTTGCCGCCTGGGCGCCCCTCGATGCGCCGCAGGAGCGTATCGTGGTCGGACGTTGGCGGGCGCGGGAGGATTACGATGCCTGGGCGCTCGGCGAAAGTTATCTCCGCACCAAATCCGTGCTCGATTCCTGTCAGACGGCGCCGCCCAAGATCGAATGGTTTCGCTCGGTGGTTATTATGGATAAAGCCGGCGCGGGAGCCTGACTTCTAGACTTAGTGCGGCTCGACCGTCCAGGTATGGCCGCTTTGCAGCAGGCTGTTGAGGCCCTGAGCCGGTGATTTTTCCTTGGCTTCCGCGATTTGCCGTTGCACCGCGGCCTCGTAGCTTTCCGCCGGATCGCAATAGAGCACGCCGATGGCGACGGGAAATTCCGGCGCTTCCATACGGGCGAGCCAGCCGGCGAGGGTGCGGTTGGTTTGGTCATGCACCAGCACATCGTCGAGGGTGACGCCGTTCTCGCCGACGGTCACCACTTCGAGGTCGAGGATATCGTGATTGATGCGGATGCCTTTATTGCTTTCCGCGCCGAAGATCAGCGGCTGGCCGTGCTCGACATGGAGCTGGGTGTCGGCCGCGGTCTTCTTCACCGCGAAATCGTCGAAGGCGCCGTCATTATAGACGATGCAATTCTGGAAAATTTCGACGAAGGACGCGCCCTTATGGTCGTGCGCCCGTTTGAGCACCTGGGGCATATGCTTCTGGTCGGTGTCGACGGAGCGGGCGACGAAACGCGCGCCGGCGCCGAGCGCGAACGAGGTGGCCGAAACCGGATGGTCGACCGAGCCCATCGGCGTCGACGGCGAGAGCGTGCCTTCGCGCGAGGTCGGCGAATATTGCCCCTTGGTCAGGCCGTAAATTTCATTGTTGAACAACAGAATGTTGAGATCGACATTGCGCCGGAGCACATGCAGCGTGTGATTGCCGCCGATCGACAGCATGTCGCCGTCGCCGCCGACGACCCAGACATCGAGCTCCGGATTGGCCAGCTTCACGCCCGTCGCGATGGTCGGCGCGCGGCCATGGATGGTGTGGAAGCCGTAGGTCGCCATGTAATAGGGGAAGCGCGCGGCGCAGCCGATGCCGGAGACGAACACGACATTTTCGGTCGGCGTGCCGATCTCGGCGAGTGCCTTGCGCACGGATTTGACGATGGCGTAATCGCCGCAGCCCGGGCACCAGCGAACTTCCTGGTCCGATGTGAAATCCTTGGCGCTCAGATCCGCCGCAGCGACGATATCGTTCATCTCACGTCTCCAAAATGGCGCGAATGCCGTCTTCGATCTCGGCAATCCGGAACGGCTTGCCGGTGACCTTGTGCAACCCCTCCGCCGGGACCATGTAGCGGTCGCGCAGCATGGTGGTGAGCTGGCCCATATTCATTTCCGGCACCAGCACCTTATCGAAGCGGGAGAGCAGCTCGCCGAGATTCTTCGGCATCGGGTTGATATAGCGCAGATGGATATGGCTCACCGCCTTGCCGTCGGCGCGTACATGACCGACCGCGCGGCTGATCGGTCCATAGGTCGAGCCCCAGCCGATCACCGCCAACTGGCCGCTGTCGGCGCCGGATTCGATCGTCTGCAGGGGAATATCCTCGGCGATGCCCGCGATCTTCTTAAAGCGGACGTCGGTCATGCGCTGGTGGTTCTCCGGATCGTAGGAGACATTGCCGCTGTCATAGGCGCGCTCCAGCCCGCCGATGCGATGCTCGAGGCCCGGCGTGCCGGGCTTGACCCAGGGCCGCGCCAGCGTATCCGCGTCGCGCATGAAGGGCTGGAAGCCCTCGGCTTCGGTACGGAAATCGACCTCGAAGGGCT
Organism: uncultured Rhizobiaceae bacterium; assembly: GCA_964623955.1. GTDB lineage: Bacteria > Pseudomonadota > Alphaproteobacteria > UBA828 > UBA828 > PTKB01. Next base: position 27,489 of record CAZUVO010000008.1, read on the forward strand.
CGAAATGATCGGCGTCCGGCACCCGCCACGGCTCGGCGGCGTTGGCGATGTAGGTGTCGCTGAGGATCGTCACGGGCGTCATGTATTTGGTCGCAAGGCGCACCGCCTCAATCGCCACGTCAAACGAATCGGCGGAAGAATGCGCGGCGAGAACGACCATCGGCGCATCGGCGTTGCGGCCATAGACGGAAAGGTAGAGATCGGACTGTTCGGTCTTGGTCGGCATGCCGGTGGACGGCCCGGCGCGCTGGGTGTTGACCACGATGAGCGGCAATTCGGTGGCGATGGCGAGGCCGATCGCTTCCGTCTTGAGGGCGATGCCGGGCCCGGAGCTCGACGTCACGCCGAGCGAGCCGGCATAGGAAGCGCCGATCGCGGCGCCGACAGCGGCAATTTCATCCTCTGCCTGAAAGGTCGTCACGTCATAGGATTTGAGCCGTGCCAGAACATGCAGCAGACCCGATGCCGGCGTGATCGGATAAGAGCACATGGTGATTTTAACATCGGCCAAATGGGCGCCCGCGATCAGGCCCCAGGCGGTCGCCTCGGTACCGGTCACGGTGCGGTAGACGCCGGGCTCGAAATCGGCCGGGCGGATGGTAAAGCCGCGCACGCCGTCAGGCATTTCCGCGGTCTCGCCGAACGCATGGCCCGCCTTGAGCGCCGCGATATTGGCTTTGGCCACGTCCGGCAGCTTCTTGCCAAACTTGCCGTCGAGCCAATCCGTGGTGGGCGCAAGATTGCGGTCATACATCCAGCTGATCAGCCCGAGCGTCCACATATTCTTGCAGCGTAGCCCGTCGCGCTTATTGACCTCGGTATCGCTCACCGCTTCCAGGGTCAGGCGCGAGATGTCGATCGGAAAGATGCGGTATTTCTCCAGGCTGCCATCTTCCAGCGGATTGGCGTCATAGCCGGCTTTCTGCAAATTCTTGTCGCTGAAGGAGCCTGAATCGACGATCACCAACCCGCCCGGCTTGAGCTCTTCGATATTGACGATCAGCGCCGCCGGATTGAGCGCGACGAGCACGTCCGGCGCATCGCCGGAGGTCATGATCACGCCGGAGCCGAAATTGATTTGAAAGGCCGAGACGCCATAGGTCGTGCCGATGGGGGCACGGATTTCGGCGGGAAAATCCGGGAAGGTCTCGAGATCCTGTCCGGCGAGCGCCGTGGTCTCGGCGAAGCGTCCGCCGGTCAATTGGATGCCGTCACCCGAATCGCCGGCAAAGCGCACGACGACGGAATCGACTTCTTCGCGGCGGACTTCGGCCAGGTTCAGCGCCGCACTGCCATCCGTACTCACGAGATTCTCCATAGAAATAATGTGTCGAACATCCGGACGATTCCCAATTCTTCCGGTCAGTCAGTACATATGCCTAATCGCCCGCTTCGTCCACCGTCCAAAGGGTCAAATCACGGTGAAAAAAGCGTAAACTCGGCGCACATTTGCGTGTTGCCGCCGATGTCATCCAATCGCCGCCAGCATCTCGTCGACGGTGACGAATTTCTTGCGCGGCGCGCCCTCGCGGGCATTGGCGATCTCCGCCGCTTCGATCTGCTGCCACTCGGCGAAACTGACCGCGCGAATGCCGCGCTCGGCCAACAGATTTTCCAGGCTCGCGCGCCCGCCTTTGCCCGCGCCGTCGCCGTGATCCGTCACGATCTGCTCGGCCGCCAGCTTGCCGTCCGGCTTGTTGGTGCCGATCACGCCGCTCGGGCCGCGCTTGATCCAGCCGACCGCATAGAGGCCTTCTTCCACCCGGCCATCATCGTTGCGCACGATGCCGCCGCGCTCGTCGAACGGCGTATCGGCGACCGGCTTGGAGGTATAGCCGATGGCGGCGACCACCAGGCCGCACGGGATCTCGAAAAATTCGCCGAGGCCGACGGCGCGCCCGTCGCGTACTTCGGTCTTTTCGAAACGCACGCCCGCGACCCGCTCGCCGCCGAGGATCTCCACCGGCTGGGCGTAATATAGGAAATGCACCCGTTTGGGCATTTCATCCGGTTTGCGCTCGACGAATTCGCGCACGGTGGCGAGATTTTTCTCCGCCACGCGGCGGTCGCGGTCGGACATCTCGCCGGTCACCTCTTCGGGCAATTGAGCCGCGTCGATCTGCGGCACGCAATTTTCCAGATGGCCCATCTCGCGCAGCTCGACATTGGTGTATTTCGCCTCGTTCGGGCCGCGCCGGCCGACCATATAGACATCCGTCAGGGGCGAAGCATGGATCGGGTCCGCCGCATAGTCGGGCAGGTCCGTCGCCGCCATTTCCGCCGGCGTCTTGACCAGCACCCGGGCAACATCGATGGCGACATTGCCATTGCCGAGCACGACCGCAGCCTCAATGTTCAAATCCGGATCGAGATCGCGGCAATTTGGATGGCCGTTATAC
>CAZUVO010000008.1:29897-39433 GCA_964623955.1 uncultured Rhizobiaceae bacterium
CGGAGCCGAACACGCCTTTTTTGTCCTCGCCGGGAATGCCGACCGGCCGGTCGCTGCCGGCGCCGACGGCGAGCACCACCGCATCGTACATCTCGCGCAATTCGCCGAGCCTGACATCCTTGCCGAGCTCGACATTGCCGTAGAAATTGACGCTTTCATGAGACGCGGTCTTGGCGAAGGCGCGCCAGACATTCTTGGTCTTCTCGTGATCGGGTGCGACGCCGAAGCGAATCAGCCCGTAGGGGCAGGGCAGACGCTCGATAATATCGATGCGGCAGTCGCTCTCGGATTTCACCAAGCCATCGGCGGTGTAAAACGCGGCCGGACCCGATCCTATGATCGCAACGCTCAGACTCATACGGGGACAAAAATCCTGAAGAATCGACAGCCGGTGGGCCGGAGTTCAATCACCCGGCGGCGAAATATGACAGCGAACGAGCGTTTGTTAAAACAATTTTTTGCCTTTGCACTAGAGCGCAGCGGGTTTTTCCCATCCGCCGGCAAAAACGATCTCGGAAAGCGGCTTGCGCTCGCGCGGCGCCAGCTCCTTCTCGCGGATGCTTTCCTCGAGACTGTCGGTTTCGCCGTAATAGCCGATGGCGGCCGCCGAGACCGCTTCATAGCCTTCCGGCAGCTTGTAGGTTTGCTCGATCTGCTCGGGCAGGATGCCCGCCATCTGATGTACGAAGAGGCCGAGCGCCGAGGCCTGGACCGTCAGTTGCGCCATCGCCTGGCCGGTATCGTAGAGCGCATGGCGGTTGGCCGAGCCATCGTCGAAATTAAGCCGGGCGACGGCGATCAGGAGGACCGGCGCGGGCGCGGCCCAGCCCCTATTCCATTCGTTGAGGCAGGCCAGCGCCGCGGCGAATTCCTGTTCCGAATCGCGCGTCGCTACAATGAAGCGCCAGGGCTGGGCGTTGAAGCAGGATGCCGCCCAGCGCGCCGCCTCCATCAGCGAGCGCACCGATTCGGGTGGCACCGGGCGGCTTGAAAAGGCGCGCGGCGACCAGCGGTCGCGCAATTGGTCGAGAATGGGAAAATCATTGATCGTCGGTTTTTGCATGGCTGTCGCGGCTCCTTCTCTTGCCCCCTGGCGGTGAATTCGTCAGGCTGTGGCAAAACTCCTCCAACCGGAGAATATCATATGTTGCTCGATGCCCAGCGCTCCATCCTGATCGTGATCGACCTTCAACAGAAATTGGTTCCGGCCATCGACAAGGGCGAGCGCGTGGTTGCCAATGCCGGCAATCTGCTTGATGCCGCCCGCCGCTTGGACGTGCCGGTGATCGTCTCCGAGCAATATCCCAAGGGTCTCGGGCCGACGGTGGACGAAATCGCCGCCAAGCTGCCGAACGAGACCAAGACCGTCGCCAAGCTCACTTTCAGCGCAACGCGGAGCGAAGATTTCGCGCGCGATCTCGCCGCCCTGCGCGCCGATGGCCGCGATCAGATGGTGCTGTGCGGCACCGAGACCCATGTCTGCGTGATGCAGACCGCGGCGGATTTGCTGGCCGAGGAATTGCCGGTCTATCTCGTCACCGACGCGAGCGGCTCGCGCGCCGAGGAAAACCGCAGTGCCGGCGCCGCGCGCCTGTCCCGCCTCGGCGCCCAGTGCGTGACCAGCGAAATGGTGCTGTTCGAATGGCTCGAAGCCGCCGGCAGCGATGAGTTCAAAGAACTCAGCAAGCTGATCAAATAGCGATTCTTATTGTTGACGCAAATGCGTCGTCGCAGGCGATTTCGCCTGCTCGGGATTTGCTTTAGCGCCGGCGGAGATAGACGAACCAATAGACCGCGCCGACCAGCACGCCGCCGCCGATGACATTGCCGATGGTGACCGGCACCAGATTGAGAATGACGCTCTCGATCGTCAGTCCGCCATAATCCGCCGATTGCGCACCGATATCGGCCCAGAAGCCGTCGGGCGCGCCGGATTTGATCATCAGGCCGAGGGGCAGGAAATACATATTGGCGATCGAATGTTCGAAGCCGCCGGCGACGAAGGCGGCGACCGGCGGCACGATCGCCGCCACCTTGCCGGCCACGGTGCGCGCGCTAAAGCAAAGCCAGACCGCGAGACAGACCAGCACATTGCACAAGATGCCGAGCGCCAGCGCCTGGCCGAAGCCGAGCTCGACCTTGGCCGCCGCCGCCGCCAGCGCCGCCTCGCCGACCGCGCCGCCGCCGAAACCATATTGCCCGGCGGCGAACATCAGCGCCGCCGTCGCCAGGGCGCCGACGAGATTGCCGGCGAGGACGATAATCCAATTGCGCAGCAGGCTGAGGGTGCTCACCCGCTTGGCCGCCCAGGCCATGACGATCAGCGCATTGCCGGTAAAAAGTTCGGCGCCGCCGACAATGACCAAGATGAGACCGAGCGAGAATGTAAGACCGGTCAGGAGATGGGTGATGCCATAAGGCAGCGCGTCCGCCGCGCCGGCGGCGGTGACGGTGGCGAACATGGCGCCGAACGCGATGAAGGCGCCGGCGAGGACGGCGAGGGTAAAGAGACGCGGCATATCGAGCCCGGCCTTGGTCTCGCCGACCCGTTCCGCCTTCAGCGCCATTTCCGACGGCATCAGGCTATCGATGGCGGAATGGTTGGGGCGTTCGGGTCCGTCCGATTGTGGCGTTTCGCTCACTCTGTTTGCGCTCCGTTGCGACGGCCGGGTCTTCCGACCCGGTGGATTCGGATTATAGCCTATCGCCCGCGAACCGCTGCAAATTACCGGCGGCAATCCCCTTCTCATGGGCGCGGTTGCAATCGAACCGCCGCGCCGCTACGGTTCGCCATCAGGATTTGCCGGCTCGAAGCGGGAATTGGGGCGGCACATAAAGCATTCAAAAGAGGAGAGGCATCATGATCGGTCGAAGAGCGGTATTGGCCGCCGCCGCTGCGGTGGCGTTAGTGGCGGGAAGTTTCGCGGTCACCCCGGCCAAGGCGGAACAGGATATCTTGATCGGCGGCGGTTCCGTGACCGGCGTCTATTATCAAGTCGCCTTGAACGTCTGCAATCTGCTCAACAAGCATAGCGGCGACAAATATAACTGCGTCGGCCGGCCGGCGCTGGGCTCGGTTTTCAACATCCGCGCCGTCAAGCGCACGCTGCTTGATTTCGGCGTCGCCCAGTCGGACCGTAATTTCGAGGCGTTCCGCGGCCAGGGCGACTGGCAGGGCGCGGCGATGGAGGATCTGCGCAGCGTCTTCAGCATGCATCCGGAAACCGTGCTGCTGGTCACCCGCGCCGACACCGGCATCAACAGCGTCTCCGATCTCAAGGGCAAGACGGTCAATATCGGCAATCCCGGCTCGGGCCAGCGCGGCAATGCCGAGGACGTGCTGCGCCTCTACGGCATCGACAAGGACAACGATATCGATCCGCAGGGCTTGCAGCAGCAGGAAGCGAGCCGTGCCCTGGTCGACAGGAAGATCGACGCCTTCTTCTACACGGTGGGCAATCCGTCCGCCGCGATCGAAGAGCCGGCAAATTCCACCGATATCAAGATCATTCCGATCAACGATGCGGGGATTTACGGCTTCGTCGACGAGCGGCCCTATTACGTCATGACGGAAATTCCCGCCGGCACCTATAAGGGCGTCGACGCGGGTGTCGAAACCTATGCGGTGACGGCGACCGTGGTGACCAGCGCCAACGCTTCGGAAGAGATGGTCTATGATTTGGTCAAGACCGTGTTCGAGAATCTCGACGAGCTCAAGGCAACCCATGCGGCGTTCCGCGTGCTCGAGCCGAAGGCCATGCTGCGGGGTCTGACCGCGCCGTTCCATGCGGGCGCCCTGAAATATTACAAAGAGCGCGGCTGGAAATAAGAAAGACCATTCGCACAAGTAACCGGGGGCGGCATTTGCCGCCCCCTTGCTTTGGCGCCGACAGGCAGCAACCGAAGGCGGGGTGAAGGATGGCGGAGCCCGGGCCAGAGAACGGGAAGACGCCCCAGAGCGGTGCCAGGGACGGCGAGGCCGTGGCCCAGGAGATCGTGGCCCAGGTCGAAAGCGGTCCGCGCAGTCCCGATTTTCCCGTTGCCCGCATCGCCATCCTGCTGCTCTGCCTCGCCTGGTCGGGCTACCAGCTCTACATCGCCTATCAGCCGGTCAACGCCACAATTGCCCGCGCTTGGCATCTCGCTTTTGCCATTCTTCTCGTCTATCTCGCCTATCCCGCCTATAACGAAAACCGTCCGCCATTTTGGGTGAGGCTCACCCGCAAGGTCATACCGCGCACCCGCCCGCGGCGCTCGCTCCGGAGCCGCATTCCGCTGCTCGACGTCGTCCTCGGCGTCGCCGCCGCCGCCTCGGCGCTCTATATCTGGTGGGACTACGAAGGCATCGTCATGCGTCAGGGACTGCCGAGCGTCCCGGATGTGTGGATCGGCGTGGTGATGATCGTGCTGCTGCTCGAAGCGGCGCGCCGCGCGCTCGGCGCCGCGCTGCCGATCCTCGGCATCATCTTTATCGCCTATAGCTTCCTTGGCCCCTACATGCCGCAATTTCTGCGTCACCGGGGCATTCCACTCGATTATGTCATCAACGACCAATATCTCTCGACCACCGGCATCTTCGGCGTGCCGCTCGGCGTCTCGACCGATTTCGTCTTTCTCTTCGTGCTGTTCGGTGCGCTGTTGGACCGCGCCGGCGCCGGCAAATATTTCATCGATGTCGCCTTCTCCGGCCTCGGCTGGATGCGGGGCGGCCCGGCCAAGGCGGCGGTCGTCGCCTCGGGGCTGACCGGCATGGTCTCCGGCTCGTCCATCGCCAATACGGTGACCACCGGCACCTTCACCATTCCGCTGATGAAAAAGGTCGGCCTGCCGGCGCACAAGGCCGCCGCGGTCGAGGTCGCCGCCTCGACCAACGGCCAGTTGATGCCGCCGATTATGGGCGCGGCGGCCTTCATCATGGCCGAGATCATCGGCATTCCCTATCTCGATGTGGTGCGCGCCGCCCTTATTCCGGCGCTGATCTCCTATATCGCGCTGTTCTATGTCGTGCATCTCGAAGCGCGCAAACTCGACATCAAGCGCATCCCGCGCTCCGAGCTGCCGCGTCTCGGCAAGACTTTCCTCCGCGGCATTCACTATCTGGTGCCGATTTTGGTGCTGGTGATTTATCTCGTGGTCATGCGCCGCTCGGCGATCACCTCGGCGCTGTTCGCCATCGAGGCACTTGCCGTCATCATCGTCGTGCAGCGCCCCATCATCGCCTGGCTTGCCTGGCACCGGGCCGGACATACGCCGCAGGAAGGCGAGAGTTTGGGCCTGGCGCTGCGAGTCGCCTTTGTCGACGGCATCAAGGATATTTTTCTCGGCCTGATCGGCGGCGCACGCAACATGATCGCCGTCGGCGTCGCCACCGCGAGCGCAGGCATCATCGTCGGCGTGGTGACCAGCACCGGCCTCGTGGGGCGCTTCGTCACCCTGATCGACACCATCTCGATGGGCAATATCTATCTCATGCTGATCCTCACCGCGATCACCAGCATGATTCTCGGTATGGGCCTGCCGACGACGGCCAACTATATCGTCATGGCGACCCTGACCGCGCCGGTGATCGTCACCCTCGGCGGCGATGCCGGGCTGATCTTTCCGATTATCGCGGCGCATCTCTTCGTGTTCTATTTCGGCATCTTGGCGGATGATACGCCGCCGGTGGGTCTCGCCGCCTATGCCGCGGCGGCGATCGGGCGCACCGATCCGATCCGCACCGGCGTGCAGGGCTTCACCTACGATCTCCGCACCGCGATCCTGCCCTTCATCTTCCTCTTTAACACCGAGCTTCTGATGATCGACGGCGTGGCGGGCGACGGCGAGATTCTCTGGATCGACGATCCGCTGCGCCTGATTTGGATATTCGTGGTGTCGCTCCTGGCGATGTTCTCCTTCGCCGCCGCCATCCAGGGATTTTTCGCCGAGCGTTGCGGCATTATCGAACGGCTCGTGCTGCTCGGGCTCTGCGTGCTGCTGTTCCGCCCGTCCTTCCTGGCCGAGCCGATCGATTTGCCGCGCGAGGCGATCCAGGGTTTGGCGTTGATCGCCTGCGCCCTGCTCTACGGTCAGCAGCGCCTGCGGTCCGGCAGTTGGCGTCTCCAGCGCCGCTCCGGCCCGGCCGATAAATGATCAGTTTGGACCTTTAGCCGATGGGAAAAAGCCATGTATGAAAATATTCTGCTGCCGCTCGATCTCAATGAGCGTTCGTCCTGGGACAAGACCCTGCCCGCCGCCTGCGGCATGGCGCAGATTTCCGGCGGCACGCTCCATGTCATAACGGTGCTGCCCGATCAGGGCATGAATCTGGTCGGCCATTATTTTCCCGAAGGCGCCTGGGAGGAGGCCGCGGCCACCGCGCGCGAAGAGCTGCGGAAAATCGCCGAGGAATTCGTGCCTGAGGATGTCACGCTCGAACTAAAGGTGGTCCAGGGCTCGGTGCATGAGCAGATATTGGTCATGGCGGAACGTATCGATGCCGATCCCATCGTCATGGCCGCGCGCCGCGCCGGTCTCGCGGATTTCCTGCTCGGCGACAATGCCTATCGCGTCGTCCGCCGCTACGCTCACTCCGTCATGGTGGTGCGGCCGTAGCGGTCTTCCAAGCGGACGATATCGTCTTCGCCGAGATAGTCGCCGCTTTGCACCTCGATGACGTGAAGCGGCTCGTCGCCGGGATTTTCGAGGCGGTGGTGAACGCCGGTCGCGATATAGGTCGATTGGTTGGCGTTGAGGTCCAGTACTTCCGAATCGCGGGTGACCCGGGCGCGGCCCGCCACCACCACCCAATGTTCGGCGCGCTTATTGTGATATTGCAGCGAAATGCCGGCGCCGGGATTGACCGTCAGCAGCTTGACCTGAAAGCCGGGTCCCTGGCGCAGACCCTCGAAGGCGCCCCACGGGCGTGCAACGCGAAGATGCTCCGATCCTTCCGGGCGGCCTTTCTCCGATAGCTGGCGCACCACGTCGCGCACCGCGTCGGTCTTGTCCATCGGCGCTACCAGGATGGCGTCCTTGGTGGCGACCAGGGCGATATTGTCGAGGCCGAGGGCGGCAACCAGCGGGCCGTCGCTACGGATATAGGAACCCGAGCAGCCCTCCGCGATGACATCGCCCTCGATGAGATTGCCCGCTTCATCCCGTTCGCCCGCCTGCCATAGGGCGTGCCACGAGCCGACATCGCTCCAGCCGACATCGATCGGCATCACCGCCGCCCGTTCGCATTGCTCCATCACCGCGTAATCGATCGAATCGCCGTCGATCGCGGCAAAGGGCGCCTCGGCGAGGCGGAGGAAATCGGTCTCCGCCGCCGCCTCGGCGAGCGCGTCGCGGCAGGCGGTGAGCATGTCCGGGCGGCGGCGCTCAAGCTCGGCCAAATAGGCGCCGGCGGAAAACAGAAATATGCCGCTGTTCCAGAGATAATCGCCGCTCGCGAGATAGTCCCGCGCGCGCGGCAAATCCGGTTTCTCGACGAACTCGGCCACCTCATGGCCCGGCCCGCCATCGATGGCGCCGCCCTGGCGGATATAGCCATAACCGGTTTCCGGCGCGTCCGGGGTGACGCCGAAGGTCACCAGATGGCCGTCCTCGGCGAGCGGTTTGGCCGCCGCGATGGCCGCGCGCAGACCCGCGGCATCCGCCACCACATGGTCGGCAGGGGCGAGCAGCATCAGCGCGTGCTCGGCGTTTTCGCTCAGCATCAGCGCGGCGATCGCGGCCGCCGGCGCCGTGTTGCGCCCGACCGGCTCAAGCACGATGCGCGCCGGAGCGAGGCCGATCTCGCGCGCCTGCTCGGCGAGAATAAAGCGCTGCGCCTCGTTGCTGATCAGGAGGGGCGGGGCGAAACCGTCGCCGGAAAATCGCCGCAGCGTGTCCTGCACCATGGTCTCGCCGCCGACGAGACGCAGCAACTGCTTCGGATGGCTGGCGCGCGAGAGCGGCCAGAGCCTTGTGCCCGAGCCGCCGCACAGAATGACCGGATGCACCGTCACCGGCCGGTCACGCCGGAGGTGAGGCTGTCCCAAATGCCGAGCGAAAAGCCCGGCGCGACATTCAGGCCGAATGCCGATTTGAGAACATAAAAGGCGCCGAGCACGAAGCACACCAACAGCAACAGGACGAACAGGAGAAACAGCATATTGCCGAGCGTCGCGAGCGGATGGGAATGGCGCTCGGCGCGGTTGCGGCTGCGCGGCCGTTTGTCGATACCGCCGAGCATGACGAAATAATAGGTTCGCGCCAGCACCGGCAAGGTAAAGCGGATGTCGATCGTGTGCCGGCCCCAGCTGCGCACCCCATAAGCGCGGATGATGGCGCGGAGCTGCGCATCGGAAAAACTCTCGGCGATATGCGCCGGCATGCTGGAGGCGAATTTGCGCACGAAATGATGATCCGCCTTGGTCGGCGTCGCGCCGCCCGATGGCGTGCTCGGGGCGTCTTGGTCGAGACGGGGTTCGCTCAAGGTCGCGCTTCCGCTTCTTGTTTCGGCATCACGGGAAGACAGGATTCGAAAGCGAGCTTAGTTCTCTCCGCCACGTGCGGCAACGCCGCTGCCGGCTAGCCGCGGTGCAGCCACCAATATTTCTCATTCACGGAGAAGAACGGTTTGTAGTGATGGATCTTCTTGCTCGGCAGAATCTGTTTGATCTGATTGTCGAGAATATAGGGTTTGTTGTTGATATAGACGGCGAGAATGCCGTGCGCGACGCCGAGATTTTCGTCCTGCACGACGACGATGCGCATCTTGTCCAAGGGAAAACCGATGGCGCGCAGCGACATATATTTGGCGATGGCGTAATCCTCGCAATCGCCATTCTGCGATCTGAATTGGATCGGCGTGGCCCAATAATCATCGACCCCCCAATTGCGGATATCGGTGATGTATTTCACGCCATTGAGATAATTGTTGATCGCCTTGACCTGCTTGACGACTTTCTTGCCCTCCAGCGAATTAAGGAATTGCTGCCACTCGGCGAGATGGCAGGCATTGAAGGTCGCGCTGGTGCAATCCCCTTCGCCGAGCGCGCCTTCCTTGAAATAGCGCTTCAACATGCCGGTCCATTTGGGGAAGGGTTTGAGGTTCTTGTTGCGCACTTCCTTGGTGCCGAACAGCTTGCTGGACTTGCTCGCGGCGTCGGCATCGCTCACCGCGCCGGAGACGGCGAACAGCAGCGCGCCGACCATGACGAGCGCCAGAAAACGGCTTGGCCAATTTCGATACGCCGACAAAAACAATGCGAACCTCGCGAGCTTCACAAATGCGCCCCTCAGTATAGCGCGCTATCCCCTCCGATCCCAGATGGCGCGATCAAAAGTTGGAGAGCAATATGGCGTTCCGTAAACTATAATTCTTAACCATAATGCATTCTTAGAGCCCGTCCGCACCCCATAGAGGTTACGCCATGTCGGAAATCGACCTGTTTGAAAGCAAAACCGAGCGGCGCCGTTTGACCGCCAATCTTCGCCTTCTCGCAGGCGTCGTGGTTCTTGCGGTCGCCATCGCGGTCGGTCTTATATTCGTATTTCGCTTCGCTGAC
>CAZUVO010000009.1:0-38751 GCA_964623955.1 uncultured Rhizobiaceae bacterium
TTCGCATTTCTTCGGATCGCGCTTCTGGCAATCGGCGAGCTTGCCGGGCAGGCTGGAGACGCTGAGTACGCCTTTGCGCCGGGTCAGCTCGCGCGCCTTGCGCGCCGCTTCGCGCGCCGCCGCCGCTTCGACCACCTTGCCGATGACCGATTTGGCCTCGTTGGGATGCTCCTCGAACCATTGGCCGAGGCGGTCGCCGACAACGGCTTCGACCACCGGGCGGACCTCCGAGCTGACCAGCTTCTCCTTGGTTTGCGAGGAGAATTTCGGATCCGGCACCTTGACCGATAGCACGCAGGTGAGCCCTTCGCGCGCATCGTCGCCGGAGATCGATATCTTCTCGCGTTTGGCCAGGCCGCTCGCCGCCGCGTAATTGTTGATGCAGCGGGTGAGCGCGCCGCGGAAGCCGGCGAGATGGGTGCCGCCATCCGCCTGGCGGATATTGTTGGTAAAGCACAGCACCGATTCGTGATAGCTATCGTTCCACTGCATCGCCACCTGAACGACGATATCGTCCCTGTCGTCCTTGAAGGTGATGGCGCCGTCGATGAGCGTCTGCTTGGCGCGGTCGAGATATTCAACATAGGCGAGGATGCCGCCGGCATAGCGCAGCTCGGAGACATTCGGCTCCGCCGCGCGCTCGTCGGTCAGGGTGATCTTGACGTCGGCATTGAGAAAGGCAAGCTCGCGCAGGCGGTGTTCGAGGATGTCGAAATCGAAATCGATCTTGCTGAACACATTGCTCGACGGCAGGAAGCGGACCTCCGTGCCGCTGCGCTTGGATTTGCCGGTCACTTCGAGCGGCGCCTCCGGCTCGCCTTCGCGGAAGTGCATGAAATGTTCCGAACCGTCGCGCCAGACGCGCAACTCAAGCCAATCGGAGAGCGCGTTGACGACGGAGACGCCGACGCCGTGCAGGCCGCCCGAGACCTTGTAGGTGTTTTGGTCGAACTTACCGCCGGCATGGAGCTTGGTCATGATGACTTCGGCGGCGGAGACGCCTTCTTCTTCGTGAATGCCGGTCGGCACGCCGCGGCCATTGTCGCGCACCGTGGCCGAGCCGTCGGCGTTGAGGACGACATCGACCGCGTCGCAATAGCCCGCGAGCGCTTCGTCGACCGCATTGTCCACCGCCTCATAGATCATACGATGCAGACCCGAGCCGTCATCGGTATCGCCGATATACATGCCCGGGCGCTTGCGCACCGCATCGAGGCCGCGCAGCACCTTGATGGAATCGGCGCCGTAGCGATCTTCCGTATCGCCGGTGGCGATGTCCTCGCTGGCGGTGGCCATGGGATCGGCGCTGGGATCAGCCATCGCTCGCCCCTGGTGAAATTTGGCCTTCGGCCACGCAATAGAATTGCGCGCGGCCGTCGAGCGGCGCGAAGAGGGATTCGTCCGTACCGGTCATCCAGGCCTGGGCGCCGAGCTCGCCGATGGCATCGAACAGGGCGGCGCGGCGCGGCGCGTCGAGATGGGCGGCAATTTCATCGAGCAGCAGCACCGGCACCCGGCCCCTCAGGCGCGCGAGCAGGCGGCCATGGGCGAGAATGAGAGAGATCAGAATGGCTTTCTGCTCGCCGGTCGAGGCCTGCTCGGCCTCGGGGCCATCGGCGCTCAGCCGGGCGGAGAGGTCGCTGCGGTGCACCCCGTCGCAGGTGCCGCTTTCGCCGTCGCGCGCGCGCGCTTCGCGCAGCGCCTGCAGATAGCGGTCTTCGACCTCGAGCGCCGGATGCGCCTCAAGCGAATATTCGATATCGCCGCGAACGGCGATTTCCGGCTGCGGGAAGGCGCCGGTATCCTCACTGAGCGCACGCCTCAGCCGTTCCACCAGATCGAGGCGCGCGGCGGCGATGGCCACGGCGCGCTCCGCCATATTACGCTCCAGCGCACTGAGCCAGCTATCGTCGAGGCGCTGATCGCGCAACAGCCGGGTGCGCTCGCGGCGCGCCTTGTCATAGGCCTGCAGGCGCCCGGCATGGGCCGGATCGAAGGCGAAGACCAGCCGGTCGAGAAAGCGCCGCCGGCCGGCCGGCGCGTCGACAAAGAGCCGGTCCATGGCCGGCGTCAGCCAGACCATCGATACATGTTCCGAAAGCGCGGTTTGGCCGCGCGCGGGCTCGCCATCGATGCGCACCACACGCCGTTCGCCATCGGCCTCGGCCCATCCGACGCCGACCGAAAGCGGCCCGTGCGGCGTGGCGAATTCAGCCGCAACGGACCATTGACCCGCCGCGCCGGCTGCCTCTTCCGCTTGGGTCGCGTCGCGGCGCGAAATATCCGCGAGGCGGGCACCGCGCAAGCCGCGTCCCGGGCTCAAGAGCGACAGCGCCTCCAGAAGGTTGGTTTTGCCCGCGCCATTTGCCCCGGTGAGAACCACGAGCCCGGGCGCTGGTTCGATGCGGAGAGTGGCGTAGCAGCGAAAATCGCTCAAACTCACACGGCTGATGGCGAGACGCGGCGCGCGGGGCGAACCGGATTGCGCAGGATAAGACAGTGCGACGCTCACCTAAACCCGCATGGGCATGATGACATAAACGGCATTCTCGTCTTCCGAATCGCGTACCAGGGTGGGCGATGTCGAATCCGCCAGGCGGAACTCGATGGTTTCGCCGCCGATTTGCTTGGCCATATCGAGCACATAACGCGAATTGAAGCCGATCTCGATGCTGTCCAGATTGTGCTGGGCCTCGATATCTTCCGAGGCGGCGCCGGCATCCGGGCTGTTGGCCGAGAGGGTCATCTGCGATTCTTCCAAGGTCATCTTGATGGCGCGCGATTTCTCGGTCGAAATCGTCGATACCCGGTCGACCGCCTGGGTAAAGGCATTGTTGTCGACCGTCAGGATCTTGTCATTGCCCGAGGGGATGACGCGCTCATAGTCGGGGAAGGAGCCGTCGATCAGCTTGGAGGTAAGAATGGCACCGTCCAAGGCGAAACGGATTTTGCTGTCCGACAGCGCAACCATCACCTCGCCGTCGCTCTCTTCGATCAATTTGCGCAGCTCGGCCACGGTCTTGCGCGGCACGATGACGCCGGGGATGTTTTCCGCTCCCGCCGGCAGGGCCGTATCGACCCGCGCCAGCCGGTGGCCGTCGGTCGCCACGGCCCGCAGGCTCTTCGCACCATCCTCATCTGCGGCATGCACATAGATGCCGTTCAGATAGTAGCGGGTTTCCTCGGTGGAGATGGCGAAACCGGTCTTGTCGATCAGGCGCCGGAGTTCGGCTGCGGAAATCGAAAACCGGTGCGCCAGATCGCCCTCGGCCATGACCGGGAAATCCTCGACCGGCAGGCAGGCCAGGGTGAAGCGCGAGCGGCCCGAGCGGACCTCCAGCTTGCCGCCATCCTCGATCAGCGAAATCTCGATCTGCGAGCCCTCGGCCAGTTTGCGCACGATGTCATAGAGCATATGGGCTGAGGTCGTGGTGGCGCCGGACTGCGCCACGCTCGCCGGCGCGGCTTCGATCACCGCGAGATCCATATCCGTCGCCGTGAGGTGCATTTTCTCGTCATCGCCGGCGTCGAGCCGGACATTGGACAGAATGGGGATGGTATTGCGTTTCTCCACCACGCTCTGAACATGCCCGAGGGACTTCAGCAACGCACTCCGTTCAATGGTCAATTTCATGGCGAATCAGCTATTTTTTTGTTTCGATCGGGCATGCCGATTAGCGCAAAACACGCCGCTCGGACAGTCTTTCCGAGCTTGCGAATCGAGCCCTTCCCATAATGCCGAAATATACCAGATAAAGGCCGGATTCGGCACAAAAAACCGCGCCGGTCGGGCGCGGATTCAGGCGCGGATTTGGCCCGTTCGCGGGGCTTTCGCGGCTAGCTTTCCAGCGCCCGTTTGAGGAGTTCCACGTCTTCCGCGATGGCGGCGTCGCTCTGGCGCAATTCCTCGATCTTGCGCACCGCATGCATCACGGTGGTGTGGTCGCGCCCGCCGAATTTGCGGCCGATCTCGGGCAGCGAGCGGGAGGTCAATTGCTTGCTGAGGAACATCGCCACCTGACGCGGGCGGGCGACGGCCCGGGCGCGCCGTTCGGACGACATTTCCGACAGCTTGATATTGTAATGCTCCGCCACCCGGCGCTGGATTTCCTCGATGGTGATGCGCCGCTCGCTGGCGCGCAAAACGTCGCGCAAAACCTCCTGGGCCATTTCCAGATCGATTTCGCGGCCCACCAGGGTGGCATGGGCGGTCACCCGGTTGAGCGCCATTTCCAGCTCGCGGATATTGCTGGTGATGCGCCGGGCGAGAAATTCCAAAACCTCGCGCGGTACGTCGACAATGCCGATGGCTTCGATTTTCGCCAGCAAAATACCGAGGCGCAGCTCATAAGTGGTGGCATGAATATCGGCGACCAGCCCCCAGCCGAGGCGCGAGCGCAGGCGCTCCTCCATCGCGTCGAGGTCCGACGGCGAACGGTCGCCGGAGATCACGACCTGCCGGTTATGGTCGATCAACACATTGAAAGTATGGAAAAATTCTTCCTGTGTGCTGTCTTTGCCGCAGATGAACTGGACATCGTCGATCATCAGCACGTCGGCGGAGCGGAACTGCTCCTTGAAGGCCATGGTGTCCTTGTAGCGAACCGCCCGGACGAAGTGGTACATGAATTTCTCGGCCGAGAGATAAAGCACCCGGCGGCTCGGGTCGCGCTCGCGGATGTGGCGCGCGATGGCGTGCATGAGATGGGTCTTGCCGAGGCCGACGCCGCCATAGAGGTAAAGCGGATTAAACGGCACCTTATCCGCCTCGGCGACGCGCCGCGCGGCGGCATGGGCGAACTCGTTCGGTTTGCCGACGACGAAATCCGTGAAGCTGAAGCGCGGATTGAGCGGCGAGGAGAGACCGTCATTTTCTTCTTCGGCGGCGCGCAGGCGCAAATTGGCCCCGCGCGGCGCGGCATCCTCCACCGGCGTAATGGCCCCCGGGGTCTCGGCATTTGCGTCTTGTGTGGTCTGAGCCTCCGGCAGGACGCCACCGATCACGCCCACTTCGACCGTCACCGCACTGACATCCGGGTTCATCTCGCACCACAGCTCGGCGATCCGCGTGGCATAGCGCGCGCTCACCCAGTCGCGTAAAAAGCGCGACGGCGCAGTCACCAGCGCCTCGCCATTATCGATGCGCCGCAGCGTGAGCGGCTTTAGCCAACTGCGAAACGCGGCATCGCCCAACTCTTCCTGCAGGTGCGTGCGGATGGCGGACCACTGTTCCTGGTGGAGGGGGTGAGCGGTTTTACTGTCGTCCGGCATCGCTCAGCCTTGAACCCATGGTAGTGCGCGGTTTTTCCAGCCGGAAACATTGCCGCGATGTTTGCTCTCGTCCGGCGGGCCCTCGAAGCCTTCGATCACATTGTAGCACCGGCCGAAGCCCTCTGCGGTGCAATGATTTGCGGCATCCGCCGAGCGCGCGCCGCTCCGGCAGAGGAAGAGCACCGACGCCGATTGCGTCACGCCGGCAGCCGTCATTTCGCCAACAAAGTCCGGATTCCGGGCCATATCGGGATAGCGCTGCCAGCAAATCAGCAGCGGCTTCTTACCGATCGATTCGAGATTGGGCAGACCGACGAAATTCCATTCCGCGTCGGTGCGCACATCGACCAGAACCGCGTCGCTGTCCTCGGCGAGAATCTGCCAAGCCTCATGCGGGGTTACGTCACCCGCATAAGTAGAGCCCGGCGCGAGCCGCTTTTTGGCTCGCAAATCTATATTGTCGCGATCGGCCCCCACGGCGTCTCCCGGCGCGATATTATTATTGGCAACAATGCTCATGGCTGTGGAAAATCGGCCAAGCCTCCCCCTTTTGCGACGCTTATTTTTTTTAGCGCGTCGCAAAAAAACCCTTCTTTGATTTTGGCGTCCCGGCGGATTGTTCCGCCGAGTGATCCTAGAGTAATGGGGTGGCGAAGGGCTTGCAACAGGTCCGAAATAAGAACGTTAAAATTATTTTTCGCATTTGCCGTCCGCCGCGATAAGTCCCGAACTGAGCGGCGAAAGCTAAGCGGTTGGAGTCTCAGGACAAGCCGCAATTCACCCCCCGGCGAAGTCGGAAAATCGCCGCCGCAGGAAATTTGTCACACAAGAAAAATTTTTTCGCCGCGCCGAAAAATGCCGGCGAAGATCGCGGAGGGGACTCGTTATGCGAGTGCCTTGACGCGCTTATTGAGACGCGAGATGCGTCGCGCCGCCGTGTTCTGGTGGAGCACACCCTTGGTGACGCCGCGCATGACTTCCGGCTGAAACGCACGCAACGCGTCTTGCGCGGCGCCCTTGTCGCCGTCTTCGATCGCGCGCTCGACATTCCGCATATAGGTGCGAATGCGGCTCATGCGTTTGCGGTTCGCTTCGGTATGCTTTTTAAGCTGCCGGATCCGCTTTTTCGCCTGCACAGTGTGCGCCATGGCGTTCCTGTAATTCTTTGTTTCGGGAAGCGCGGTTATATCGGCACACCCGCGCCCCGTCAACCGCGCCGGAGGCCTCTATTGCGACGCTATTTGTCGCCGAAAGATGGTTCGCGCTTATCGATGAAGGCGGCCATGCCCTCCTTCTGATCCTCGGTCGCAAATGTCGCATAAAAGGTCGCGCGCTCATACCGCACGCCTTCCGCCAGAACCGTCTCAAACGCCGCGTTGACGGAGGATTTTGCCATTGCCACAACGGGTTGCGAGAGATGCGCGATGCGCTCGGCGACCTTCATGGTCTCTTCCATAAGCTCGTCCGCCGGCACCACGCGACTGACCAGATTTGCCCGTTCCGCCTCCTCGGCGCCGATCATGCGTCCGGAAAGGATCATTTCCATGGCCTTGGATTTGCCGACCGCGCGGGTCAGGCGCTGGGTGCCGCCGGCGCCGGGGATGACGCCCAGGGTAATTTCCGGCTGGCCGAATTTGGCGTTCTCGGCGGCGATGATGAAATCGCACATCATGGCAAGCTCGCAGCCGCCGCCGAGGGCATATCCTGCGACCGCCGCGATCACCGGCTTGCGGCAGCGCGTCACGCGCTCCCACGGGCCGATAAAATCCCCCGAATAGGCGTCGACGAAATTCTTGGTCTGCATTTCCTTTATATCGGCGCCGGCGGCGAAGGCCTTTTCGCTGCCGGTGATAACGATCACCGCAATGGCGTTATCGGCTTCGAGATCATCGAGCGCCGCGTTCAGCTCGGCGATCAGTTCTGAATTGAGCGCATTCAGCGCCTTGGGCCGATTGAGCGTGATCTTCGCGACCCGTTCGCTACGGTCGAGGATGATGTTTTCATAGGACATAGCTATTGCTCCGTCTTCCGCGCCCGCCATTGCGGGCGCCTCTCTTTCTGATTATTGCGATTAACCGGGTGACAGAACGAACCGAACCACCAGGGAGCGTTCTTCCGGTATGAATTCTATGCGTAACATCTCGCCTTCGCGCGAAAAAACAAGCCCCTCGACGATTTGCCAGCCAAATTCCGGCATGACGGCGAGATAGAAGCCACTGGCGTCCTCCACGCTGACCGCGCCGTAAGCATAGGCCTCGATCAGGCGGCCGTCGGGCTTGTCGAAATCGAGCGCCGCCGCGCGGTCTTCCGTTAGCTCCGCCATCAGGGGGACATCTTGAATGGCGGCGAGAAATCCGCCTGATTCGTCCTCGGCCTTCGCCGCGGCCGCCGCCAGCATGAAAACAGCGCCGGCGATCAGCGCTGGCGCTTGGCGCAATAGAAGGTCGAGCGCCCGCTTTGCACGATGCGCTTGACGGTGGATCCGCAGTCGCATTTCGGGCAAGGCTCCCCCTCGCGCCCATAAACCGAAAACTGATGCTGAAAATAACCCAATTCGCCGCTCGCTTGAACATAATCCCGGAGCGACGAGCCGCCGGCCTGGAGTGCCCGGTCGAGCACCTGGCGGATCGTCACCGATAGCCGCTCGGCGCGCCCGCCCTGCACCGTATGGGCTGAGCGCCTCGGGCTAAGGCCGGCGTCGAACAGCGCTTCGCAGACATATATATTGCCGAGCCCGGCGACAATCTTCTGATCCAACAACGCCGCCTTGATCGGCGTGCGCTTGCCTTTGAGGCGCGCCGCCAGATAGGGGCCGTTAAATTCATTGCCAAGCGGGTCGGCGCCCATGCTGGCGAGCAGGCGGTGTTCGTCGACCTCGGCTTCGCGGCACATGGTCATCAGGCCGAAGCGGCGCGGGTCGTTATAGGTCGCAACCGTGCCGTCCTCCATGCGGAAAACCACATGATCGTGCCGCCCCGCCGGTTCCGCGCCGGCGCCCTGGAGGGTGATCCGGCCCGACATGCCGAGATGAATGATCAGCACCGCGCCGTCATCGAGATAGGCAAGGATATATTTGCCGCGCCGCTCAAGCCGCTCGAACCGCCGGCCGGTCATGCGCGCGGCGAAATTCTCCGGCAGCGGAATGCGCAGGGTTGGCCGCCGCGCCTCGGCATGGGCTATGCGTTTGCCGACAATGCGGCCCTCCAGGCCGCGTCGGACCGTTTCCACTTCGGGCAATTCTGGCATGGCGCGTAACGTAGCGCCTCCGGGGACGCTAGGCTATCCTTCGCGCATGGCGGAGACCAACAAAGAGAGCGACGGCGGCGCCGAGGTCGATTTCGGCTATCGCCGCGTCGAGGCGGAGGAAAAACCGCAGCTCGTGCGCGGCCTGTTCGACCGGGTCGCCAAGCGCTACGACCTCATGAACGATCTCATGAGCGCCGGCGCTCACCGCCTGTGGAAACGCGAAATGATCGACTGGCTCCAGCCCAAGCCCGGCATGTGCCTCGTCGACATTGCCGGCGGCACCGGAGATATCGCCTTTCGCGTCCATGCGCGCCTCAAGGGCGACGGCCGCATCATCGTCTGCGATTTGAGCGAGAATATGGTCGCCCAGGGCCGCACGCGCGGCTGGGACCAGGGCATCGTCTCCGGTGTCGACTGGCTGGTCGGCAATGGCGAAGCGCTGCCGCTGGCTTCAAGCAGCGCTGACGCCTACACCAATGCCTTCGGCATTCGCAATTTCACCCATATCGAGAAGGCCTTGGCGGAGGCGGCTCGGGTGTTGAAGCCGGGCGGGCGCTTTCTCTGCCTGGAGTTCAGCCCCGAGCAGATGCCCGGCCTCGACCGGCTCTACGAGATCTATTCCTTCTCGGTCATTCCGGCGCTCGGCGGTATCGTCGCCGGCGACCGGGAGTCGTACCGCTATCTGGTGGAAAGCATCCGCCGCTTCCCGCCGCCGGCGCAGTTCGCTGAAATGATGCGCGAGGCCGGCTTTGGCGGCGTGACCTGGCGCCCGTTGAGCGGCGGTATCGCGGCGCTCCACTCCGGCTGGCGTATCTGAACGCGGCTGTCCTGAACGATGCGGCGGACGCTCAAAAATATCGGACGCTTGGTGCGTGTCACCTGGACACTCGGGCGCTATGACGCGCTTTTTCTCCTGACCGACGCAAAGATCGCACCTTCGGTCACCTGGATCGCTGGCCTCGCGCCGAGGCGGCGCGGCCTGGGCCGGCGCGGCGCGCGCCTTGCCGCCGCCCTGCAGGTTCTCGGCCCGAGCTTCATCAAGTTCGGCCAGGCGCTCTCCACCCGGCCCGATCTGATCGGCGAGGAGGTGGCGCAGGAACTCTCGGAACTGCAGGACAGCTTGCCGCCGTTCAGCGGCCGGGCGGCAAAGCGTATCGTCGAAAGTGAGTTCGACCGGCCGCTCGAGGAGCTTTTTTCAGAATTCGATATCGAGCCGGTCGCCGCCGCCTCCATCGCCCAGGTCCATCTCGCGCGCACCGTCGAGGGCGACCCGGTGGCGGTGAAAATCCTCCGGCCCGGCATCGAGCAGGCCTTCGCGCGGGATTTGGAGCTGTTTTATTGGTTGGCCGCGCTTTCCGAACGCGCTCTGCCGGCCTGGCGCCGGCTCAAGCCTGTCGAGGTGATCCGTACTTTCGCGGAAAGCGTCGCGATGGAAATGGATCTCAGGATCGAAGCGGCGGCGGCGTCGGAAATCCGCGAGAATTTCGCCGACGATGAGATGTACCAGGTGCCGGCGGTGGATTGGCAGCGCACCAGCCAGCGCGTCTTAACCCTGGAGCGCATCGAGGGCGTCTCCATCGACGAGCGCGACAAGCTGGTCGAGGCGGGCCACGATCCGCGCGAAATTCTCAAGATCGCCGCGGGCGCGTTTTTTCGCCAGGTCTTCGAAGACGGCTTTTTCCACGCCGATCTTCATGCCGGCAATCTGTTGGTCGACGATCAGGGCCGGGTCAATGCGGTCGATTTCGGCATCATGGGCCGGCTCGACCGGGACACCAGGCGCTATCTCGCGGAAATGCTACTCGGCTTTCTGATCAGCGATTACGAGCGGGTGGCGGAGGTGCATTTCGAGGCCGGCTATGTGCCGCGCGACAAATCGAAGCCCGCCTTCACCCAGGCCATTCGCTCGATCGGCGAGCCGATCCTCGGCAAGCCGCTGCATGAAATCTCTCTCGGCACGCTCTTGGGTCATTTATTCAAGGTGACCAAAACCTTCGAGATGGAAACCCAGCCGCAGCTACTTCTGCTGCAAAAGACCCTGCTGATGGCCGAGGGGCTGTGCCGCCGGCTCAGCCCGGAAGAGAATATGTGGGCTCTGGCCCGGCCGCAGATCGAACGCTGGGCGCGTCACAATCTGGGCCCGGAGGCGCGCGTGAAAGACGCGGTGAGCGACACTGTCGCCGCGATCAGGCGCGTCCCCCGCATGTTGGAACGCGTTGAATCGGCCCTGGAAAAATTCGAAAATGGCGAATTGCCCAATGTCCAGGCGCCGCCCCGCGCGGGAAAACCCGGTCGCCTGGCCGGCATCCATGCGGCGCTCGGCCTGATCGCCGCCCTGCTGGCGGCCTTGCTGATTTTGCAGCTCATCTGAACCGCCGCCGCCGCGGTTACGCCAGGATGCTGCTTTTGGAAATTAGGCTTTCCTGCTGCTTGAGGGCCGCCACCGCCTGATCGTGGCTGATCGGCACGAAGCGCGCATATTGCAGCGGCTGCAACTGGCCGACCGCCGACATGTCGGTCGAAATCACCGTGCCGATCCGGGCATAGCCGCCGATGCTGGGCGCATCCACGCAATGAACGATGGGCTCGACCCCGGAGGGCACCTGAATGGTGCCGACCGGCGCGCCCGGATCGATCACCAGATTGGACGGGTCCTCGCCGGCTTCCTTGATGAGATATTTCGGCCGGCCCGGGCGGAAGCTCAGTTCCGGGCCGATAAAGCGCATGCCGGTGCGGTCCGATTTCGGATTGAGCCGCCATTCCGTGGCGTAGAAATTGGCTTCGCTCTCCTCAGTGAAGAGATGCGCTTCCGGGCCGCGCACCACCCGCACCTTCCGGCAACCGCCATAGGCCGGTATCAGCTTCGGGCGAAGACGGCGGCTCTCGAGGGCCTCGATATCGGCCCCGGCCGGGCCGACGGGCAGTTGATCGCCCTCTTTAAGGGCGCGGCCTTCGAAGCCGCCGAACCGGCCGCCGGCATGGGTCGCGCGGCTGCCGAGATAGGGCGGCACGTCAATCCCGCCATGCACCGCCACATAGGTGCGGGCACCGGATTTGGCCATCGCAAAAGCCAGCGTCTGGCCGGCGCGCAGCAGGAACGCCCGCCAAAGCGGCACCGGCTCGCCATCGCAATTCGCCGCCATATCGGCACCGGTGAGCGCGATGAGCAAATCCGCACCGGCGCGCACTTCAAGACCGCCCATGGTGATTTCGAGCCCGGCTGCACCGGGATCGCCGCGCAATATCAACGGCCCGCCGCCCGGATTGCCGACCAGCAGGTTGGCGATACGGAGGGCGAATCCGTCCTGCGCGCCGGAGGGCGGAATGCCGAGCGACTGGCCGCCCTGGCGGCCCATATCCTGAACGGTGGTATGCAAACCGCCCTTGAGGATTTCCAGCATCACTCGAGGCTCCAGCTGGCGTCCGGGTCTCTCAGTTCCGCTGGCTCGCCGAGGGATTCGAGCCAGGCGGCATAACCGGCGCAGTCGAAGCTGTCTTCTTCCACCTGATAGTCGTAGCGCCCGGCTTCGACCTCGGCGCGGATTTCGTCATATTCCTCGCGCGAAATGGCGCGGTAGCGGTGCCGGTCGCCGGCCTTGGCGAGGACGGGGCCGTCGGCGAAGACGGCGTTCTTTTGTTGCGGTTCGAAAATATTGATCGGCGTGCGGCCGAACAATTGACCGCCGCCGGGCACGCGAATGGGATAGATCGTCGAGGTGGTGCCGCCGAAATTGAGGAGGCGCGCATGGGTCCAGCTTCGCGGCGTGCGATAGAGCGGCGCGCCGATGCGCAAACGCGGGTCCATGGCGTAGGACATGAAGGCGCCCGGCACGAAGCCAACCCCGGTGACCCAATAGTCGCACGCGGTGTGCGCCGCGATCACCTCTGGCACCGTCATATCGTTGAACTCGGCGATATATTCCATGTTGTTGCGCACGCCGAAGGCCTCGGCGCATTCGCGCGACCAGGGGTCGTCATAATAGGCCGGGATGATTAGCTTGCGGCTCTGCAGCTCCACGACATCGCCCGCCGCTTCGACCATCTCCGTCAGCGCGGCGGTCATTTTGGCCAGGGTCGTCGCCAGCGGGTCATAAACGATGCCAAGGGTGCGAACCTGCGGATTGGTCTCGACCAGTCCCGGCGGCGGGTTCTCGCGAATCGCGAGATCGAGCGCCAATATGCGGAAATTGAGCACGATGCTGGTCTCGTCGCCGAACTCGATATTGAGCGCGGTATCGCCCATGGTCCGGAATATTGGCCGCCGATAGATCATGATCCGCCTTGCGTCGGGAGCGGAGTTTTCTACCACATATTGTGGCTTCCAACGATCCTGGCTTGCCCTTTGATCTGCGGCGATTTAGGTTATCTACAGATTCTTTTTGGGAATTAGTTGGAATTACGTCCGTGCTTGCCAATCTTCGTGTTCTGCTGATTATTTCCGGCGGAATTGCGGCCTATAAAAGCTTGGAATTGATTCGCGGCCTGCGCGCCGGCGGCGCTCATGTGCGGCCTATTCTGACCAAGGGCGGAGCCCAGTTCGTGACGCCGCTATCCGTCGCTTCCCTGGCGCGCGAGAAGGTCTATGACGATCTTTTCTCGCTCACCGACGAAAGCGAAATCGGCCATATCCGCCTCGCGCGCGAAACCGATCTCGTCGTCGTCGCGCCGGCGACCGCGGATATTCTCGCCAAGATGAGCCACGGCATCGCCGACGATCTGGCGACCACCGTGCTGCTCGCGACCGACCGCCCCGTCCTCGTCGCGCCGGCGATGAACAGCCGGATGTGGGAGGATGCCGCAACCCAGCGCAATATCGCCCGCCTCCAGAGTGACGGGGTAATGACCGTCGGGCCGGCCCATGGCGAGCTTGCCGAGGGCGAAATCGGTATCGGCCGCATGGCCGAACCGGCGGAAATTCTGCTCGCCATCGGGAAAGCCCTGGGTGGTCCGCTTTCCGGCATGCGCGCCCTGGTGACCAGCGGCCCGACCCATGAGCCGATCGATCCGGTGCGTTATATCGCCAACCGCTCCTCCGGCAAGCAGGGCCATGCCATCGCCGGCGCCTGCGCGCGCCTCGGTGCGGATGTCACCCTGGTCTCCGGGCCGAGCGCCGAGGCCGATCCGCCCGGCGTGGCGACGGTCCATGTCGAGACCGCGCGCGATATGCTGGAGGCCTGTATCGGCGCCCTGCCGGTCGATGTCGCCATCTGCGCGGCCGCGGTGTCGGATTGGCGCCCAGAGACGGCGCATGGGCAAAAGCTCAAAAAGGACAAAACCGCCACTGCATCGCCGGCCGATCTGAGCCTGGTCGAAAACCCCGATATTCTGGCGACCCTGGCGGCGCGCGAGAACGACCGGCCAAGGCTGGTCATCGGCTTCGCCGCCGAGACCGACGATGTCGTCGCCTATGCCCGCGCCAAGCTCGCTTCGAAGGGCTGCGACTGGATTCTGGCGAATGATGTGTCGCCCGAGACCGGCACATTCGGCGGCGATCACAACAAGATTCATCTACTCACCGGCGCGGAAGGCGATGCCGGCGTCGAGGACTGGCCCCATACCAGCAAGCTCGATGTCGCCGCGCGCCTGGCCGAGCGTATCGCCCAGGCCTTGGGACCGGCGGCGTGAGCGGCGTGATCGACCTCCAAGTGCGCCGCCTGCCCCATGGCGCCGATATGGCGCTTCCCGCCTATGCCAGCAGCGGCAGTGCCGGGCTCGATCTCATGGCGGCGATCGAGGACGAGGCGGAGCTCGCCCCGGGCGAGCGCCGCCTGGTGCCCTGCGGATTCTGTATGGCGCTGCCAGACGGTTACGAAGCGCAAGTGCGGCCGCGCTCGGGCCTCGCGCTGAAACACGGTCTTACTCTGCTCAACAGCCCGGGCACCATCGATTCCGATTATCGCGGGGAGATCGGCGTGGTGCTGATCAATCACGGCGAGGCACCGTTCACCGTGACGCGCGGCATGCGCATCGCCCAGCTTGTCGTGGCGCCGGTGGCGCGCGCCCGTCTCGCCGAAGCGGAAAGCCTGCCCGAATCAGAGCGCGGCGCCGGCGGCTTCGGCTCGACCGGCCTCGGCGCTGAGCAGGGTTAGGGTCGCACTTATGCTGGATCCTTCGAAAAAGCTCGTCTATGCGGTCGAATCGGTGGTCGATATTGCCTATAACGGCGGATCGCAACCGGTGCGCAGCCGCGAGATCGCCAAGCGCCAAGGCGTGCCGCACCGTTATCTCGAACAGGTGATGCAGCGCCTCGTCCATGCCGGCGTGTTGCGCGGCGTGCGCGGCCCGCGCGGCGGCTATCTCCTCGCCCGCGAGCGCCGGCGCATCACCCTCGGGCAAATCGCGCGAGTGGTGCGCGAGCTGGAAAATATGGACGAGACAGAGTCCGAAGGTGGCGAATCGGATTTGGCGAATCAGGTTTTGAGACCCATATGGGATGAGATGCGCGAGGAAATGATGACCCGGCTCGATAAGATCACCATCGAGGATCTCTGCCGTGAGGCGACCGGACTCGACATTGCGCGCATTTCCGAAACAAAATTGGATTACACCATTTAGCGGCGAGAAATATCGTGACGGATGACGGGCAAAAGGCGTATTCGCGCGGGCGGATATACGAAAACATCATCGAAACCGTCGGCGGGACTCCGCTGGTCAGGCTCAACCGGCTGCCGGCGGAAGAAGGCTGCGAGGCCGAACTGATCGCCAAGCTCGAATTCTTCAACCCGCTCGCCTCGGTCAAGGACCGCATCGGCTTCGCCATGATCGAAGCCGCCGAGGAGGCGGGGAAAGCGGTGGCGGGAAAGACGCTGTTGGTCGAGCCGACATCGGGCAATACCGGCATCGCGCTCGCTTTCGTCGCCGCCGCCAAAGGCTACCGGCTGATCCTGACCATGCCGGAAAGCATGTCC
Organism: uncultured Rhizobiaceae bacterium; assembly: GCA_964623955.1. Classification (GTDB taxonomy): domain Bacteria; phylum Pseudomonadota; class Alphaproteobacteria; order UBA828; family UBA828; genus PTKB01. The sequence continues at coordinate 15,426 of CAZUVO010000009.1, forward strand.
CAGGAACGGCGCAAGATTCTCAAAGTGCTCGGCGCCGAGTTGGAATTGACACCGCCCGAATTGGGCATGAAGGGCGCCTTGGCGCGAGCCGAGGAAATCGTCGCCGAAAATGACGACGCGCTCATGCTTCAGCAGTTTCAAAATATCGCCAATCCGGAAATTCACCGCCGCACCACGGCGGAGGAAATCTGGGACGATTGCGGCGGCGAGCTCGATGTCATTATCGCCGGCGTCGGTACCGGTGGCACGATCACCGGCTGCGCCCAGGTGCTGAAACCGCGATTGCCGCATCTCTATATGGTCGGTGTCGAGCCCGAGGACAGCGCCGTCCTGTCCGGCGGCACGCCGGGGCCGCACAAGATCCAAGGCATCGGCGCGGGCTTCGTGCCGGATGTTCTCGACACGTCCGTCATCGACGAAATTCTCTCCATCGGCAACGAAACCGCCTTCGACATGGCGCGCAAGATGGCCCGGCTGGAAGGCATCCCGGTCGGTATTTCCTCCGGCGCGGCGGTGGCGGCGGCGCTTGAGGTCGGCTCGCGCGACGAGATGGCGGGCAAGCGCATCGTCGTGATTATCCCCTCTTTCGCCGAGCGATATCTCTCGACCGATCTTTTCAGCGGCGTGTAGCGGCGGGCGCCATGAGCTTCGACGAATCCCAGATCGAACGCTATGCGCGGCACATCATCCTTCAGGAAGTCGGCGGCCAGGGGCAGGCCAAGCTTCTGAACTCGAAGGTGCTGGTGGTTGGCGCTGGTGGATTGGGATCGCCGCTTCTCCTCTATCTTGCAGCGGCCGGGGTCGGCACCCTCGGGATCGTCGACGATGACAGGGTGAGCCTTTCCAATCTGCAGCGCCAGGTCATTCACACCGGCGAAGCCCTCGGCGCGCCGAAAGTCGAAAGCGCCGAACGTGCGATCAAGGCGATCAATCCGGATGTCACCGTGATCTCCCATGAAGCCCGGCTGACCGCGGAGAATGCGCTGGATTTGATTTCCGCCTACGATCTGGTGGCCGATGGCAGCGATAATTTCGCAACCCGCTTTCTCATTAACGACGCCTGCTATCTGGCGCAAAAAACCCTGGTCTCGGCGGCGATCCTCCGGTTCGACGGCCAGCTCTCGACCTTCAAGGCCCATGAGGGCGACGGCCATCCCTGTTATCGCTGTATCTTCCGCGAGCCGCCGCCGCCCGGGCTTATTCCGTCCTGTGCCGAGGGCGGTATCCTCGGCGCCGTGGCGGGCTCGATGGGCTCGCTGCAATCGACCGAAGTGCTGAAGGAATTGCTCGGCATCGGCGAGAGCCTGTCGGGCACGCTGATCATCTATGACGCGCTCGGCGCCACCTTCCGCAATGTGCGCGTCAAGCCCGACCCCACCTGCCCGCTCTGCGGCGATAATCCGACCATCACCGACCTCTCTTCTCACCTATCGGCGACGGGCGAGGTCTGCGCCGCGTCCTGAGATCGGTGCGGCTTGCGTCCGTCCGTCCCGCTTGCCACACTCGGGCTTCGATAGCGATGCGAAGCGGAGGCCCGGAGGGTGCTGAAGGACGAGACCATCAATATCGCCGATATCTACGTCCCCACGGCACGGCGTAAGTCCCTCAACGAAGAGACGGTCGCCGCGCTCGCCGAGAGCATTCTCGAAGAAGGCCTGAAAGTGCCGATCCAGGTGCGCAAGGGCAAAGACCGCTATGTGCTGGTCGAGGGATTGCACCGGCTCGAAGCGTGCCGCGCCCTCGGTGATGAAAAAATCACCTGCCTGTTCGTCGCCGCGCGAAAATCCTGAATTATTTATGGCCGCCAAACTTTCCAAAGCTCCCAAGCAGGGGGTGCTCAAGCGCTTCGGGTATCAGGTGGGGGCGCAAGGCCCGATGCGGCGCGAGCGTCAGAAAATTCTCGCCCGAGTGTTCGCCTATTCCGGCCCACTCGATATCGAAGGGGTCGATTGGGCGGAATGGGGCGCCGGCGAATCCGCCGAGCGGTTGCAGAAAATCTGCAATACGCTCTACGCGCTGAAAGCGAATCTGGAACGGAAACAGGCGCGCGGCAGGAACGACGCGGCGATCAGTGATTACAGCCGTGATCTCGAATTTCTGAAAACCAATTTCTATGACGGGTGCTTCGAGTTCCCGTGGCCCGATTGGTGACAATAGAACCTATCAGGTTCGCTCGCGCTCACCCGAGAGGCTCTATCTCTTTTTGGTTGAAGCAAATGCGTCGTCGCGGGTGAGTCTACCCGCTCGGGATTTGCTGTAGCGCCCGCGCTCAGCCGCCGGTTTCGATCACCCGGTCCGGCGGCGTGTGACCGTCGGCCCATGTCTGGATATTGATCAGCACCTTCTCGCCCATATCGAGGCGGCCCTCGACCGTCGCCGAGCTCATATGCGGCAGCAGCACCACATTGTCGAGCTCGAGCAGCTTTGGATTGATCGTCGGCTCATTCTCGTAAACATCAAGGCCGGCGCCGGCGATGCTGCCATTCTTCAGCAGCACGGCGAGCGCCGCCTCGTCGATGGCATGGCCGCGCGAGGTATTGACGATATAGCTCGTCGGGCGGATCAGTTTGAGGCGGCGCGCCGACAGCAGATGGAAGGTTGCCGGGGTGCTCGGACAATGGATGGTGATGATATCCATATGGGCGAGCATTTGGTCGAGGCTCTCCCACCAGGTGGCCTCAAGCTCTTCCTCGATCTCGGCATGCACGCGCTTGCGGTTGTGATAATGGATCGAGAGCCCAAAGCCGAGCGCGCGGCGCGCCACGGCCTGGCCGATCCGCCCCATGCCGATAATGCCGAGGCGCTTGCCCCAGATGCGCTGGCCGAGCATCGAGGTTGGTGCCCAGCCCTGCCAGCCGCCGCCGCGCACCAGCCGGTCGCCTTCGGTGAGGCGCCGGGGGGCGGCGAGGATCAGCGCCAGGGCCATATCGGCGGTGTCTTCCGTCAGCACGCCCTGCGTATTGGTCACCAGGATATCGCGCTCCTTGGCGGCGGCAAGATCGACATGATCGACGCCGGTGCCGAAGCTGGCGATCAGCTTGAGCTCGGGGCCGGTGGCAGCGATAACCTCGCGATTGATCGCATCGGTCACCGTCGGCACGAGGACGTCGGCGTCTTGCGCCGCCTCGATCAATTGGTCCTGGCTGAGCGGCAGGTCGGACTCATTCAAGCGGGTGTCGAACAGTTCCATCATGCGCGCCTGAATCTGGTCCGGCAGGCGGCGCGTGACGAAGACCCGCGGTTTCTTGCTCGACGACGGCATATTGTTCCTGATCTGTCCCCCAAGCGCGCATTTCGCCCTCGTGGCAGGCAAAACGGCCTCCCATGTTTAGCAAAGCCGGCACATCGAGACAATCGAGCGCGGCGTGGTGCATTTGGTATAGAATAGGCTCTCGACTCCAAGAACCGGCCTCGAATCATGCGCTCCCGTTCGCCCTTCGCGCGCCCGCCCATACGCTTTATCGCCGTCGCCGGCTTTCTCGCCTGGATGCTCTCGCCGCCGGCACCCTTGGCGGTGGGTGAGGATGCACTGCCGCTGCCGCGCTTCGTTTCGCTGAAATCGGCGGAGGTCAATCTCCGTACCGGGCCGGGGGTACGCTATCCCATCGAATGGGTCTATCAGCGCCGCGCGCTCCCGGTCGAGATCACCGCCGAGTTCGACAATTGGCGCCGGGTGCGCGATTCGGACGGCACGGTGGGATGGATTCACCGCGCGCTCCTGTCGGGCACTCGCAGTGCCCTGGCCTTGCCGCCGGAACAGACCTTTCGCCGCGCGCCGAAAGATAGCGCGCCCGCGCTTTTTCGCGCCGGGCCGGGGGTGCTGGTGGCTATTCTTTCCTGCGACGGCGCGTGGTGTCAGACCGAACAGGGCGAGACCAAGGCCTGGGTGCGGCAGAACGGTTTGTGGGGCGTTTATCCCGGCGAGATAATTGAGTAGCGGCGGGTCGAGCCCGCGTCAGTCGAAATCTGCCGCCAGTGCGGCGCGGACATTCTCCGGAATGACCGCCATATGGCCGTAATTGGTATGGCCGATGGAGAGGATCAGCCGCGTGCCGCCATCGCGGAAAGCGGCGATCTCGGCTTCGCTAAAATCGAAACTGAGAAAATGGACCGCCGATGTCTTGCCGTCGTCGGTGGTGCGCTCGACGCCGTCCGTTAGCGGCCGTGCGGCGACGGCGCTCTCGCCGAGCTCCAGCTTGACCGTCTGTTCGATGCCGCCGAGGCGCGCGAGCTCGCGTGCCCGCGCCGCTTCGTCGGCGATCTCGAACATGAGCGTACAGATCAGGTTGCCGCCGTTCGGGATCAGTGGATTATAAGCATCCAGCTCGCCCTGGATCTGTTCCTCGCCGCCGCGCTCGACAAAGAGCATTTCGTGAATCTGCATCCACATGGTGTCGTAGCTCTCGAAATAGAATGTGGCGAACGGGCCGACGGCGACACGCCTGTCGCGCTTGGCGAGAGAGATTTCCCGGCGCCGTTCCCGGCGGATTTCACCGTAAGCCGTCATGTCCATGATGTCGGCGCGGGTGATTTCGCGTTTGGCGGCCATGCAAAATTCCTAGGAGATAAGGCCGTACGCCTTGGCGAACAGCTCTATGGGGTGATAGGCGCGCCCGTCCCGCGGCAGTGTGCCGGCATCCGGTTTTTCTTCCGCGATCCGCTCCATGCCGCCGACAATATGGCTCGCGGCCAACGGACACTCGGAGGCGACGAAGCGGTTGCCGGCTTCGAGCGCCCGGCGCGCGGTGGGTTTGCCGACTTTAAGCGCGGTCTCGTGAAAATCCTTGGTCACGCCGATCGAGCCGCCATGGCCCGAGCAGCGCTCGACCACCTCGACCTCCGCGCCGGGCACGAGCTTGAGCATATCCGCCGCCTTGTTGCCGATATTCTGCGCCCTTGCATGGCATGCCATATGAAGTGTCACGCCGCCCTCCAGCGTCTCCACACCGTCCGCCAGGCCCTCGCCGCGGGCGATGGCGACGACATATTCGGTTATGTCGAAGCTGTGCTCGGCGAGGCGCTTTACCGCCGGGTCGTCGGGCAGGATGAGCGGCCATTCGAGCTTCAGCATCAGCGCGCAGCTCGGCACCAGAGCGACAATGTCATAGCCCTTGTCGATCCAGCCGCCGAGCTCCGCCGCGGTCTTCTGGGCGTTCTCGGCGACGCGGGCGATATCGCCTTGTTCGAGCTGCGGCATGCCACAGCAGCGCGGATAGACCACTTCGCAGTCGACGCCGTTATGCGCCAGCACGTTGAGCGCGGCTTCGCCGATGGCGGGCGAATTGTAATTGGCGAAGCAGGTGGCGTAGAGCGCGACCTTGCGGCCATGGGCCGGCGCGGCGCTGTTGACCGCGGGCGGGTTCCTGCGCGCGCGGCGCACCAGGGTGGGGTTGTGATAGCGCGGCAGGGGCGCGGCGCGGTGCACGCCGGCGAGCATTTCCATGAACAGCCGGCTGATCCGGTTGTTCCTGTTCGCGCCCCAATTCATCAGCGGCGCGAGGAAACGCGCGAGGCGGCCATTCTTGTCGGTCTCGGCGAGGCGCGGGCTGGCCGAGGTCGGCGCCTGGCCGTGGCGGTGCTGCATGGCGCGGTAGCGCAGCATGAGATGGGGGAAATCGATATTCCATTCATGCGGCGGGGTGTAGGGGCACTTGGTCATGAAGCACATGTCGCAGAGTGTGCAGTCGTCGACCACGCTCGGAAAATCGGTTGAGGAGACGCCGTCCATCTCGCCGCTCTTGGATTCATCGACCAGATCGAACAGCCGCGGAAAGGAACCGCACAGGCTGAAGCAGCGCCGGCAGCCATGGCAGATATCGAACACCCGGCGCATTTCCGCGTCGAGCGCTTCGGCGTTGAAATATTCAGGGTCGCGCCAGGCGATGGGATGGCGCGTCGGTGCGCCGGGATCGGCTTCCATCTCGCTTGCCTATCGGGTTGCGCCTGGCGAAAGGCGGTGCAGCGAGGCTTCCGGCTGGCTGGCCGAAAGCTCCGCCGCACTAAGCTCAGTCGCGATTAAAGCGCATCCAAAGCTTGCTGGAAGCGCCCGGCGTGAGATTTCTCGGCCTTGGCCAAGGTCTCGAACCAGTCGGCAATCTCGTCAAAGCCTTCGTCGCGCGCGGTGCGCGCCATGCCCGGATACATGTCCGTATATTCATGGGTCTCGCCGGCAACGGAGGCCGCGAGATTGGCCGAGGTTTCGCCGATCGGCAGACCGGTTGCCGGATCGCCCGTCTCCTGCAGATAGTCGAGATGGCCATGGGCATGGCCGGTCTCGCCTTCGGCGGTGGAGCGGAAGAGGGTCGAGACGTCGTTGAAGCCTTCGACATCCGCCTTGCGCGCGAAATAGAGGTAGCGTCTGTTCGCCTGGCTCTCGCCCGCGAAAGCGTCTTTCAAATTCTGTTCGGTCTCAGTCCCTTTCAATGCCGGCATCGGCTTCTCTCCCATTATGTTGCGTTCGCAGAGCGGTGCCCGCGCGGATTGGCCCGCGCGAATTCATACTCGACGGCCTGTTATGCCGCAGGCGCGCGGCGCCGTCAAGTAGATTTAGAATGATTCTAAATATCAATGGATGGACGCCCGGGCAGTGAAAACTGCCCAGGCGAAGTGTCGGCGTTAACCGGCAGTGTCGCCGTTTTTCACCCGGATGATGATGTCGATGCGCGAAACTTCCGCACCCTCGGGAAGCGCCGGCAGATCGCCAATCGCGACATTGTCGCCGGAGACGTCGCGCAACATGCCGCTATCCTCGAAATAGAGGTGATGATGGGCGCTCACATTGGTGTCGAAATAGGAGCGGCCGGCATCGACGACCAATTCGCGCAGCAAGCCCGCGGCGGTGAATTGGTGCAGGGTGTTGTAAACGGTGGCAAGAGAGACGCTGTTCCCCTGGCTGAGCGATTCGGAATGAAGCTGCTCCGCCGTGACATGCCGATCCGCGCCGGTAAAGAGCTGGCGGGCGAGCGCGAGACGTTGGCGCGTCGGCCTCAGCCCGGCGTCGCGAACCAGTTCGATAATATCTTCGGATTTGGCTGTCTGGCGCATGTTTCGTTCCGCGAATGTTGACAGGCGTCACCTGCCTCGTTGCACAAGATAGAGCAGAACAACCCTAAATCAAGAATGGATTTGAAATTATTGCCAAGAAAGCATTTTTTCTTTTCGCACCCGGCCGTTTGGCTATTACGAAAGCGGTACTAATCGCCGGTCAGCATCCGGTTGACGAGCTGTTTTACCGAGGGAATGAAGCCGTTTGAATAGAACGGATCCGAGGCGAAGCGATAGGCGCCGTGGCCGGAAAACATCAGCTGATTGTCGACATTGTCGTCATGGATGATGTCTTGCAGGGTCTTTTGGATGCAGAAGCTGCGCGGATCGACTTTCTTGCCGGTGGTGCCGTCCGGATTGGTCGACCAGTTGCTGAAGCGGCAGGACGAAAGGCACCCCATGCACGCCGCCTGATCGTTGCGGATTTCCCGCGCCTTTTCGTCGGTAACGAATATGAGGGTCGAATCCGGCGTCTTCATCACCCGGCCGAAGCCTTTGCGCAGCCATTCCTGGGCGCGTTTGAAGTCGCCCTTGGTTAGATAGAAGGAGCGCCCGCGCGGCCCTGGGGTCAGCTCCTGGTCATGATCGCCGAGCGGCTCCGACGTAAAGGCCACCTGGCGGTTCTCGCGTTCCTCCAGCTCCTGGATGAATTTGTTGCGCACGGCGGAGGAATAAAACCCGGTCGGGCTGAACTTGTTGAGGCCGACATCGCCTTTTTTCAGGGTCAGCAAGCGCTGCTTCCAGCTTTCGGAGATCGGGCTTTCCTCGGTTACGAGAGGACGCGTGCCATATTGAAAGGCGATCGGGCCGAGCTCCGGATTGTCGATCCAGTCTTGCCAGTCGCGTAGGTACCAGACGCCGCCGGCCATGATGATCGGCACCTTCTGCAGGCCGAAACTGTTCATCAGGGTGCGCAGGTCGCGCACGCGCGGATAGGGGTCTTCCGGCGCATTCGGGTCCTCGCTATTGGAAAGGCCGTTATGGCCGCCGGCGCGCCACGGATCCTCATAGACCACGCCGCCCAAAAGGTCGGAAAACTTGTGATAGGCGCGTTTCCACAGCGCCCGGAAGGCGCGGCCCGACGAGACGATCGGGTAGTAATGAATCTGATATTGATGGGCGATTTCGGCGATGCGGTAGGGCATGCCGGCGCCGCAGGTGACGCCATGAATCAGGCCCTTGCTGCGCTCCATGATGGCGCGCAGGATTCTCTCGCTCGCCGCCATTTCCCACAGAATGTTCATGTGCAACCGGCCTTCGCCGCCGGATGTTTCATGCGCGATCCGCGCCTGAGTCACGCCGCCTTCGACGGCGTATTTCACCAGCTCTTCATGACGCTCCCGGCGCGTGCGGCCGCGATAGATCTGCGGGATCACCCGGCCGTTTGCATCGTAGGAATCCGCGTTGACCCCGGAGAAGGTGCCGACCGCACCGGCGGCCGCCCAGGCGCCGGAGGAAAGACCGTTGGTCACGCCGATGCCCTTGCCGCCTTCGATGATCGGCAGGACCTCTTTGCCGGACAGGATCAGGGGATGAAGTGCCTTCAATTCCGTCTCGCTCTCTAAGGGGGCGGTCGCGCGGTCCGCGTCTCGGCGAACCGCGCCTCGTCTCGCATAAGGACCAATTTGGACGATTCGAGGCCCACGTCAAGCCCGCGGCGCGATTGTACCGGTCGCGCCGCCGGGCCGCGAACGCCCTAGGTCCGGATCAACCGGCTTCCGCCTGCTTGCTGATGTCCTCGCCGGTTTCCTGATTGACGACCTTCATGCTGAGCTTGATCTTGCCGCGGTCGTCGATGCCGAGCACCTTGACCTTGACCATATCGCCCTCATTGAGCACGTCGCTGACCGCGCCGATCCGGTTCGGCGCGATCTCGCTGATATGAACCAGCCCATCGCGCTTGCCGATGAAGTTCACGAACGCGCCGAAATCCATGATCTTCACCACCTTGCCGTCATAGATCTCGCCAATCTCCGGCTCCGCGATGATGTCACGGATCATATCGAGCGCGGCCTGGGCGGCCTCGGCTTCCACCGCGGCGACCTTGATCGTGCCGTCATCCTCGATATCGATCTTGGTGCCGGTGGTCTCGCAGATTTCTCGCACCACCTTGCCACCCGGGCCGATGATCTCGCGGATACGGTCCTTGGGCACGGTGATGGTGGTGATGCGCGGTGCGGTATCGCTCACCGTATCGCGTGCCGAGCCGATTGCCTTGGCCATTTCCCCCAAAATATGGAGACGGCCCTCATTCGCCTGTTCGAGGGCGTTCTCCATGATTTCCTTGGTGATGCTGGTGATCTTGATATCCATCTGCAGCGATGTGATGCCGACTTCCGTGCCGGCCACTTTGAAGTCCATGTCGCCGAGATGATCCTCGTCGCCGAGAATATCGCTCAACACCGCATAATCGTCGCCTTCCTTGATCAGGCCCATGGCGATACCCGCCACCGGGCGGGCGAGCGGAACGCCGGCATCCATCAAGGAGAGGGAGGTGCCGCACACCGTCGCCATTGAAGACGAGCCGTTCGACTCGGTGATCTCGGAGACCACGCGGATGGTGTAGGGAAAATCCTCCGCCGTCGGCAGAAGCGGATGCACCGCGCGCCAGGCGAGCTTGCCATGGCCGATTTCACGCCGGCCGGGGCCGCGCAGAAAACGCGCTTCGCCGACAGAGTAGGGCGGGAAATTATAGTGCAGCATGAAGCGCTCGCGATATTCGCCTTCGAGCACATCCATGATCTGTTCGTCCTGGCCGGTGCCGAGGGTCGCGACCACCAGCGCCTGGGTCTCGCCGCGGGTAAAGAGCGCCGAGCCATGGCTGCGCGGCAGAATGCCGACCTCGCTCACGATCTGGCGCACATCCCGCGTGCCGCGCCCGTCGATACGTTCGCTGGTTTTTAGAATCTGCGAGCGCACGATATCGCGTTCGATATCCTTGAGAATCGAACCCATATCGCCAGGCGTCTCGCCATCGCCATCCACCAAATTCTCCGACACCGATTGCTTCACGCCGCTGATACGATCCTGGCGCTCGGATTTGGTCTTGATGGTGTAGGCGTCGCGCAGGCCGTCTCCCGCCAATTCGTCGATCTTGGCGACCAGGTCCGCGTCTTTCTCGACCGCGGGAACTTCCCACGGCTCTTTGGCGCAGGCCTCGGCCAGTTGGATGATGGCATCGAATACCGGGCGCATTTGCTCATGGCCGAAGGTCACGGCGCCGAGCATGATTTCCTCGCTCAACTCGCTGGCCTCGGATTCGACCATCAGCACGCCTTCCTGCGTGCCGGCGACCACCAGGTCGAGGTCCGATTCGAGGCGTTCCTCATTGGTCGGATTAAGAGCATATTCGCCGTTGGCATAGCCCACCCGGCAACCCGCGATCGGGCCCATGAAGGGAATGCCGGATATGGTCAAGGCGGCGGAAGCGCCGACCATGGCGACCATATCGGGATCGTTTTGCAAATCGTGCGAGACGACCGTGCAGATCACCTGCGTCTCATTGCGGAAGCCCTTGGCGAACAGCGGCCGGATGGGCCGGTCGATCAGGCGGCAGACCAGCGTCTCTTTTTCGCCGGGCCGTCCTTCGCGCTTGAAAAATCCGCCGGGAATTTTCCCCGCGGCAAATGCTTTTTCTTCGTAATTGACTGTGAGGGGGAAGAAATCCACGCCCTCGCGCGGGGTCTTTTGCGCCACCACGGTGCACAACACGGCCGATTCGCCGTAAGTCACCAGTACGGCGCCATCGGCTTGGCGCGCCATTTTGCCGGATTCCAATACCAGCGGGCGCCCGCCCCATTCCGTCTCTATTCTCGTCACATCAAACATAGTCTATTTCCCTTCTGACTGCGGGCGGCGCGCCCCATGCGCTCCGCCCCGCTCGGGAGGTCCAGGATGGTCCCCCCGTCTTTGGTCGCGGCCCTAAGGATTCATTCCCGGCCGCACCACCAACTTGGTTATGCCGAACCTTGTACGCGGCGGCTCGGCGTGCCGCGTTCATCTGGCGTGCCAGTCTCCAATACTCTGTACGGGGATGGCCTGCGGAGCCAAGGAGCGGCTATTTGCGCAGGCCCAAGCGCTGGATCACGTCGGCATAACGCTCGGCGTCTTCGCGCTTGAGATAATCCAGCAGGCTGCGCCGCCGACTGACCATTTTCAGGAGGCCACGGCGGGAGTGCCGGTCTTTCAAGTGGGTTTTGAAATGTCCCGTAAGATTGTTGATCCGTTCGGTCAAGATCGCGACCTGAACTTCGGGTGAGCCGGTGTCCCCGGCCGTTTTTCCGAACTCGCTCATGAGTTCGGCTTTCCGCTCAGCGGTAATCGACATCTTTTACTCCGATCGTCAAAGGTTGAAAACGCGAAGCGGCCGGAGGCGGCCCGTTTCAATCTTGGCCAAGGCCACCAGTCGTTCGCCTGACGTGGCACGGATGGTTTCGCTATCCGTGCCGGTCACCGCTATCGTCTGGCCTGAGCGCAGACGGAGCGCGTCGCTTTCGGTCAATTCCAATGCCGGGATGTCGGCCAGCGCGGTATCGACCGGTAGGACGTGCGCGGCGAGGCGCGCACTATGCACGAGCGTCTCTACGATATCCAGCGAAATCGCCACATTTTCGTGAAACGGACCGACCGCCGTGCGGCGCAATTGAGAGACATGGCCAACCGTTCCAAGACGCTTCGCTAAATCGCGCGCGAGCGCGCGAATATAGGTGCCTTTGCCGCAAGTCACCTCAAATGTGGCGCTTTCCGGTTCGAATTCAACCAGATCGAGTTTTTCGATCGATATCTGGCGCGGCGCGAGGGCGACCTCTTCGCCGCTTCGCGCCAGCGCATAGGCGCGCTTGCCGGCGACTTTGAGCGCCGAATAGACTGGCGGGATCTGGCTGATTTCGCCGGTAAATTCCGCCAACACCGCTTCGATATCGGCTTTCGTCGGGCGAACCGGGCTGGTTTCGCTGACCTTGCCCTCGCAATCGTCGGTCTCGCGCGCTTCGCCCCAGCTTGCCGTGAACCGGTAGCTTTTGCTCCCCGCCATGGCGTAGGCCACGGTTTTGGTCGCTTCGCCGATGGCGATCGGCAGGATGCCGGTGGCGAGGGGGTCGAGCGTGCCGCCATGCCCCACTTTGCGCCCGCCGGCGAGGCGCTTGATGCGGCCGACGATCTTGGCCGAGCTCGGCCCGGCCGGCTTGTCGATTACGAGCCAGCCGTTGAGCGCCCCCGGTGCAGCCGAGGGCTCAGTCATCGCGCGGTGCGAGATCGTTCAGCAATTCATCGATATGGTGCGATTCTTCGAACGACCGGTCGAGCTCGAAGGTGAGCGCCGGTGCGAATTTGAGCTTCACCCGCCGCGCCACTTCGGAGCGGAGATAGGGTGCGGCGCGCCCAAGCGCCTCGACGATGGCCTCGCCGTCGCCGCCGCCCAGCGGCATGACGAAAATCCGCGCCTGCTTGAGATCGGGCGAGGGCCGCACTTCGGTAACCGTTATCGGTGTCCCGCTCAGCGCCGGATCGCGAATCGGTGCGCGCGCGAAGGTGTCGGTCAACGCCTCCCGGAGGAGTTCGCCGACGCGCAATTGACGCTGACTGGGAGCCCGCGATCGGTTTGCGTTTGCGCCTGCCATGGTTCGGCTTTCCATCACGGAGAACGATGTCGATTACATCGTTCCTCGGCCGGAGATCAGGAATCGAGCGCGCGCGCGACTTCCTCGATCTCGTAGAATTCGATGATGTCGCCCTCGCGCATGTCGTGATAATTGTCGAACGCCATGCCGCACTCGAAGCCTTCCTTCACCTCGCGCACATCATCCTTGAAACTGCGCAAGGTCTTGAGCGAGCCGTCATGAATGACGATATCGTCGCGCAGCAGCCGGACCTTGGCGCCGCGGCGGACCAAGCCATCGGTGACGCGGCAGCCGGCAACCTTGCCGATCTTGCCGATATCGAAAATTTGCAGGATCTGGGCATTGCCGAGCTTGCGTTCGCGCAGCGCCGGCTTGAGCATGCCCTCGAGCATCGCTTTCGTGTCATCGACGATATTGTAGATGATGGCGTAATCGCGGATGTCGATACCTTCTCGCTGGGCCATCTCTCGCGCCTGCGGATTGGCGCGCACATTGAAGCCGATGATCCGTGCGTTGGAGGCCGCCGCCAGCACCACATCCGATTCGGTAATTCCGCCGACGCCGGCATGGAGCACCTGAACCGCGACCTCGTCCGTCGATAGATTTTCCAGCGCGCTTCTGACCGCCTCCACCGATCCGTGGACATCGGCCTTGATGACGAGGGGCAGCATTTGCAACCCGTCTTCGCCGGTTTGCGAGAACATTTGCTCGACATCGACGCGCGACGTGCTGCGCGCGGCAGCGATTTCGCGTTCGCGCTCGGCGCGGAATTCGCTGATCTCGCGGGCGCGACGCTCATTTTCGACCACCACAAACTGATCGCCGGCATTGGGCGGACCGTTGAAGCCGAGGACTTCGACCGGTGTGGAGGGCGGCGCTTCGGCGCGGCTCTGGCCGCGGTCATCGGTCAACGCCCGGACGCGGCCCCATTCGGCGCCGGCAACGACGATATCGCCGACATGCAACGTGCCGCGTTGCACCAGGAAAGTACAGACCACGCCGCGTCCCCGGTCGACGCGCGATTCGATCACCACGCCGTCGGCGGCGCGTTCCGGATTGGCGGCGAGCTCGAGAATTTCCGCCTGCAGGCCGATTGTCTCTTCAAGTTTGTCGAGATTGGTTTTTTCAATTGCCGATACTTCGACCGAGAGCACATCGCCGCCCATCTCCTCGCTGACAATCTCGTGCTGCAGCAGTTCCTGGCGCACGCGGTCGGCATTGGCATCCGGCCGGTCGATCTTGTTGATTGCGACGATGAGCGGCACGCCCGCCGCACGGGCGTGATCGATGGCCTCGACGGTCTGCGGCATCACCCCGTCATCGGCGGCGACCACGAGAATGACGATATCGGTGATCTTCGCGCCACGCGAGCGCATCTGCGTGAACGCGGCATGGCCCGGCGTATCGATAAAGGTGATGCGCGCACCGCTCGGGGTTTCCACCTGGTAGGCGCCGATATGCTGGGTAATGCCGCCCGCTTCGCCGGCCGCGACATCGGTCGCGCGCAAGGCGTCGAGCAGCGATGTCTTGCCGTGATCGACATGGCCCATGACGGTCACCACCGGTGGCCGAGAGGCGAGGCTGTCGGCGTCGTCCGCTTCGCCTTCCAAGCCGATTTCCACGTCGGAAGCGCTCACCCGCTTAACCTTGTGGCCGAACTCATGAACCACCAGTTCCGCGGTGTCACCCTCGATGCTTTGCGCCATGGAGGCCGCGATGCCCAACTGCATCAGCTTCTTCACGACTTCGATGCCGCGCACCGCCATGCGGTTGGCAAGCTCCTGGACGGTGATCGTCTCCGGCACCACCACTTCGCGCACCACGGGTCCGGCGTCTTCGCCGCCACCCGCCTCCGCCGCCATTCTGCGTTCCCGCTCGCGCTGGCGTTTGAGCGACGCCAGGCTGCGGCTGCGCACATCTTCGCCTTCGGTTTCAAGCGCCCGGGAGACGGTGAGCTTGCCGCCGCGGCGGCGGTTGGAATCGCGGTCGCGCTTGCCGGGCGATGGTGTCCGGCGCGCTTCGGTGCGCCGCCGCCCCCGGCGCGGAGAATCCTCATCTTCGGCCCCCGCATCGCGCTTGGCGTCGGTACGCTCGGCACCGGGCGCCTGGGCCTCGGCAGCGTCCCCTTCGGTTTGCGCGGCGAGACGGCGTGCCGCCTCTTCCTCCGCCTCGCGGCGTTTTTCGTCTTCTTCCCGGCGCCGCGTATCTTCCTCGGCAGCGCGGCGCTCGGCTTCCTCGCGCTCGACGGCGCGGGTTCTATCTTCCTCTTCGCGGATCGCCGCTTCGCGCTCCGCTTCGAGGCGTTTGCGGCCCTCTTCGCGGACCGCGTCTTCCACCGCCCGGGCGCGCGTGGCCTTTTCTTCCTGCGTCAGGGTGCGCAGGACGACCCGCGATTTCGGCGCGTCGGCCTTGGATTCCTCGGTTTGGGCCGGCGCCTCGACGGGTTTCGCCGGTTCGGCATCGGCGGTTTTGAGCGTGCCCGCAGCGCGCGCCGTCGGCGGCGCCGCACTGACCCCGGAGCTCTGTTTGACGCTGCGCTTTTTGCGCACTTCGACGGCGACGGCCCTGCTGCGGCCGTGCGAAAAACTCTGGCGCACCTGGCCCGCATCCGCGGACTGACTCGCGTCCGGCCTGCCCTGCCGCTTTAGAGACAGGGGCTTTTTCTCGCGGCCGCTTTCGACCTTGCCTTCGTCGCTCATTCGCTTCCTTTTCGGTCCTGTCGTTCGTCTTCTGATTCTGCTTCCAGGCGCGAGTCACCAACCGCCCGGAAACCACCAAGTCGGCGGCATTCGCGCAAGAAGCGGTCCGCCAGGGGTGACGGCCGCAGCGCCGCATGCACCATATCGCCGCGCCCGAGGGCGCGCGACAGTTCGGCGCGGCTAAACATTTCCACCGCGGGCAGGCCATGCGCCAGCGCCCGCATCCGGGCGCGCGGCTGCGCGGCGCCATCGGCGGCCTGAAGTAACAGAGCAGCCCGCCCGGCGCCAATATCCGCGCGCACCTGGTCATGGCCCACGGCAATTGCGCCGGCGCGCAAGGCGAGGCCGAGATAGTTGAGCGCCCGCTGAGCGAGTTGTTCGCCCACCTCCGCCGTCAAATTTTCGCCCACAACGACCGGCCCGCGTGCGGCCTGAGCGAAGGCTCCCGTGGTTCGCGCCTCTTCGGCGGCGGCCTGGTCGGCACTCAACCACAATCCGCGGCCCGGCAAGCGTTCGGCGAGATCCGCGACGATGCGCCGGTCCGGCCCGACGACGAAACGGATCATGCCGTCCGTCGCGCCTTCGCGCCGCGTCAGGATGCAGCGCCGCCGTTTGACGGCGGCCGCCCCGGAGGGCGATGGCCGCGCCTGTTTCGGCGGTTTCATATGTCGTGCGGTTTGCGGCATGGCGATCCTAGGGCGACCCCACTTCCTCGTTCGCGGCGGCGGCTTCCTCCGCCGGCTCCGCGGCGGCAGTGGCGTCTGCATCTTCCTCCGCGCCCTCTTCGGCCACCTCCGGCTCGTCATCGAACCAATGGGCCCGCGCGGCCATGATGATGGCGTTGGCGTCGTCCATATTGGGCACAAGGTTGCCCAATATTTCGATCAGCTCGTCGCCGGCGAGATCGCCCAAATCGTCCAGCGTCTTGATCTCCGCTTCGCCGAGCGTGACCAGCGCCGCCGGGCTGAGGCCTTCGATCGCGGCGAGATCGTCTTCGACGCCCAAGGCGACGCGCCTATCGGTCATTTCGCTATTTATCTTGTCGACATATTCCGTGGCGCGCCGGCGCAATTCCTCGGCGATTTCGGTATCGAAACTCTCGACCGAGGCAAGCTCCTCGGTCGGCACGAAGGCGACTTCCTCGATGGTGGCGAAGCCTTCGCTGACCAGCAGGTGGGCGATCACATCGTCGACATCGAGCGCTTCCATATAGAGCTCGGTGCGGCTGCGCACCTCTTCCTGGCGGCGGTCCGATTCCTCCGCCTCGGTCAGGATATCGATGTCCCATCCGGAGAGCTGGGAGGCGAGGCGGACATTCTGGCCGCGCCGGCCGATAGCGAGGCTGAGCTGATCGTCGGGCACGACCACTTCGATGCGTTTGGCATCTTCGTCGAGCACGACCTTGGCCACTTCCGCCGGCGCCAGCGCGTTGACGATCGAGGCCGCGGGATCGGGAGACCATTGAATGATATCGATCTTTTCGCCCTGAAGCTCGCTGACCACGGCCTGCACCCTGGAGCCGCGCATGCCGACGCAGGCGCCGACCGGATCGATGCTGGCATCGTTCGAAAAGACGGCGATTTTCGCCCGGCTGCCCGGGTCTCGGGCGACGGATTTGATCTCGATGATGCCGTCGTAAATCTCGGGCACTTCCTGGGAGAACAGCTTGGCCATGAAATTGGGATGGGTGCGCGAGATGAAAATCTGCGGCCCGCGCTGTTCGCGGCGCACATCGTAAATATAGCCGCGCACCCGGTCGCCGTTGCGGAACGATTCACGCGGCAGCAAATCCTCGCGCCGGATGACGGCTTCGCCGCGGCCGAGATCGACGGTCACGCCGCCGAATTCGGAGCGTTTCACCAACCCGCTGGCGATCTCGCCGACGCGGTCTTTATATTCTTCATATTGCCGCGCCCGTTCGGCTTCGCGAACCTTCTGAACGATCACCTGTTTGGCAGTCTGTGCCGCGATGCGCCCGAAATCGATCGGCGGCAGGGCATCGGCGAGATAATCGCCGATCTGCGCCGCGGGATTGCGCTCCTGCGCGGCCTCGACGCTGATCTGGGTGGCGTCATTCTCCACCGGATCGGCCACTTCGAGAAAGCGCATCAGGCGGATTTCGCCGGTTTCCCGGTCGATTTCCGTGCGGATATCGTGTTCTTGGCCATATTTGCGCTTGCCGGCATGGGTGATCGCCTGCTCCATCGCATCGAGCACGAGATCGCGCTCAATGCCCTTTTCGCGTGCCACTGCATCGGCAACCTGGAGCAATTCGTGGCGGGCCAACCCGACTGTTTCCGTATCCATCTGCTCTACATCCGTTTCTGCGACTCGGCGGCCGAAATCAATTCGTCCGTCAAAATCAGTTTGGCTTTCTTGATGGCTGCGAACGGCACCATTGCCGCGCTGCCATCGGCGGAAATCCGCACATTGCCGTCTTCTACACCCAAAAGCTGCCCGCGCAAGCGCTTGCGCCCGTCCATCGGCGCGGCAAGCTCGATCTTGGCATCGAACCCGGCGAAGCGTTCAAAATCGCCGATCCGCGTCAGCGGCCGGTCGAGTCCCGGGGAGCTGACCTCGAGATTGTAGGCCCCGCCGATCGGATCCTCGACATCCAACAGGGCCGAGATCGATTTGCTCGCGGCCGCGCATTCATCCACGGTCAGGGGCGCGCGGTCGCGCCGTTCGATCATGATCTGAAGGGTTGGGCGTCCGGTCCCGCCATAGCGCACCCGGACGAGCTCGAAGCCCAGGGCTTCAAGGGACGGTGCGATCAACTCCTCGACACGGTGCGTCTGTTCCATGGTAGCACCACATCGTCAACGTGCCGACAGCACAAATGAAAAAGCGGGCGCGGGGCCCACCTCAATCTTCATCGCAAAGACTGACCTTGTTGTCATTGGGGGCTAACCTATAACCCTTTAGGCCAAAGCTTCAAGCGCTTTTATGTAATTTTAGGCGGTGTTTCTTCGGTGCCGTTACGCGGCAGACGCTCATAGCTCAGGAATATGGGCTGCCTTCCCGCCGCGCGGGCCTTCTGTTCATAGCGGGTTTCCGGCCAATCCTCGGGCCGTTCGCGCCAATCGCCGGGGCCCTCCGCCAACCAGTGGAAGCGCGGCTCGGCCTGCATGTGCCAAAGGGTCCAGCGGGCAAGCTCCGCGTGATCCGTGGCGAAGCGAAATTCGCCGCCATCCGCCACCAGCTCGGCGAAGCGCGAGACCATCTGCGGAGAGACGATGCGCCGTTTGTGATGGCGCTTTTTCGGCCACGGGTCGGGAAACAGCAGAATCAGGCGCGACAGGCTGGCCGGGGCGAGGCGCGCAATCAGGAGCCGCGCATCGTCCGGGAAAATTCTCACATTCGTCAGGCCGTCGGCCGAGATTCGGCTGAGCAGTGCGGCGACGCCGTTCAGATAGGGCTCGCAGCCGATAAAGCCGATTTCCGGATTACGCGCGGCCTGCCAGGCGAGATGCTCGCCGCCGCCAAATCCGATCTCGAGCCAGAAATGTTTTTTTTTACGCCGGGAAAAAATTCGGCGGGCTCAATGAGCCCCTCGCCGGGAGCGAGTTCGATGGCGAGCTCGGGCAGCAACTCCCGCATCAAGGCTTGGCGCCGCGGGCGCAATTTATGGCCGCGCCGGCGGCTGTAGAAGAGGCTGCGGCGGTTTTCCGTCTCGGCGGCCATGTTACCGGTTGCGGCCGGCGGCGCCCTTAGCTGAGCGCGCTTTTCAGCGCGTCGGCGAGATCCGTCTTCTCCCAGGAGAAGCCGCCATCGGGCTCCGGCGCCCGGCCGAAATGGCCGTAGGCGGCCGTGCGCGCATAGATCGGCCGGCTCAGTTTCAAATGTTCGCGGATGCCGCGCGGCGTGAGATCCATTGCCTCGCCCATCGCCGAGGCGAGTTTGGCTTCGTCGATCTGGCCGGTGCCGTGGGTGTCGACATAGAGCGACAGCGGCTTGGCGACGCCGATGGCGTAGCTCAGCTGAATCGTGCAGCGATCGGCAAGCCCGGCGGCAACGGCGTTCTTCGCCAGATAGCGCGCGGCATAGGCCGCCGAACGGTCGACCTTGGACGGATCCTTGCCGGAGAACGCGCCGCCGCCATGGGGCGCCGAGCCGCCATAAGTGTCGACGATGATCTTGCGCCCGGTAAGGCCGGAATCGCCGTCGGGCCCGCCGATCACGAAGCGGCCCGTCGGATTGACGTAAAACTCCTCCTCCGGGCACATCCAGCCGTCCGGCAAGGTGTTCACCACATGAGGGCGCACGATTTCGCGCACTTCGTCCTGGCTGAGGGTCGCCGAATGCTGGCTCGAGACGACGACGGAGGTCGCGCGCACGGGTTTGCCATTCTCGTAACTAAGCGTCACCTGGCTTTTCGAATCCGGCAGCAGGCCCGGCTCGGCGCCGGAATGGCGGGCATCGGCGAGCGAGCGCAGGATGGCATGGGAATAATGGATTGCCGCCGGCATGAGCGCGTCGGTTTCGCGGCAGGCATAGCCGAACATGATGCCCTGATCGCCCGCGCCCTCTTCTTTATTGCCGTCGCCATCGACGCCCATGGCAATGTCGCCGGACTGGGAATGGACGTGAACCTCAACATGGGCGCGCGCCCAGTGAAATCCGTCCTGCTCATAGCCGATCTGGCGCACCGCTTCGCGCGCGACATCTTCCATCATGTCATGGGTGATCGATTCGGGGCCGCGCACTTCGCCGGCCAGCACGATGCGATTGGTCGTCACCAGGGTTTCACAAGCCACGCGCGCTTCCGGCTCCCGCGCCAAAAATGTATCGACGATCGCATCCGATATGCGGTCGCATACCTTGTCGGGGTGGCCTTCCGAAACGGATTCGCTGGTGAAGAGGAAATTGGACAGGGTCAAGAAACCGCCTCCCTTTTATTGGCTCTAATCCCGCCGGAACAACGCCGAGCGTGAACGTGGCGCGACATTTTCGCCGCACCGTTTTGTGTCAATCTTTCCGCGCACGGTCAAGCGCTTTGCCCGACCGCGATGAGGGAGGGTGTATCGGACCGGCTTGTTAGTCGGTGCCGCCGCCCTTGCCGCCGGCAGCGGGTTTGGCGACCGCCTTCACCAGCTCAAAGACTCTTTTGCGCACGCTCGGATCCGTGATCCGATAATAAGCCCGTACCAATTCAAGCGTCTCTCGTTTAACCAGCGGGTCACCTTCGAACGAAGCCACCTTTACGTCTGCCAGGCCCGGCGTTTTCGCGCCGGCTATTTCGGGCGGCAGATCGTCGAAGAAATAAGAAACCGGAATGTCGAGTACTTGCGACAATTGATACAGCCGACTCGACCCGATTCGGTTCGTCCCGCGTTCGTATTTTTGTACTTGTTGGAACGTTAAGTTGATCGCTTTGCCGAGCTTTTCTTGGCTCATGCCGAGCAGAGTCCGGCGTAGGCGCACACGTTTGCCAACGTGCACGTCTATTGGGTTTGGATGAAGTGCCATGAGATCTCTAAGTTAGAATTATTCAACTCTACGGAGTGCCATGAGAGGTGATCCGCAATACAAAGGGTCGCTTTTAACGAACCCTTCAGTGACGGTTTCTCTTAGCCTATTTCATTTTACTGTGTCAACAACTGCCTGATTCTTACGATTATTAAGAGCTGTAGAATTACTCAATTAGTCTAGATTTGAATGACTTCAAGCTGCTTGGGCCACGACTTACCCACAAAATCACTATGCCAATCGAGATAAGCAGCACGATTATCATCGTCAGGTCGCCCATCACCGCATAGGGCGTGCGCCCGAGCGCGCTCGGCAGTGGCGCCTGCAGCACCCCCTCGGCACCGAGCGGAAGACGCCCGATATATCGACCGAGCGGATCAATGACAGTGGAGATTCCTGTATTGGCGGCGCGCACCAGCGGCAGGCCTTCCTCGACCGCGCGCAGGCGGGCGGCCTGCAAATGCTGGTAAGGGCCGGCGGTGTTGCCGAACCAGCCATCATTGGTGATGTTGAGCAGCCAACCCGGCCGCGCATCGGAGGCAACGACCCGCCCGGGAAAAATCGCCTCATAGCAAATCAGCGGACTAACCGGCGGCAGGCCCGGAATCTTCAGGGTCAGGGCCCCGGGGCCGGCGGAAAAATCGGTATCGCCATAGGTCAGCTTGGCAAAACTCATAATACTTCGAAGCGGCATGTATTCGCCGAACGGAACCAAATGATGCTTATCGTAAGTAAGGCGCAATTCGCCCTTACCATCGACGGCATGCAGGCTGTTCCACAACCTAAATGACCCCTCACCGCCGCCGCTGCGGCGAAGCGCGCCGGTAATCAGCAGCCCGTTCTCGGGAACGGCGGCTGAGAGCCAATTCGCCAGGCCCGAATCCTGGCTGACATCGTAAGGCACCGCCGTTTCCGGCCAGATCACATGGCTGACGGCGCCGGGCGCGGCGGCGAGGGTCATGCGCATATGCTTCTCCAGCGCGGCCTTGCGCGTATCGCCGCGCCATTTCAGCTCTTGGGGAATATTCGGCTGGACGATCAGCAGATTGACCCCTGGCACCGGGGGCGTGTTCTGCACCGCGAGGCGAATCGTGCCGCCGACCCAAATGGCGGCGAGGACCAAGATCATGGCCGCTGGCGCGCGCCAGTTCCGCGCCGCCGCGCCGCCTTGCCGCGGCTCGGCGAGCAGTGCGAAGGCGCCGGCGGCGAGAATGGTGAGGAAGCTCAGGCCATAGGCGCCGGTCACCGCCGTCATTTGGATCATGCCCTCCGAGACGGTCCAGGCCGTGCCGATCAAATTCATCGGAAAGCCGCTCAATATCGTTCCGCGCAGCCACTCGGTCGCGGTCCAGGCGACGGCGAACAGGAGCAGGCGGGCGAACCCGCGTTGCCGGCTGACCGAAACCGCGAGCGCGGCGAGGGCCGGAAACAGCGCCAGCCCGGCGGCGAGGCCGATCACCGCGGGCACGGACACAAAGGCGAACCTGTCCGGATCCGTCAGCAGCGCCGCGCCAACCCAATAGCAGGCGGCGAGAAAATGGCCGAAGCCGAACCACCAGCCCGAAAGCGCGGCGCGCCAAGGCGAGGATGCCGACGCGATCAGCCATAACAGGCCGGCGAAGGCCAGGATCAGCAGCGGCAGCCCATGGGCCGGCGGCAGCGCGCCGGCGGCGGCGATGCCCAACAGGAAGCCGAGGAGCGAGCGCCGCCAGCCGCGAAGTGCCGCGACGCGGTCGGAGAGACGTGTCACAAAACCGGTGCCGCCGCGCGCAACAGCGTCGGCGGTGCTGGGCGGGGTCACTTTGTGCCGGTCTCGTCCGGCGCTGTCGCCGCGCTAACGCGCACCCGTTTGACCCGCCTCGGATCGGCATCGATGATTTCGAACGTGAGCCCCGAGGGATGGCGCAACCGGTCATGCTTCAAGGGCACGCGGCCGGCGAGACGTGAGACAAGGCCGCCGACGGTCTCAATATCTTCATCCAGCTCGCTGTCTCTCAAGGTGACGGAGAAATGCGACTCCAGGGCTTCGATCTCCGTCCGCGCATCGGCCTCGACGCCGCCATCGCCGGTCAGGTTCAGCGCCGGTGCCGGCGCCTCGTCATGCTCGTCCTCGATTTCGCCGACGATTTCCTCGACCAGATCCTCGATGGTGACGAGCCCGTCGGTGCCGCCATATTCGTCGACGATGATCGCCATATGGAGGCGGCTGGTGCGCATCTTGGCGAGGAGATCGACCACCGGCATGGATTGCGGCACGAACAGTACCGGCCGGACGATACTCTGCAGGCGGAACTTCGCCGCGTCGTTCCACAGCGCCATAACGTCGCGGATATGCACCATGCCGACGACCTCATCCAGCGTCTCGCGGAATATCGGCATGCGCGAATGGCCGCTTTTCTTGATCGCTTCGACAATGTCCTCGAGGGTGGCGTTGTCCTCGACCGCGACGATGTCAGGCCGGGGCACCATGGCGTCTTCGGCGCTGAGGCGGCCGAG
>CAZUVO010000010.1:0-38263 GCA_964623955.1 uncultured Rhizobiaceae bacterium
GCACCTCCACATATTCTTAGAATATCGAAAAATCCGTGGACCAGTTATAGGGGGGGCTGGACACCATTTTCTTCTTACCCAGTTTCCTACCCAGTAAGCGGCGCCAGATCGGCTCTTCAGCCGCCAAGCCAGAGCTCGCGGATCGCACCGTCCGTTCCCGAAACCGGATCGGTGATCGGCAGGACCGTGGCAACGATGCTGGCCCTGATGGCGGGCAGCTCGTTTTCGCCGATATGCTTGATCACTAGGCCGGCGGCGTCTGGATCGACCGTGGCGGTCGCCGCATCTTCCGCCGAAAGAACGCAACAATCCGGCACCTGGCGATGAGGATAGGCGCCAACCGCGGAATAGCCCGGTGCGTCGTCGATGCGGCGATGGACCACACCAGCAGGGATGACCACCGCATCGCCGGCACTCACTTCGACCACCGTTCCGTCCGGCCCGCCGAACTCAAGCACCGCGCCGCCGCGCGCGACACCAACAACTTCATGCGCGCCGGAATGGTAGTGATGGTAGGGAAAGGTGCCGTCGCGGAAACCGTCGGTCCATTGGTTGCCCCAGAAAATCTCCTCGAGCACACCTTCCGGCTCCTTGTCGCCGAATTCGGCGATGCCCTTATAGACAATAAGAGGCAGCGTTTCATTGTTGGGCGAAATACCCGCCCCCTTGAGAAGATGATGCTCGAACGAACCTTTAGACATGTTTCCTCCCTTCCGCAGCATGCGGCATTCAATCGAAAAACTATAAACGTCGCCGCAGTATCGCCGCAAGCCAGCTCGAAAGGCGTCTTCCGATTGGTGCTACACGGCTTTTCCGCTAGTGTTTTTGCCGCACCCAAATTGCGGGCTTAAGGCAAGCTGGTATGAAAGGACAAGGCCATGGCGCTTAAATCGACGGTGGCGGGCAGTTTTCCCAAGCCGGCCTGGTTGGCGGAGCCGGAGAAATTATGGGCGCCGTGGCGCCTCGACGGGGCCGAACTGGCCGAGGGTCAGCGCGACGCGGCGCTCGCCTGGATCAAACACCAGGAAGATGCCGGCATCGATATCGTCAGTGACGGCGAACAGTTCCGCAAACATTTCGTGCACGGCTTTTTGGAGACCATCGAGGGCATCGACTGGCAGCGCATGACCACCATGGGCATCCGCAACGACCGTTATGACGCCGAGGTGCCGACGGTAACGGCGGCGGTCAGCCGGCCCGCCTCTGTGCATGGCGCCGGCGCGGAATTTTGCCGCGCCAACACGAAACACGGACTGAAATTCACCCTGCCCGGGCCGATGACCATCTGCGACACCATCGCCGACGAACATTACGGCCGCCGGGCCGATATGGCGATGGCCTTTGCCGGCCTGTTGAACGAAGAGGCGCGCGAATTGGACGCACTTGGCGTCGATGTCATTCAGTTCGACGAACCGGCCTTCAACGCCTTTCTCGAGGATGCAGT
Organism: uncultured Rhizobiaceae bacterium; assembly: GCA_964623955.1. GTDB lineage: Bacteria > Pseudomonadota > Alphaproteobacteria > UBA828 > UBA828 > PTKB01. Next base: position 1,445 of record CAZUVO010000010.1, read on the forward strand.
GGAATGGGGCGTTGCGGCGCTGGAGCGCGCCGTGGAGGGCCTCTCCTGCCAGACCGCAGTGCATATCTGCTATGGCTATGGCATCAAGCAGAATATCGATTGGAAGAAGACGCTCGGCGAGGAATGGCGTCAGTATGAAGCGTTTTTCCCCACCCTGAATGCGAGCCGCATCGGGCAGGTATCGCTCGAATGCGCGAATTCCAAAGTGCCGCTATCCCTTCTCTCCCTGTTGCCGGACAAGGAAATTCTGGTTGGTGCAGTGGATGTGGCGACGAACGAGGTGGAAAGTCCGGAACAAGTGGCCGCGACGCTCAAATCGGCAATGGTCCATGCCGATGCTGAGCGCATCATCGCCTGCACCAATTGCGGTCTCGCCCCCCTGCCCCGCGCCGTGGCGGAGGCAAAACTCCAGGCCCTCGGCCAGGGGACAGCTTTGTTGCGGCGCGAGACGGGCGCCTAAGACGCTACAGGCCAGGCGATTTGCCGGGCGCGGCTCACCCCCATGGCCAGGTGCAAGAACCGCCAGCGTGACAGCCGAGGGCGATGTTGAGCAGGATGGCGGCAATGGCGCCGCCAAAGAGGGCCGCACTGGCACCCAGGAGAAATAGATTGATCATCCCGCGCGGCGCTTCGCGGTCAGTTACGAGGTCTCTGTTTCCCGTGAAACATTCGGTTGCGGGGTGGCCAGCCGCGGCGGCACCAGCGGGACGATATCTTCGACCTTAAGGGTTGCGCGGCGGGTGGTGAGGCGGCTGACTTCGCTTGAGCTGCCCTGCCCTGCATTCATACGCAGTTCGGCGATTTGTCTGGCTTGGCGGCGAAGCTGTGCCAGGAGACCGTCAAGCTCCTTGCGGTGCGCCTTCTTCAGTGCCTCGATATAACGCTTGAGGCGGGCGCATTCCTGCTGCCCGCTCGGGGTATCGTCCGTCGCAAACATATGGCCTCTCTCGGCGAGAGAATATTCCGATGTGAATATGTGTAATAATGCACATATTGCACATAAAGTCAAGGCGCAGCTTGCGAATTCTTTGGAAAAGAGCCTGCCTACCGGCGTGCCGGCAATGCTATTGCAGCTCGGCGCGGGTCAGGACTTTGTGGATGGCACGAACTTTCTTCGCGTCGATGCGGATCTCGCGCACTGGGTTGAACTGGCCGAGCACCACCTTGCCGCCGGCGCGGCGTACCAACCGCTTGAGATAACAAGCGCCGGATTCGCCATCTTTGTCGTGAAGTTCGACCAAGACATCGTCACCCGGTTGCGGCGGGCGACCCGGATGAACGAATAATAGCTCCCCCGGCTCGAATCGTGGCGCCATCGAATCGCCGGCAACATAGACGGCGAAGGCGTTGTCGACGCCGATCAGCGCCAGCGGCCGGCGCACGATATCGATTTCCGTGCCGTTAAAGGTGAATTCACCGCCCTCCCCGCCGAGCGCGACGCCGCGAACGGGAAAATTCTTCGGTAAAGCCTGGATATCGGGGGCATGGACGAATTGCGCCTCGGATACGCCGGAACGCGCACTGGCCGGTGCTGGGGCTGCTGTCCGTTCGCCCGCCGGCGCACGCGTCGGACGCTGCGACTTGTCGATGAGCGCGTCGCGGCTGACATATTCGAAATAGGCGATGTCCTCGGGCCAGTCGCGAACCTCGACGCCGTACCGACGCGTCAATTCACCACGTGCTGCGGCATCGAGCTTCGACATGGTGCGCGCGCTCAGGCAATGGGTTACGTCGGCACGGCCGAGAAAGCGGCTCACCGTGGTATGGGCGAGGCCGGCGCTCTTCGCCAGGTGCGAAGCGCTCCAGCCGGTCGACTGCATCATGGCCTCGATAAATCCGCGCTGCGCATCCTGCTCATCGGCCAGAACCGAAAGATCCGAATCCTTCATCTGTGCATAATAGCACATAAGTCCCTGAGAGCGTTAGAGTATTTTTGCTCTTGTAAATGGTGCAATAATGCACTATTAAACAGTTATGCACTTCGCCTCGAACTTCCATCCCGCAGCACTCCGACCGGTGACCCAAAAACCGCCACAAACGACCGCTCTTATGCACGTCATGCAATATAGGAGCGTCTGTTTCAGCAACCAATGCCACAGGAGCAGGAATCATATCCCATGGTCTGCGGCCAAGGGCGCTGCAAACAATTTGAATTTTGCGCACCGCGAGCCGGCGCGGTGGGCCGGATCACGGGCGGCCCCATTTCGGGAAGGTGAAACGGGATGATCATCCGCCGGCTCAAACACCTACCGACGGTAACCCTGTTGACGGTTCTCTACACACCGGGTGCGGCGGCGCTTCTTATACTTGGTTGCGCACATCTGTGGTGGGACGGGCTGACAAACTGGCATCGCGCAAAGAGACAGGACCGCCGTCCCCGCAACACCGTGAACACATCTATCTCGGCCGAAGACAGGGCCGCTTCATGACAAACCCTAACCTCCCCCTCGCCTCGCAAGAGGCTGAGCGCCCCGCCGGTACATGGGGCACCGTGGCGCCTTCCTCCCTGGGCATTGGCCGCGGCGCCCTTGGCGCGTTTGCGTCAGCCGGCGGCGGCGTCCCCGCCGGAGCTGTGTCCTGTCATCAGGCGCGGTTTCGGCGGGGTTCCGCAGATTGCAGCCGGCCGGGGACAAAGGCAGAGAGAATTTGAGATGACGTGGATTCTCGAAAAACAGCCGGGCTCGGCCTGGGCCGCCTTACAAACCGCCTGGAAGCGCGACCTACCGGCGGTACTCGACGGCCGGGATCCGCACCGCTATCCCGCTCGGCTATCCGGTTGGCCGGCAGCGGATACCATGCTCGCCGATGTGCTGCGCGCGGTGGCGGAATATTACAATGTCAATCCCGCCGACCTGAAGGCGAAGACCCGCCGGCGGCAGTTCGCCGAGCCCCGGCAGATGTACTGCCATATCGCCAAGCGCAAGACGACCAAGAGCCTCGCCCAAATCGGTTTGGTGATCGGACGCGATCCGACCACGGTCATGCACGGCGCCCGAACCGTCGCGGCCCGGCGTGAATCGGCACTTTCCACCCAACGCGCCGCCGCGGCAATCGAGGCACGGCTGCGGTGAGAACCTATGGCCGCATCGAGACCAGTTTTTGGCAGAATCCGAAAGTGCGCGCGCTGAGCTGCGACGAATCGCGATATTTGCTGCTCTATCTCTACACCTGCCCGCACGGCAATTCGCTCGGCTGTTTCGTCCTGCCGGACGGCTACATCATGGCTGACCTGAATTGGCCGTACGAAACGCTGGCGCTGCGCTTTTCCGAACTCGTCGCCAAAGGCTTTATCGAGGGCGATGCGGAAAGTTTTCTCGTGCGCATTGTCGGCTGGTTCGGCCACAACAAAATCGAAAACAGAAATGTCGCTCAGGGCGCGGTAAAGATCATCGCCGCGCTGCCTTCCGGCGCCATCCTTGACAGCCTGCTCGCCGATCTTGTCGCGCTCGAGAATAAGTTTCTGACGCCGTTACTCATCCAGGCCGGAAGGATTCCGGACGCCATCGAGACTCCGTCGGATTCACCTGAGCCCGAACCGGAACCTGAACCCAAACCTGACCCAGAACCCGTGGAAGCGGCCGCGACGGCGGCCGCGCGCCCGCGCGCGCCAACCGGTCCTCGGATTTCCAGCACAGGCGCCAGACCGCCTCAGGATTGGGCACCCTCGCCCGACGATATCGCCTTTGCCGCCGCGGCCGGTTTGGCGGAGGGCGCCATTCAGGGCGAGGCAGCCAAATTCCGCGATTACTGGATCGCCGTGCCCGGTGCGCGTGGTCGCAAGCTCGACTGGCCGGCGACTTGGAAAAACTGGATCCGTCGTATGGCCGAGGCACCGCTTGCGGGGCGGCGCACCGACCCGCCCAATCTCGGCGCGGCGCGGGATACGCTGGCCGGCTGGGCCGCGGACGCCGATGCCAGGGAGGCCGCCCGTGCAGACCACTAATGCCGATATCGCCGAACTGGTTTTTCGCCGCCTCACCCTATTGTTCGGCGAGCTCGAGGAGGCGAGCGCGCGCGAGATTGCCGAAGAATATGCCCGGGTGTTGAAAAAATTTTCGCCCGCGACGCTCAAACAGGCAGTCGACCGTCTGGCCGAAACGCATAAGTACCGCCGCTGGCCGAGCGTTGCCGAGATGCTTGCCGCGTGTCGAGCGGCGACGACGCAGCCGGTGACCATTCCGACCGCTCGCGCCGCGGACCGACGCTGGCTGGTCGAAGAAACCTTGCGTTCGCGAGCCGGCCAGGAAGCATTGAGAGCGGGATATGGCCATTCGGTGCGGCTTTTTGTCGAAGATCACGGCCGCGCCCCGAACGCGGCGCAATTCCAGCAAATGGCAGAGGCCAGCCGGCGCGCGCACCGCCTGGTGGAAAAGGAGTTGGCCGAGGGAACCGGTGCCACTCAGCGCCTGAAAGCCATGTGGCGCGCGATCGCCGCGCGGGAAGATGCGCTCAGACGGCAATATCTGGCATGAGAAAAGCGGACGCGCAGCTCGCCTCGCGCATGGGCCGCAAGGTCGCCCGCCCGATCGACGCCGAGGCCGAGAAGCGCCGCGGCTGGCGCAAGCTGGGCATCTTCGTCATCGACATCTCGGATAAACGGTTGAGCTGGGCCGATCGGAAGCTCGTGGAGGAACTCGGCAATCGGTTTTACGGCAAGCGAAGTTAAGGATCGGAGGGCCGGTGGCGAGAAAGAGAAAACGGGGTCCGCGTGAGCCGAACGGCCGGCTGAAGCGCACCCGCGACCGAGGAACGCCGGAAGTTCAGGCGCGCCGCGAGCAGGCCTTCAACCGCGCCGACATTTCCTATGCGCTGGGCATAATGGCGGCCAACAATGTAATCAGCGTCGGCGAATTACAGGCCTGCGAGCGATACGCGTTCCTGCATTATGTGGTTTTCGGGCAGGTCAATATCGCCGCGATGGCCTATGACGGTGAACGGCCCGTGGGCGCCCGCAAAAACTGGCCCGATGAGTTCATCTCGGACCGCCAGCAAGACTTCGAACAAGCGCGCGCCAGCATCGCCGGGGAAGCGCTCAACCTGTTGGACAATCTCGTCATCTTCGAGCATCACCCACGCTGGCTAAAACCCGTACAGCCGCGCCCAAGCGACGTTCGCCACGCCGAATGCCTGCTCGCCGCCATTCGCGCCCTTGCCGAGGGCATGGGCTATGCTCCACAGCGCAGAAAAACAGGCTAAGGGCTGCGGCCTAGGGCGTTTCGCCGGTAACAGGAGCGCGCGGCAGGTAGAGATTGACCGAGGTCCCCCTGCCAAGCTCACTGAATATTTGCACATCACCGCCGGATTGCCTGGCGAAGCCATAAACCATGCTGAGACCGAGCCCGGTGCCCTTGCCAACTTCTTTTGTGGTGAAGAACGGCTCGAACACGCGCTCCAAGATTTCACCGCTCATGCCATAGCCGGTGTCGGAAACGGCGAGACGAACATACTGCCCGGCCTCAAGTTCCGTTGGCGCACCCTCTTGTGCGCCGTCAAATTGCACATTTTCCGTTTCGATCTTTAGGCATCCGCCGTGTGGCATGGCATCGCGGGCGTTGATCGACATGTTCAAGAGAGCGTTCTCCAATTGCGACGCGTCGACATAACAAGGCCATAAGGTTTCATGCGGCCGCGCGATGCGTAACTCGACGATTTCGCCAAGCGTGCGGTCCAGCATATCCGTCATGCTGGCCACCAGCTCGTCCAATTTGGTGATCTGGGGGAGCAATGTCTGCTTGCGCGAAAAAGCGAGCAGGCGGTCAGTCAGCTCCGCCCCGCGCTCCGCGGCACGAATGCTGCGCGCGACCATATCCCGCTCGCGCCCGCCCGCCGCCATAACGCATTCAATGATTTCCAAATTGCCCAAGATCACCGTCAACAGATTGTTGAAGTCATGGGCGATGCCGCCGGTCAGCTGGCCGACGGCTTCCATTTTTTGCGCCTGGCGCAGCTTCTCCTCCGCATCGCGGTGAGCGGTAACGTCGGAATTGATGGTGCCGATGCCAACGATCTCGCCGCTGCCGTCCCACACCGGAAATTTGGTGATGACGATCTTGTGCTCCGTGCCGTCCAAAAACGGAATTGTCGCTTCGCGTTCGCAGGTGGCTTGGGTGGCGATCACCTCTCGATCCTGCGCGGCATATTTATCGGCGAATTCTTCGGGATAGATATCGTGCGAACTCTTGCCGATAACTTTGGCGCTCGAGACGCCGTACCAATCCTCGAACTTGGAATTGACGAGTTGGAATCGACCGTCCAGATCTTTCAGGAAGATCGCGGCGGGGGAATTTTCGATCAGCCCGCGAAAGCGCTCCTCGCTCCCCTGCAGCGCCTCCTCTACCCGCTTGCGCTCGGTGATGTCTTCGATCATGGCGACCCGGAACAGAGGGCTTTCAACCTCATCGCCGACGACGGAGACGGTGAGACGCGCCCATACCACATCGCCATCTCTGCGAAGAAATCGTTTCTCCATTCGAAAATTGGAGCGCTCGCCACGTGCGACCTGGTCGGACAATATTTTGTTTTCGGCATTGTCGTCGGGATGGGTGTAGTCGGACCACGGGACGCCGTCCAACTCACCCGCCGTGTAACCCATCATCGTGGTCAGGGCGGAATTGCACCGAATGACGTGACCATCAAGACTGGCGATCGCGATACCGACGGCGGCGCCTTCGAATATTGCCCGGAATCGCACTTCGCTGTCGCGCAGCAATTGCTCGCGCCGCTTGGTATCGCTGACATCCCGGGCAATGGCGAGGACCGACGGCTTGCCTCGGAAACTATAAGGGCAGGCTTTGGTTTCCACGGTAATGACTGTGCCGTCGCGCCGCAGCAGGCGAACCTCCCGGGCCGGCGTCTCCATTCCTTGTTGCAATTGGGCGAAGCGTTTTTGCGCGAATTCGTGGTCTTCGGAATGAATGAGGGACAGCACCGACGTGCCGATCAATTCTTCGCGAGTTTCAAGCCCAAGCGCATCTGCCGCGTATTTATTGCAATCGACGATCACACCATCGGTGAATATCCAAATCAGATCCTGACTGAGTTCGGCGACCGTGGCGTGCCTGGCATCGCGCTCGCGCAGGACGGCCTCCGCTTCCTTCCGCGCGGTAATGTCGCTGTCCGAGCCGACCATGCGAATTGGCCTGCCATCCGGCGCGCGGATTACCCGCCCGACGGAACGGAGCCAAACATACTGGTCATCGCCCGCACGATAGCGATACTCTGCTTCAAGCGGTGTATCCTTCTCAAGATGATCCCGCACAGAGTGGACCACGGCATCGCGGTCGTCCGGGTGCAGTCGCTGCACCCAGGGGTTTGCATCGTCATCGAGATCGAAATGCTGCGTAAATTCCACGTCACCGCGGCCCGATAGGCGGCCAATGCCGCGGGAATTCCACATTAGTTTTTTTTCGATGTCCCAATCCCAAATGGCGGTGTCAGTGGCCTGAAGCGCGAGATCAAGACGCTCCGCAATCGCAGCTCTGACCCCCTCGCTTTCCGGATCCGCCTGACTCTGCGTACGCTGCAGGGACGCGACTTGCTGCCGAAGATCAGCGATTTCATCGATCAATTCGGTTTTGGACCGGCGGTCCAATTCGCCTTGAGAAACCTTCGAAGCCACGCCTGCATCCGTCCCATGAGAATAATTCATACTAATTTGCTGAGGTAAATGTTTTGCTAACCATACTCCGCGCACCCATTCGAGACTAGTGAACCTGTTACCAGCCACTTTCTTGAGGGTTCAGTAATGCCAATTAATTCGACAATCGCGCGAACCCGGTGCCCACCACGCCGGTTTAGAGCATTTGCGAATTCGGGCCGATCGAGAATCCGATGGCTAAACGCCTTCTGGCTAGCCTGGATTTATTCCTATGTCCCGCGCAGATAGGTAACGACAGTGTGGGATTCGCTGCCGTACGCCTCGAAAACGCTTTCCAGCCAGGAATTACCGGGCGTCAAATGAACGCTTATGACCCGGCAGCCATTTTCCCGCGCAAGGTCATCAAGCGCGAGGAGTAAGGAACGGACGACTGAAGCCCGACCAAGCGCATCGGGCAATACAAGGCAGTCGATGGAGAGGCGCTCGCCATCCTCCGGATGCGGCGACAGGTGATGGCTGAAAAGGCCGCGCAGATTGTTTCGCGGCCCCTCGGCCACACTAATGCCGCGCCGCCAAGGCCCCTCCTTGCCATCATCGATCAGCCGTCGTGCATAGACGCGCCAAGCCGGCAGGCTCACAGAATGAAATATTTCTCGAACCAGCGGATAGGCAAGATCCACCTGACTTTCGCCGATCGGACGAAAGGCGTGGTGGTGGGTTTCTTGTATGGCTTTAAGTTGCGGCATTGAACCGCCAATATGATGGCCTCGCGAGCGTTCGGCCTTGACCTGCGTCAATTTCGCGTGTGCGGCATAAACGCACAGGGCGCGATTTCCGCCCCTCCCCGGTTGAATTCTTGCCGCGAAAGGTCCATTTTTGCCATGTAGTTATAGTGTTTCGCCGGACCGGCGGGGCGCTCGGCTGGACGAATGCAGGGAAGCAGCCATGTCATTACCTAAAGCGACGCCGAATTTGGCGAGATCCGTACCGTGCGCGGCGCTGGATTGCCGCGCCTGCGAGTTCCGATCTCTCACCTTTTGCGACGGCTTGCACGACGATGAAATTGGTAAATTGTCGTCTATTGTCACCAGGATACGGCTCTCGCCGAAGCAAATGATATTTCATGAGGGCGACGCGGCGGACCATGTGTTCAACGTGACCAATGGCGTCGTCAAGCTTTACAAACTCCTGCTCGACGGCCGGCGGCAGATAACCGGTTTTCTGCTACCCGGGGATTTTCTCGGTTTGGCCAGCCGGCACACCTATTCCTACAGCGCCGAAGCGATCGATGAAGTTAACCTGTGCCGCTTTCCGCGCCACCGGCTGGAAGAGGTCTTCAAAAGCTATCCGCATTTGGAGCGGCGTCTACTCGATATCGCCGATGATGAATTGGTCGCGGCGCAGAACCAGATGCTGCTGCTGGGCCGCAAGACGGCGATCGAAAAATTCGCCTCCTTCCTGCTGCACCTTTCCGAGCGCGAGCAACGCCGCGGCGCGCCGGCAAGCCCGGTTCTGCTGCCGATGACGCGCGGCGATATCGCCGATTATTTGGGTCTCACCATCGAGACGGTGAGCCGCACCGTCTCCCAGCTCAAACGCCGTAAATTGGTGCGGCAGGTCTCCCTCACCGAGATCGAATTGCTCGACCCCGACGCCTTGCGGGAATTGGCCGAGGCCTGAGTGGCCCGGTAATAGGTCCAGGCGGCTAATCGCCGCCGTCGCCGGATAGCTCCGTCGCGGCCGGGGCGCGGAGATAGGGCTCGCTTCCTTCATGCATCCAGCCGCGATAGCGCGGCAGATTTTCCGGGGTCCCGAACCATTTGATCCGCTCTTCATGCCAGATGTGGTAAGTCGGAATTAGAGCGTCCGGGTCATCCGTGGTGCTGATGAAGACTTCGATTAGCGCGCCGCCCAACTCCTCCACCGTGCCTTCCCAAGTAAGCGGTGTGCCGCATTTGCCGCAAAAGCCGCGCTCGATGCCGGGTGAGGACTCATAGATTTGCCGCGCATCGCCCGACCAGGCGATTGCGTCCCTAAGATAACCCGCGAGCGACGCGACCGGCGCGCCGGTATGGCGGCGGCAGCTTCGACAATGACAGTAAATGACGGAGTGGGGCTCCGGCGCCGCATAGCGCACCGCGCCTCACATGCACCCGCCCGTTACTTGTTGCGTATTCTCTCCCATGGCGACCTCATTCTCGAAATGTGAATGTCACGGATATTAATCGTCTAAGCCCATGGCCAAAAGGGCGGCACATTGCGGTGCCGGGACCGGCGGCAATCTCAGCCCACCTTGCTCATCATCCCACCATCGACCGGCAGGACATGGCCGGTGATGAAGCTTGAGCGATCGGAGCAGAGCCAGACCACGGCCTCGGCCACCTCATTGGCTTCGCCGACCCGGCCCATCGGCACGCCACCGGCCGCCTTTTCCACATCGCCTTGCCAATCGCGCAGCAGCATCGGCGTGAGGATCGGCCCCGGCGCTACGGCATTGACGCGGATATTTTGTTGCGCCAATTCGAGCGCCGCCGTCTTGGTGAGGCCGGAAATGGCATGCTTGGCTGAGATATAGGCGGCGCGTTCGGCACCGGCATTGAGGCCCCAGACCGAAGTGGCGTTGACAATCGCGCCGCCGCCCACCTCACGCATCGCCGGAATTTCATGCTTCATGCAGGTGAGGATGCTGAACAAATTGATATCGAAGGCGGTCTTAACCGAAGCAAGGTCCGTATCCTCGATACGGCAAGCGGGGCTTTCTATCCCGGCATTGTTGTAGGCGATATCGAGACGGCCATATTCAGAAAGCGCGCGTGCCACCATGCGTGCGATCGCTGTTTCATCGACGACATCGACCGTTTCCGAAACCGCGCGGCCGCCAAGCTCACAAATTTCCGCCGCCGCCGATTCGACGTCCGCCGCGCCCTTGCCGGTGAGCACCACCTGGGCGCCCTCGCGCGCCATGGCGAATGCCGCAGCGCGGCCGAGCCCGGCACCCGCACCGGTCACGACACCAACTTTGCCATCCAACATCATGATTCACCTCACCGTCAGAGCAGGTCGTGGCTGCCGTCGCAATAAGGCGGCTTTTTGGTCCGTTTGCAGCAGCACAGCAAATATCGCCGGCTGCGCTTGGCACGGAATACCACGGGCGTGAAGCCGCTGCCGACATGAGAACGGTCGCAAAAGGGCTGCCGGCCGCTGCGCCCGCAGCGGCACCAGACATAGCGTTTGCCTTCGGCGAGTTCGACTTCGATGGAGTCTTTTTGCGCGATAACCGGTTCGTCCATGCGCCCATGCTCGGCGATTGCACAGGCCCGCGTCAATCACCCATCGGTGTGCGAGAAAAGCCATTCCCAAGCGGGCAATTTTTACCGATGATAGAAGCGGAAACCCTGATCGAGAGGAGGGGCAAGCATGATCCGATGGGTTCATTGCGGCGATTTTACCAGAGCGGCGAGGTGGTGGCCGGGCGTTCTGGCGCTGATTGTTCTCATCGCCGCCTGCACCTCGGACAATGGCGAATGGTCGAAGAATGGCGTCGAGCCCGAAACGCGCCAAGCGGATTTATTGGCCTGCCAGGCGGAAACAGACCGGTGGGTAGAGGCGGCGGCGGCGAGCAAAACCTTTCACCGTACCGTGCGCTATATCTATTTCGAGCCGCAATACGGCCTGTTCGGACCAAGCGCGGCGAATGATGATTCGAGCGTCCGGCGCCAAGTTGAAAGCGAAATCGCCGCCAAGAAGCGCCGGCAATGGCGGGCCCATTTCGGCGCTTGCCTCGAAGACCGCGGCTACCGCTATACGCGCCTGGCCAAAGGCGATTAAAGTGCCGCACCATCGCCCGCCATAATCTTAAAATCAGCTTCGAGGCTTGAGGGGCAGCAATTCCCTAGCTTCACTCCGGATCGCCTTAGTTAACCCGTTGTTCATTCGATAGCGGTTAGCTCAGGAGCGTAGAATCTGGCACGCGCCACCGTTCGCCTTGCCAGATGTTTGGAGGAGGATGCCGTGTTCGTTCGTTCCGCTGCATTTGCACTTAGCCTTCTTTTGTTGCTTGTCGCCTGTACGCCTCCGGCGCCGCCGGCGCGACAGCCGGGAGATGTTCTCTCCCGCCTGGAGCCTCATTTTCGCTTGTTCAAGCCAGCCGGCGAAGCGCCCTACAGGACCATTCTCTTTTTCCACTCGGCCAGCGATATGGCTTGGTATCCGGCGCAGGAAACCTTTATCGGCAACATCGTCGCGCAAGGTTATGCGGTAGTCTACGCTGACATGTATTCCGGCCGCGGGTTAAATGGAAAGGCCGCTCGGTCCGGCGCGTTGCTCCCCAAGGAAGTTGCCGGCGATGTGATGGTCACCCTCGATTGGGCGCGCCGCCAGTCCTGGATCGACGGCGAGCGCATCGCCGCCTGGGGCGTTTCTCTCGGCGCGGCGGGCATTATGGATGCGCTTACCCTGGCAGGTCCGGGGCGCATGCCGCCGGGACTCAATACCAAACCGCCGGGCGGGCTCAGCGGATTGAAGGCAGCGGTCCTTCTCTCGCCATGGTGCTCGAACGATATCGTGGGTTTCAACATGCTCGCCTCCGTACATGACGATTTCACTGCCAGCGTGCCGCTGCTCGCCATTCTGCCGAGCGCCGACGGGTCCTCCGATGTGGCTCTGTGCCGCGAAATATTGGAGCGCAACCGTGCCGCCGGCGCGACCGTCCGTATTCAATCCTATCCCGGCGCGGGGCACACCTTCGCCCAGCCATTGGACGATTACGGCAACCCCTTCCCCGATTATGACGCCGCGCTCGCCGCGGATGCGGAAATGCACATTTACAATTTTCTTGGCGAACGCCTGCAATAGTACTTTCCGGCAAGCGGCTCCGACGCAGCCAGAAAGGATTTGCATCTACCCAGGAACCTAGCAAGAATTTTCGCGCAAGCGCGGCGCGCATTGGCTAGGGGAATTGGGTATGGATATCTCGCTGATCGGAACCGGAGCGATGGGCGCGGCGATGGTCGAACGCCTGCTCGAAACCGGTCACAACGTCACAATATTCAACCGCTCGCCCGGGCGCATGGCGCCACTCGCCGAGAAAGGCGCACATATCGCCGGCTCGGCGCGCGAGGCGGTCGAAGCCACATCGCTTATTATCTCTCTTGTCGAACACGCGCCGGCGATGGATGAGTTGATCTTCACCGACGAAATCATGCCGCAGTTCACAGGCAAGGTGTTCATGAAGATGACCACCACCAATGGCCGTGTCGCGCGCGCGGTGGCGGAGCGGATCGCAGGCGCTGGTGGCACCTGCCTCGATATCGCGATCCTCAACTTTCCCGACGATGTAACCAACGGCAAGATGCACGCCATGGTCGGCGCGAGCCAAGCTGACTTCGATGAATGGGCACCGTTGCTGGGCGACCTCGGGCCGAAGATCCTGCGCTCCGGCGAAGTTGGCACCGCTTCGATCGCCGAAAACGCGATGATTCAGATCATGATGTTTCACGTCGTCACCTTCGCCTATGGCTTGGCGGTGTTCGAGCGCGCCGGCCTGCCGCAGGATGTGCTGATGGCGGCAACGGGAAACAATCCGTTGTTTCAGATCCCGCTCGGCGAATATTTCCAGGGCCGCATGACCAAGCAGGATTTCACCCCGCCGCTCTACCGGCTGGTCAAGCACAGGAATGACATGCAGCTCACAATCGACGATATGGAGGACCTCGGGATTAATACCGAAGGTATCCGGGCGTTGCGTCAGTTATTCGTGAAGGCGACGGAGCAGGGTATGAACGAACACGACTATAGCGCGGTCTACAATATCATCTGTCCGCCACAGGATTAGAACGGCCTGGGAGTGAACATGCGATGCGCAATTTACGCATAGCGGTCGATATCGGCGGCACCTTTACCGATATCTGCGTGCTCGACGAAACCAGTGGCGAGCTGCGCGTCGCGAAAACCGCTTCCACGCCGGCCGACCCCATGGAGGGTGCCATGGACGCCCTCACCGTTGCCGAAGTCGACCTGAAGAACGTGACGCTCTTTTCCCACGGCACCACGGTGGCCACCAATGCACTGATTACCCGCCGCCTGCCGCCTTCGGCGATGGTCTGCACCGACGGCTACCGCGACGTGATCGAAATCCGCCGCTCCAACAAGGAAGAATTGTGGGACACCTATAAAGACGTGGCGCCGCCCTATATCCGCCGCCGCGACCGCCTGGTGGTGCCCGAGCGAACCGATTATGCCGGCAATATCAAACTGCCGCTCGACGAGGGCGCGGCACGCGAGATCGCCCGCATCCTCAAGAAACGCAAGGTCGAGGCAGTTGCGGTTTGTTTCATGAATTCGTTCGTCAATCCGGCCAACGAACTGCGCATGAAGCAAATCCTTGAGGCGGAATTGCCGGGCGTTGCGGTCTCGGCGTCGAGCGACACAATCCCCGAAATTTTCGAGCATGAGCGCTTTTCGACGACCGTAGTGAACGCCATTCTGAGCCCGGTGATCGGGCGCTATGTCGTGCGCATGAGCGAGGCCCTGGCCGACGGCGGCTATGCCAACGACCTCTTGATGCTGCATTCGGGTGGCGGCGTGATGACCGCCGCCACAGCCAAGAATTTTGCCGGGCGCCTGGCCGGCTCGGGTATCGCGGCGGGCGCCATCGCCAGCCGCCACATCGCCAAACTGTGCGGCTACGACAACGCCATTGGGCTCGATATGGGCGGCACGAGCTGCGATGTGTCGCTGGTCTATGGCGGCGATCTGCGCGTCACCAAGGATTGGCACATCGAATTCGGCTATCCGATCCGCTTTCCCTCGATCGAAGTGCTGACGATTGGCGCCGGCGGCGGCTCGCTCGCCTGGATCGACGATGACGGCTCGCTGCATAGCGGCCCGCAATCGGCCGGCGCCGACCCGGGGCCGGCCTGCTATGGCCGTGGCAGCACCACGCCGACCACGACCGACGCCAATCTCGCGCTCGGTCGTCTCGGTGAAGAGCTCGCCGGCGGTCAGGTTAAGCTCGACCGCAAGGCGGCCGCCACAGCCGTCGCCACGGGCATTGCCGAGCCGCTCGAGCTGTCGCCGACCGACGCGGCCAAGGCCGTCATCAGCGTCGCCAATGCCAACATGGCCGATGCGGTGCGCCTCATCTCAATCAGCCGGGGCTACGATCCGCGCGATTTCGCGCTCGTCGCCTTCGGCGGCGCCGGCGCCCTGCACGGCGTCGCGCTGGCCAAGGAGCTGTCGATCCCGACCGTGATCGTGCCGCCCAATCCGGGCGTGACCTCGGCCCTCGGCTGCCTGCTGGTCGATATCCGCCACGATTTCTCGCGCAGTTATCTGAAAGCGGCGGCGGACGCCTCACCGGCGGATATCGAAGCGCAGTTCGCCGCGATGGAAAGCGAGGCGACCCGCCAGCTAAAATCCGAGCGCGTAAAGCCCGAGGACATGGTGTTTCAGCGCACCATCGACATGATGTATGCCGGCCAGTGGCGCTCGCTCCAAGTGCCGGTCGGCGCGCCGTTCGATTCGGTGGGTGACGCGGTGGAAATTTTTCACCGCAACCATGAACGTGAATATGCCTATCGCCGCGACGACGAACCGGTCGATCTATTTCGCCTGAACCTGGCCGCGATCGGCACGGTGCCGAAGGCCGAATTGATGCGCCACAGTGCGCAGGCCAGCGTGCCCGAGCCGGGCGCCACCCGCCCGGTTTATTTCGACGAGCAGGAGGAGCCGATTGAGACCCCGGTTTACCGCCATGAAGATTTGCCCGCCGGGGCCGTGCTCGACGGGCCGCTCGTCATCGAACAGTTGGATTCGACCGTACTGGTGCCGCCCGGCACCCGCGCCGAAACCGGCACTTGGCTGAACATCATCATTCATTTGGGGGAGGCAGCCCAATGACCGCCGCACGACCGAATTTCTCGCTCGATCCGGTGACCTTCGAGGTGCTGAAGAATTCCTTCATCACCACCGTCGACCAGATGGCCGAGCAGATCATCCGCACCTGCTATTCCTTTGTGATCTACAACCGTGACTTTTCCAACGGGCTGAACGACGTCAATGGCGATTCCGTGGCCCAGGGCAATATGGACATCGCCTCCCACGTCGGCACGCTGCACTACACCTGCAAATCGGTGATCGAGGAGTTCGCCGACGACATGCATCCGGGCGACGTATTTATGATCAACGATCCCTACGCCGGCGGCACCCATTTCAACGATGTCCGCATTGTCCGCCCAATCATGGTCGGCGACGAGTTGATCGGTTTCGCGCAATCGAACGGCCATTGGACCGATGTCGGCGGCAGCGTGCCCGGCTCGTTCGATATTCAGGCCAAGGAGATGTTCCGCGAGGGCATCCGCATTCCCGCCGTGCGCCTATTTGACAAGGGCGTGTTCCGACGCGATGTCGCCAATCTGGTAGCGTCCAACACACGCGACCCGTCCTCGATATTTGGTGACATGCACGCCCAATCCGAAGCCACCGGCGTAGCCGAACGCGAAATCCTCCGCCTAGTCGATAAATACGGCAAGGATACCGTCGTCACCGGCATGAAGGAGGTGCAGGATTACGTCGAGCATGCAACGCGCCGGCGCATTGCCGAGTTGCCAGACGGCAGTTGGGAGACTGTGGATTATCTCGACCAGGACCCCGGCCATGACGAGGGACTGATCCCAATCCACGTGAAGCTCACCATCGAGGGTGACGAGGTCACCTACGATTTTACCGGCAGCCACGGCACCATCAGCACGCTCTACAATTCGGCCTTCGGCGGCACCTTCTCGGCCATCGTCGCGGGCATGAAAACCTACTTCCCCGATCTGCCGCTCAATTCCGGTTTCTATCGCCCGCTCAACGTGGTTGCGCCGAAAGATTCAATTGTCGATGCGCAATGGCCGATCGCAGTCAGCGGTTTCCTCATGCCGTTCGAGAAGATCGTCAATTCGATCTTCGAAATCTGGTCTGAGATCATGCCGGAGCGCGGCATGGCCTGCGCCTTCAACCTCGAATATCTCCTGCTCGGCGGGCGCGATTTGCGCTCGGAGGAGAAGAACATCTTCATGTTCTATGACTGGCTGCCCGGCGGCTGGGGCGGGCGCAGCGACCGCGATGGCTGCAACGTCACCACCGCGTGCTTCGGCACCGGCCTGCAAACCCAGCCGAGCGAGGGCCAGGAAAGGCTCTGTCCGGTAATGGCGGACCACCACCAGATACTGATCGATTCACCCGGCCCCGGGAAATATCGCGGCGGTGCCGGCGTAATGAAGACCAGCACCGTCGGCGCCGCCGATCAGACCGTCCTTTCCTATATCTGCGACCGCGAGCGCTCGGTGGTATGGGGCCTGAAGGGCGGCCTGCCGTCCATGCCGCATGGCCTGTGGATACGGCGCAAGGACAAGGAGGAGAGGGAATGGCTGGGCTCGCTCTTCTCCGACGAGCCGATCGCCGCCGGCGATGTGTTCAGCCGCTCGACCGCTGGCGGCGGCGGGCTCGGCGATCCGCTGGAGCGTGACCCCGAAGCGGTAATGACCGATGTCGAAGACGATTACGTCTCCGTTGAACGCGCAAAAACCGATTACGGTGTGGTGCTGCACGCCGTCGATGCCGATCTAGCACAATATGAGGTCGATATCGAAGCGACCAAGGCGGCGCGCGCCGAGATCGCCGCTTCACGCGCCGGCTGGCTCGAAGAAGCGCCGGAATCCGCGGCCGAGCGATATCGCGCGGGCAAGATCAATGAGTTTGACCTGGTGCGCCGCTACGGCGTCATCGTCGATTGGGGCTCGGGCGAACTGCTACCCAAAACCACGGAGCAATTCCGCGCCATGATGCGCAAACGCTCCGCCGCTTATTGGCAGGGTTAATCTAACCCGACCAGTGGCCCTCGGCGATAATGTCCTTCTCCCAGCGGGCCAGGGCGGTTTCAAAGCGCGCGATGATATCGTCGATCTGCTGCTTGGTGACAATCAGGGGCGGCGAGAAACCGATTGCCGTGGACTGGAACAAGGCGCGCACGATCATGCCTTCCTCGAGGCACATCTTGGCGAGCTTGGGGCCGAGCTTCAGGCCCGGATCGAACGCCTTCTTCGCCGATTTATCGGCCACCGGTTCGACCGCCGCCATCAGGCCGATGCCGCGCACATCGCCGATCAATGGGTGCGGTAAGAATTTCTCGCGCAATTGGTTTTGGAAATAAGCGCCAACCTCGGCGACATGTCCGACGGTGCCCTCGCGCTCCATGACATCGAGCACGGCCATGCCGGCAGCCGCGGCGACGGGATGGGCGGAATAGGTAAAGCCGTGGCCGAAGGCGCCGATTTCCGCGCTGCTACTCTCCAGCACATCCCACACCTTGTCACCGACCAGCGAGCCGGACATCGGGATGTAACCGTTGGTCAGGCCCTTGGCGACCGTCATGATATCGGGCTCGATGCCGAACACATCGCAGCCGAACCATTCGCCGAGACGGCCGAAACCGCAAATCACTTCATCGACCAGCATCAGCACATCGTGTCTCTTCAACACCTGCTGGATTTCGGCGAAATAACCTTCCGGCGGCACTACGACGCCGCCGGCGCCCATGATCGGCTCGGCGATAAATGCCGCCACCGTATCCGGGCCTTCCGCTTCGATGCGCGCGTCGAGTTTCTCGGCCAGGTCTTTGGCGTATTCGACCTCGCTCTGCCCCGGAGCGGCATTCCAATAATGGTCCGGTTTCTCGACATGCAGGATGTTGGAAATCGGCAGATCGAAATGCTTGTGCACCATTGGCAAGCCGGTGAGGCTGCCGGCGCCGATGGTCACGCCGTGATAGGCAAGCTCGCGCGACAGAATTTTCTTCTTCTCAGGCCTGCCGAGAATATTGTTGTAATACCAGACGAGCTTGACGTTGGTGTCGTTGGCATCCGAGCCCGAATTGCCGAAAAATACCTTGCTTAGGTTGGGCGGCGCCAAGCGCAGGATCCGGTCCGCAAGCCGAATGGCGGGCTCGTTCGAAATCGAGGTAAAATTGTGGTAGTAGGATAGCTTTTCCAGCTGCTGGGTTATCGCGTCGATGACTTCACGCCGGCCCCAGCCTAGATTGACACACCAGAGACCAGCCACCGCATCGACATATTCCTTGCCATGTTGATCGGTGATGATAATGCCCTTGCCCTTGTCGAGAATAAACGGGCCGTCCATCTCGTGCTGGGCGATCGAGGTATAGCCGTGAAACATCGACTGGCGGTCCATGTCCTCGAGCGAAAGATTGCTGCGGTGATTGTCATCCATAACGGTTTCGCCTTGCGCAGGTGGTGCCGGGAATTGAAGAAAAAATAATATAATGTGGGTGCTGTGATCACAATATAATCTACAGCCAACGATCCGCCACGAAGGGGAGATATGCGATGGCAGAGCGAGATGCGAACCCGGTAGGGGTGTTTCTTCACGGCACGACACCGGCCGGTGAAGTCGCCGATATGTGCCGCCTGATCGAAGATCTCGGATATGGCGAGATCTGGATTGCCGAGGATTGCTACATGCTTGCGGGCTTTGCGACATCTGCGATCGCTCTGCAGGCGACGAAAGATATTCATGTCGGGCTCGGCTGTGTCGCCTCGGTAACGCGTCATCCGGCGATCACGGCGATGGAAGCCGCGACGCTCGCCAATGCGTTCCCGGGCCGCTTCACCATGTCGATCGGCCATGGCCCGGATGCCTGGACCAAGCAGATGGGCGTCTATCCGGGCTCGATAATGGGCGCCATGCGCGAATGTATCGGGGGCCTGCGCCAACTGTTCGAGGGCGAGACCGCCGACGTGCACGGCAAACATTTTACCCTCGACAAGATCGGCCTCTTAAACCCGTGCAAGGGCCTGCCGATCCTGGTTGCCGCCGTCGGTCCGAAATCGATCGCGCTGGCCGGCGAAATGTCCGACGGGCTCGTCGTGTCGGTACTGGCCGGCCCCAAATATGTCGCCCATGCGCAAGAGCGGCTGAGTGAGGAAATGGCCAAGGCCGGGCGTTCCGGCAAGGTTCACTTGCCGGTCTATGCGATTACCAGCATTTCACGCGACCGCCAGGCCGCGCGAGACGCGGCGCGGGCGACCGTGGCGTTTTATCTTGAAATCATGGGCCAAACGCTAATGACCGGCGTTTACGGCACGAACGAGGAGTTGGGCGATATGCTGGCGCGCGGCGGTGCAGCCGTGGTCGAGAAGGAAATGCCTGACGAATGGCTCGACTATCTGGCGATTTGCGGTGAGCCGGACGAGTGTGCGGAAAAAATTCAGTCGCTGCTGGATGCGGGTGCCAGTTCCGTCGGCCTCTCGTTTATCCCCGCCGAAACCACGCGCGATCAATTGCAGCTCACGGCATCCGAAATTTTGCCGAAAATCAGTTAGAGAATCTGGAGGAGAATGGCCATGGCCACGCAATCGCCGAAGGACACCGTCGAGCAATTTCTCGGCCTGATCGGCGCCGGAGATATCGACGGCGCCGTCGCCATGCATGCCGACGATATCGTCGTCCATTTCCCTGGTCCGCCAGAGGAATTGCCGTGGGCCGGCACCTGGTCCGGCGCCAAGGCGGCAGAATGGTACGCGGCGCTCGGCGGCGCGCTCGATATTCGTCAGCTCGGGCAGCATCACATCATCGCCGAGGGCGACAAGGTGGTGGTGACCGGCGATGAGGTCTCGGCGTCACGCAAGAGCGGCAAGGAATATAGCGCCGACTGGTGTTTCCTGTTCACGGTGCGCGACGGAAAGATCGCGTCCTGGCAGGGTTACGAGGACACACACGCCATCATGTCCAGCACGCCCTATTGAGGGTGTGGCGTCACTAACGGGGGCCGGAAACTCCTTCGCCATGAAATGGTTGCTGGAAAAATCGAAGACCCCCCTCCCACCTTCCGGCATCGATGGCGTCGCGTGGCCGGCCATCCCTTCGCCCATCAACAGCGGAATTTTTTCGCTCGCCTATCAGCTTGAGCATTCGCAGTGGTGGGACCCCGATACACTTTCGGCGTTCCAATTGCATCAGGCCGGGGAACTGATCCGGCACGCCCGGCGTACGGTTCCGTTTTACCGCGAGCGGCTAAAGGGCGTGGCGAAATCGCCGCACCAAACGCTTACCATGGCGGATTTCAAACGCATTCCGCTGCTGGGGAGAGAGGACCTCAGGGACCACAAAGATGAATTGACTTCGAACAAGCTACCCCCGGATCACCAGCCGGTTCACGATATTTCGACGTCCGGCTCGACCGGGCGGTTGGTGACAATGACCGGCTCGTGTGTGACGGCATATATGAACGCGGCAATCGCCGTGCGCTGGCACGCTTGGCATGAGCGCATGGTCACGCGCAAACTGGCCGATATCCGGGTCGCCAGACACAGTGCGGCAGGCGAATCTCCGCCACCGCAGGGCTGGGGCAACGGATTCTATTCCGGGCCGATGGTCACCATCGGCGCAAGCTTGCCGGTCGAACAGCAAATCGAATGGCTGGAGCATGAAGCGCCTTACTATCTGCTGACCTACCCGACCAACCTGGAGGCCCTCTTGGATCATTGCGCCAAATCGGACGTGAAGTTTGCCAATCTGTGTGAAGTGATGACGCGCGGCGAAGCATTCGGACCGGAACTGCGCGAGAAGAGCCTGGAAGTCTGGGGCGTGCCTGTAACCGACGCCTACGGCGCGGAGGAATTAGGCTTTATCGCTCTGCAATGCCCTGAGGGGGCTCATTACCACGTGCAGTCGGAGCATGTGCTGGTCGAAGTGTTGGGCGAAGACGGAAATGAGGTGGAACCTGGAAGCACAGGACAGGTGGTGGTCACGGATCTACATAATTTTGCCACGCCCCTCATTCGCTATGCGCTCGAGGATCACGCGGTGATGGGGCAGGCTTGTCCGTGCGGGCGCGGCCTGCCGGTTCTCGATCGCGTCATGGGCCGCACCCGGAACATGTTCATCCTGCCTTCGGGCGAAAGGTTTTGGCCGACATTCTCTCGGGCAATCGAGAAGCTGCAAACGAATATCCCAAAAATTCGCCAAATCCAGGTGATCCAACGAACCCATCATGAAGTTGCGGCTCGGATGGTGGTCTCCGGTCCGCTCGGTCGGAGCGAGGAGACGCAAACAAAGAACAAGCTGGCAGAGGCACTGGGCGGACATTTCGAGGTCGAGCTCGAATTTACCGATGCCATAGAGCGTTCCGCCTCAGGCAAGTTCGAACAAGCAATCTGCCGGGTCGATCCGGATTAAATTTCGCCCCGCAGGCGGCGCGACTTAGGCCGGGCGGCTTTGTTTCTGAATCTTGGCCCAGACGTCGCGCAGCGAGATTGTGCGGTTGAACACCTGTTTCTCCGGTGTTGAATCGGCGTCACGGCAGAAATAGCCCTGGCGCTCGAATTGCAACGCTTCACCCAACGCAGCATCGACCAGGGCGGGCTCGATGCGGCAATCTTCCAGCAAGTCGAGTGAATCGGGATTGAGGTCGTCCAGCACTTCGCCTTCGGCACCCGGGTTTTCGCGGGTGAAGAGGTGATTGTAGAGCCGGATTTCTGCCTTGACGGCATGCGGTGCCGAGACCCAATGGAGCGTTGCCTTCACCTTGCGCCCGTCCGGCGAGTTGCCGCCGCGGCTCGCCGGATCGTAAGTGCAGCGCAGCTCGATCACCTCATCGGTATCGTCTTTAACGACCTCGCGACAGGTGATGAAATAGGCATAGCGCAAGCGCACCTCGCGGCCCGGCGCGAGGCGGAAATATTTCTTCGGCGGGTCCTCCATGAAATCCTCGCGCTCGATATAGAGCTCGCCCGTGAACGGTATTTTCCGCGAGCCGGCGGCCTCGTCCTCAGGATTGTTGACGGCATCGAGCATATCGGTTTCGCCCTCGGGCCAGTTCTCGATGACCACCTTGATCGGGCGCAAAACCGCCATGCGGCGCAGCGCCGTCTTGTTCAACATCTCCCGTACGCAATGTTCGAGCAGCGCGATCTCAACGACTCCGTCGCTCTTCGAAATCGCCAGGCGGCTGACAAAATCGCGGATCGCGGCCGGCGGAATGCCGCGCCGGCGAAGGCCGCGCAAAGTCGGCAGCCGGGGATCGTCCCAGCCTTGCACATGCTTCTCCTGGACCAGCTGGATCAGCCGGCGTTTCGACAGCACGGTGTAGGTCAGGTTGAGGCGCGAGAATTCATATTGCAGCGGCACCATATCGACCGGCAGATGGGCGACCAGCCAATCGTAGAGCGGGCGGTGATCCTCGAATTCGAGGGTGCAGATGGAGTGGGTCACGCCCTCGATGGCATCCGACTGGCCGTGGGCGAAATCATAGGTCGGATAGATGCACCAGGCATCGCCCGTGCGCGGGTGCGAGGCGTGGAGAATACGATAGAGCACCGGGTCGCGCATATTGATATTGCCCGACGCCATATCGATCCTGGCGCGCAGTACGCGCGCGCCGTTGGGAAACTCGCCGGAGCGCATACGGCGGAAAAGATCGAGACATTCCTCGGCAGGCCGGTCGCGGAAGGGGCTATTCCGCCCGGGTTCCGTGAGGGTGCCGCGATAGTCGCGCATTTCCTCGGGCGAGAGATCGTCGATATAGGCGTTGCCCGCCTCGATCAAATGCTCCGCCCACGCGTAAAGAATCTCGAAATGATCCGAGGCGAAATAGAGATGCTCGCCCCAGTCAAAGCCCAACCAGCGCACATCCTCCTGGATGGCGTCGATGTATTCATGCTCTTCCTTGACCGGGTTGGTATCGTCGAAACGCATATGACAGCGCCCGTTAAATTCGTTCGCGATGCCGAAATTAAGGCATACGGATTTGGCGTGGCCGATATGGAGATAGCCGTTGGGCTCGGGCGGAAAGCGCGTGACGATGGTCTCGCGCCGCCCGGCGGCCAAATCGTCGCGGACAATGTCGCGGATATAATCGCGGATTTCTCCGTCTGCCGCCTGCTCGCTCATGCGCGCCCCGGATACTCGATTAGATTTGGCAATCCGATAGCACTCCGCCCATAACGCCACAAGATAAAAGGGCTGGGCCAGCGCCTATTCGGGGCTCGCTCACGAAACAGGGCGGATAAAGCGGCCGGCGCCGCGCTGGCCGATTACCTCGCCGCCCCGATAGACCGCCTGGCCGCGCACATAGGTGTCTGTCACCCGGGCGCCGAAGCGCATGCCGTCATAGGGGCTCCATTTTACCGCCGAAGCCATCGCCCCGGCGTCGAATGTCCAGTCTTTCGGCTCGACGATGATGAAATCCGCGTCGCCGCCGGGCACCAGGGCGCCTTTTCGCGGATAGAGACCGAAATGCCGCGCCGGGCGTTCGGCGAGAAGTGCCGCGACACGGGTCGGGCTCAAGCCGCGATCCGCGACGGCACCGGTATAAAGAGCATGAAACAGTGTTTCCAGGCCGGGTACGCCAGAGCCGTTCTTGAACATGTCCGGATCGGATTTGCGCGACATCGGCCAGGCGACATGGTCCGAGGAGACGAAATCGATCTCATCCGCCACCAGCTTTTCCCACAGCGCCGCGCGCTCTTCCGCCGCGCGGATCGGCGGGTTCTGTTTGAGCCGCGCGCCGAGTTCGAGCACCTGGTTTTCTTCAAAGGTGAGGTACTGCACGCAGGTCTCCGCCGTCGCCCGCAAGCCATCCTCGCGGTAGCGCCGCGCATGGTCGAAGCCGCGCGCGAGCGAGCTATGCACGATATGACAGCGCACACCGGTCGCCAGGGCGATTTCGAAAATCGCCACGTTGGCGGCAAGCTCAGCCACCGGCGGGCGGCTCGCGCCATGGCTTTCCGGTGCATTGCGCCGCTCGGCGTGCAGCCGCTCCGTCATACGCTCGACGATCGTCGGGTCCTCATTGTGGAAAGCGACCGAGAGCCCGGATTCGCGGATCACCGGAAATATTTCCCACAACTCTCCTGAATCGAAACGCGGGAAACGCACCGGGTGATACTCATAAGTCGAGACCTTGAAGGCGCAGGCGCCCGCCTCGGCCATCTCCAATATGCCTTCGCTGCCGGCGCCCTTTTTCGGTGTCGCATAAAGGGCGACATCGACATAGGCAATTTGCTCCAACGTCTCGACCTTGGCGGCGAGCAGCTCCGGCGTGTTGACCGGCGTCGGGTCGTCGAACGGCATGTCGACAATGGTGGTCACGCCACCGGCGGCGGCGGCGATCGATGCGTCTTCCAGCCCGGCAATCCCTTCAGCGCTACCGGCATGTACCTGGCCGTCGATCACGCCGGGAAAGATCAGCTTGCCAGCGGCGTCGAGTGTCTGTTTCGCGCCCGGCGCCGGTCCAACCCCGATGGCGGCAATGCTCTGGTCTTGAACGGCGAGGTAGCCGTCCTTCAGAACCCGGTCGGGTAAAACAAGATCGCCCCGAGCGATCAGATCGAACATCGCTTTCGCCCTCCCTTAGCCATCGCCGGCAAGGCGCGCCGCCGCAGCCGCCAGCACTTGTACACCGGTACCGAAATCATCAAGATCCATCGCCTCTTCCGGATTGTGGCTGCCATGTGCATTACGTACCAGCACCATGGCTGACGGAATGCCGGCGCGGTGAAAGACGGCGGCATCGTGCCCAACCGTGGCGAAACGCCGGGTTTCGATACCAAGCGCGAATGCAGCTTCCTCGATTGTTGAACGCAAGGCCGCATCAAGCGGCGCCGGCGCACCGCTGACGCACGCGCCGAGGTCGAACGTCACCCGGCGGCGCTCGCTGATTTGACCGGCGAGATATTTGACCCGTTCGCGGCAAGCATCGAGAAAAGTCTCGGTGGTGCCGCCGAAATTGAGTGTGAAGTCGCATCGGCCCGGCACCTTTGTCATGCCGTGATGGGCGGCGTCGGTAAAGAGTTTGCCGACGGTGAACACCGTGTCGGGCGCGCCTGACGATTCTTGCACCTGCCAAAACTCGTCGAGCCGGTGGATCAACTCGCCGACTGCGAGAGCAGCATCCTGCCGGTAGCTGCGCGGCGTCGCGCCGGAGTGATCGTAACGTCCGGTGCAGTGCGCATTGGGCCAGCGTAGATTGCCGCGAATCACCGTCGGAATCGCCACCTTGATGCCTTCGCCGACCAGGATCGGCCCCTGCTCGATGTGAAGCTCCAGAAACGCGCGCGCGCCTTCGGCGGTTATCGCCGGCGCGGTTTCGCTGCGCAGCGCGGCAATATCGATACCGACCTCCGCCATATGTTCGCCGAGCGTCCGGTTGGTGTCACTGCGGCGCAAACGATCGAGCTCGTCATGCGGCAAGGAACCAAGCGCAAGACGGCTGCCGATGAAGGGGATACCGAACCAGACGCTCTCCTCGCCGCGCATGCCCAACGAGACGATATCGCATGCCGGCGTCCAGGCGAGTTCGCTGAGCGCCGCCTGAACGACGAGCCCGGCGACGAACCCGGCCAAACCGTCGAAATGCCCCCCGGTCGGCACTGAATCGAGATGCGAGCCGATCAACAGGGCCGGTGCGGCCGGATCGTTTCCCGCCAAATTGCAGCACAAATTACCGGCGCGGTCATAGGCCGCCTCGAGCCCAATTTCCTCCGCCGCACCGGCCAGGATATCCGCGGCGGCCCGATCCTGTTCGCTCCAGGCGGGCCTCGTGATGCCGACATCGTCCTCGCTGACGCGGCGGATATCGTCGAACAGCCGCGCCGCCAAGGGCAGCCGGTTTTCCACGGCGGCGGTGAGCGCCGCCAAATCAGGGCCACTCATGGCGCAAACACCTCGATGATCTCGTCATAGTTTCGGCTAAGCGGGATCAGGATCAATTGATCGAGCCCGGCGTCCATCCAGCGCCGGGCGCTGGCGAGACATTCGTCCGGCGTGCCATAGGCGATGAGATCCGCGACCATTTCATCATCGACCAGCGCCATGGCATCCTCGATGCCCCCTGGGCGCGGCGGCCAGCCGCCCATCACCTGCTTGATTTCGGCCAGCCGATCCTCGGGGAACTCCCAGGCCTTAGCGAAATGCGGCTGCTGGCCGAGATATTGCGTGACCAGCCGCTTCGCATCGAACAGCGCCTTGCCGCGGTCCGCGTTCATGGAAATGTTGACGAGCTGCAGCTTTTCGATGTCGTCGAGCGTCCGCCCGGCGCGCGCCGCACCGGCAGCCATGCGCTCCAACGAGCGGACGGTGTAGGCCGGTGACAGAATACCATTGATCAGCGCACCGTCGGCGACCTCTCCGGTCAACTCCATCATTTTCGGGCCGGTGGGGCCGATAAATATCTTCACATCGGGCGGCAAGCGCGGGTCGCCATGACCGAGATCGAGGGTGAGGTCGCGCACCTGGACCAGCTCGCCCTCATGGGTGACGCCATCCTCCAGCGCCAACAGGCGGCGCAACACCTCGATATACTCGCGCATCTGGCTGAGCGGCTTTTTACGATCGATGCCCTGTTTCCAGGCGAGTGGGTCCCAATATGCGCCCAATCCGAGATTCATCCGCCCGGGTGCGAGATTGTCGAGGGTCGCGAAAGTCATCGCCATCAGCGCTGGGCCCCGCGTCCAACTGTTGACGATGCAGGTGCCGAGGCGAATGCGCTCTGTAACCGCCGCCATCGCGCCCAGCACCGAGACCGCATCGCGCGCGAGCCGGGTCTCGGTCACCCACAGAGAATCATATCCCAAGCCCTCGGCCTTCTCGGCCAGGCGCAACTGATCGCGCACCCCGGGGCGGTCGAGAAATCCGAAGCCGATCTTTTTTGTCATCGCGGACCGTCCCTCCGGCGTCTCTCGTGTCTTGGCTCGTTACGCGCGCGCCTCGTTCAAAAGCGGCTGGCGGCTGAGATCGACCTTGCGCGCGACATGTGCGCCTGACGTGATGCGCTCGTAACGCGGCGGATTTGCCGCATCGCTGCAAGTCGGCAGACATTCGATAACAGCGTCATAATTGGGTTGATGAAAGAACAGCAGCGAGAGGCGGCTGCTGTCGGCTTCGTCGCGCGGCGGGTTGACCACACGGTGCATCGTGGAGCGCCATTGGTCGTTGGTCCATTCCGCCATCAGATCGCCAAGATTTACCGTAAAGGTGCCGGGAATGGCGGGAACGTCAGTCCACGCGCCATCCTTGCCACGCACCTGGAGACCGCCCACCGGCGTATCGGCGGAAACGATTGTGAGGCTGCCGTAATCCGAGTGCGGCCCGCAGCGAAGCTGGCCCTCCGCCGGCGGCTCCGGCTGTGGCGGATAGTAGGAAGCGGTGAAATTGGTGATGTGTTTGTCAATCTTGTCGGCAAAGAACGTTTCGTCGAGGCCGAGCGCGATCGCGAAGATGCGCATGAGGTCACCGGCGAGGCGCTCCATCTCCTTGTAATAGGCCTGCCAAAGCTCTCTCATGTCAGATGGGTTGTCGGGCCAAAGATTGGCGGCGAAAAAACGCCAGCCGTCGGGCCCGTAATGATATTTGTCATAGCCGTGATCGGATGGGCCGCTGACGAAACATTCGCGCCAATCCGGCGCGATAACCTTTTCCTCGTCCATGCTATAGGCCACATCTTCGCTGCCGACGGCCATGAACCCACGGTAGCGGTCCGGCGGCATCTTGACGCGGAGCTTCTCCCAGTGCGAGAGCTCGAAGAACGCGCGGGTTACCCGGCGCATTTTCTCCGTCTTCTCCTCCGCCACGCCATGCCCGGCGATCACCAGGAAACCGATATCGCGGCAGGCGGTATCGAGCTCGGCCGCGACGCGCGCCTTACCCTCCGCACCACCCGCGAGAAACGGCGCAATATCGATTATCGGAACCGAGGCATCAGCCATCAATTACCCTCTCTCAACTGCCGCCGCCGAAACCAAAAGGCCTGCACTGATCGGCGGCAACGGCAGCTTCGATCATAGCCAAACTTAACATCAGATAAAACGGCTTCCCGCGTTGGCTGCGGCAGCAACGCCATTTGCTCGATTCTGCTTCACGACAGGCCCACGATGGTTCGCGCGGCCGTTAGGCTGGGCGCAGTCGAGGTAGGCCGATGCGCTGCCGGTTATGCTGCATCGGCGCGGTAAATGCTGAGCCGCTCCGATTGGGAAATCTCCTGAATGACGTGGCGTCCAAAGACGCTGGTGCCTTTGTCGTCGATTGCCGAGCAAAATGCGGCGATGCCTAATTTGCCCGGCGCCACCGCCATAACGCCCCCGGATACACCGCTCTTCGAGGGCAATCCTACCGCAAAAGCATATTCGCCCGAGCCGTCGTACAAACCGCAGGTCTCCATCAGCGTCACCACCTGGCTAACATGCTCCGGCGCGAGGCGAAGTTTCGAGACGCCGGGTGCGTCGCCCTGAGCGGCGAGAAGGGCGGCGAACGTCGCCAGGTCGTCACAACTGGTCGAAATCGAACAGGCGTAAAAATAATCGGCAAGAATTTCTTCGACGAAGGCCACGCGCGTCATATCGTTAGGGCGCGGACGATGATCGAAACAGCCATGATGGAGCAATTCCCACGCGAGCTTGCGGTTTATTTCGCCGAAGTCGGTTTCAGAACGGAACACCCCGTCATCGGCGGCAATATTCTCTCTATTGCAGGCGCTGCGGACGAAGGCGAGAAAGTTTTCGCGGCGCGCTTCGGGCGTCTCCTCCGGCAACATCGACGCAATCAGGATCGCACCGGCATTGATCATCGGATTGAACGGCGCTTGGCGGTCCCCGATGGCGATCCATTTGGGGTCGGCGTCGAACGGATCGCCAGTGGGTTCGCGGCCAACTCGGGAAAAGACGAACTCCATCCCGCGGCGGTGAAGTATGTAGGCAAGTAGAACCGGCACGCAAACGGACTGCATGGTGAATCTGAAATCAGCATGCCGGCCGCCGCCGAAAACGGTACCGTCCAGCGTCGCGATGCTTACGCCGCGATGCTCGGGCAGCACCCGTTCGAGTTCGGGAATGTAAGACGCAACTTGACCGGAGGTCGCTTCGAAACCAGCGCGGGCAACCAATTCCTCAAGCGCATCGGCGCTGTCGAATGTGGTCGGCGCGAATGACAGTGCCGGGCGCGAAAGAATGCTGAGCTGTTCGTCATGCGCGACCCGTTCCATGGCATAAAGCGAAATGCACGAATTACCGGCGGCATCAAGGGCAGGACCGTAGGCCGCCATCCCCAACCGGCCCGGCACCGCGGCAACAATGCCGCCGCCGACACCCGATTTCGCCGGAATGCCGATTTTGGCGGCGAAGGTTCCCGAACCGTCATACAATCCGCAGCTCGCCATCAGCGCCAGGACCATGGCGACATGTTCCTCGGAGGCGTGGCGTTCGCCGCTACTTGGATCGACGCCGAGATTGGCAAGCAATGCCGCGAAGCGCGCCAGATCGACGGCCGTGACGCCGATCGAGCATTGCCGGAAATAGACGTCGAGAACGCCTTCAATGAACGCCACGGCGGCCACTTTTCGGTCGTACGAAAACACGCGACGATCGTTCATGATCCAGGCGAGAGAACGGTTGTTGTGGCCGGTGCTTTTCTCCGAGCGGTACACCGACTTATCGACACCAAGGCCGGGATTGGCGCAGACTTTGCGGAGGAAGCTCAGAAATCCGTCGAAGCACGCGTCGGGGCCGTCTCCCGGGAACATCGAACTGACGACGATGGCGCCGGCGTTGATCATCGGATTCATCGGCCGCTTGCTGCCCACCTGAAACCGCAAGCCCGAATTGAAGGGGTCGCCCGTCGCATCTTTTCCGACGCGGGAAAATACCTGCGTCGCGCCGATCGATTCGAGCGCGTAAAGCAATGCCGGCGCCTTTGAAATAGACTGTATTGTAAAGCGTTCTTCGCTTGCGCCGGCCGAGAGCGTCGAGGCGTCGAGACCGCAAATGGCAATGCCGCCAGCGTCGGCATCGGCCTGTCTCAGCTCCGGAATATAGTCTGCAACGCGCCCCTCCGGCGCGTCCAACGCGGCTTCGTCGAGCAAAAGCTGAAGCGCCGGTTCGCTTCCATATTTCTTGAGGTTCATGATGTAATTGGCCTCGCAAAATTCGATCCGTGGGCGTACCGGCAAGCGGCATCCGCAGTCATCGGCAGTTTGTCACAACATGGTGGGTCACGGGAACATTGCTATCGATTTTCGCCCGGCGTCTATGGGCACTCAATTTCGGGCCTTGACGAAGCGAGAGCGCGCCAGCTTTAGCGGCCCGATGTGTCGGCCCGGAATGCGTGGGGTGCGGCGGAAAAATGTGAAACACTTGTGGGGGAGACTAAACATGACCGATGTCGAATCGATTCTCAAACGCATTGAAGACGAAGGAATTCGTAACGTCGATTTTTGTTTCACCGATCCGCGCGGTAAGTGGCAGCATCTGACCTATCATGTCAGCGCAGTGGATGCGGACCTGTTCGCCGACGGGGTCATGTTCGACGGCTCCTCGATCACCGGCTGGAAGGATATTAGCGAGTCCGACATGCTGCTGGCACCGCGCCCCGATACCGCGGCGATTGATCCGTTTGCCGAATCTCCGACACTGATGCTGGTGTGCGACGTTAAGGAGCCGCGGACCGGCGAACATTATGGCCGGGGGCCGCGCGGGGTCGCCAAGCGGGCGGAAGAATATCTTATCGCTTCCGGCATCGGCGATACGGCCTATTTTGGCCCGGAGCCGGAGTTCTTCGTGTTCGACAGCGTGTATTTCTCGGTCGAACAGAACCGCTCTTTCTACGAGATCGATTCGACCGAAGGCCCATACAACTCGGGCAAGGAATATCCGGATGGCAATCTCGGCCATCGGCCACGCGCCAAGGGCGGATATTTTCCGGTGGCACCGGTCGATCATGGCGGCGCGATGCGGGCGCAAATGCTCGAAGTGCTGATCGAGATGGGAGTCCAAATCGAGAAGCATCACCATGAAGTGGCGCCGAGCCAGCACGAGCTGGGCATGCGCTTCGATACTCTGGTGCATTGCGCGGACAACATTCAGAAATTCAAATATGTTGTCCACAATGTCGCTGAATCCTACGGCAAGTCCGCCACCTTCATGCCCAAGCCCGTGATGCACGACAATGGCTCCGGCATGCACACCCATCAATCGATCTGGAAGGACGGCAACCCGGTATTCGCCGGCGACGGTTACGATGGGCTATCGGAGACGGCGCTTTACTATATTGGCGGCATCATCAAACACGCCCGCGCGCTCAACGCTTTCACCAACCCCAGCACCAACAGCTACAAGCGTCTGGTGCCGGGCTTCGAAGCGCCTGTTTTCATGTGCTACGCCTCGCGCAACCGCTCTGCGGCGTGCCGCATTCCGCATGTCGAGAACGCGGCCGGCAAGCGTGTCGAGGTGCGTTTTCCCGACCCCTCGGCGAATCCCTATCTCGCGTTCGCCGCTATGTTGATGGCCGGCCTCGACGGCATCGAAAACAAGATCGATCCCGGCGAACCACTAGAACGCAATCTCTATGATATGTCGGAAGCGGAAATCCTCGAACTGCCGACCGTCTGCAAGAGCCTTCGCGAAGCGTGCCGGGCGCTTACCGCTGATCGCGAATTCCTCAAAAAAGGCGATGTCTTCACCGACGACATGATCGATGGCTACCTGCATCTCAAGCGTGAAGAACTTCATGCCTTCGAGACGACGACATCACCCCTGGAATTTGAGCTCTATTATAGTGTCTAGGCGGCAATGATGGAACCTCGACAAGACTCACGTCCGCGACGAGCTCGACCGGCTGGCGAACATCATCATCAGCCACTCCCTTACCGACAACGAACAAATTGTCGGTTTCCTCTCAGAAGAAGGAACGCGAGATTCTGGTCACGCGACGCCACTGCCTGCGGGCAGCGACTGCACCGGCTCCCGCAATTGGCGGAAACGGAGCACGGAGCTTGCCGCGAACGGCCAGGCGATTGAATTTCGCAGCTACGCCACCCTTAAAGAAAACCGGTTGCCTTTTGAAAATGACATGACTTAGTGTCCGAAATTGCAGGGTGCATTTTTGCGCCCAAATTTGTTTGAACGCCCGTGCGGGAAATCTCGCCCGGGCTTTTTTGTGCCTGATTGAGCGGCTTTAGCGGGGGAGATTGCGAATGCGCGGATCGAACCCCGGCGAACGCCGCGGCGGGCGACAAAAGGGCACGCCCAACAAGGCCACTCTCCATCGCCATGCCGAAATCGAGGCGAGCGGCCAAACGCCGCTCGACTTCCTGATCGAGCGGATGCGCGACGAAGATGCCGAAATGTCGGAGCGCATCGCCTGCGCCAAGGCAGCGGCGCCTTATGTGCACCCAAAACTGTCAGCAACCACCCTAGGCCCGGCACGCCGAGCAAGCGCGCCATGGTCGCCTTCAGCCGCGTGCTAATGCCGATGCTGCGAAGCCTACGCACACAGGTGCTCGCCGAATGCGGCGAGTTTGGCGACACGGTGCTGAAACATTACGGCTTCGTGCCCGCCGGTGCCTATTGGCGCCTCGCCCCCGAAGGCGAGCGCCTTCGCTGCAAGCGCATAAGCTCTTAAAGGAGACCGCCTCATGGGTTCTCTCTACGGCCTTACCGACCCTGGCACCTCGAACCCGGCCTCGACCTCGACGACGGACCTTCGTGGAAACCCAAACCGGACGCCCGCCGCCACGGAAATGACCGGTACGGGGTTTTTGAACACGGACCTGTTTAGCAGCGGCACAAACGCCTCGGATTTCGGGGCCGTCAGCGGGTCCGCCACTTCGGCCCCGCCCGATCTCCAGTCCACAACCTCCCGGCAGGGCTTCGCCAATGCCGACATGGCGCGCCAGATCGCGGAACAGACGACCCTGGGCCAGGCCATTTCGGGGCATCGCAAAACCACCGCCGTTCCCATTCCCCGCGCCAAGCCGACAACCACCCGTCCTGCTTCCATCGATAGAGAAGAGTTGCGCAGGCTCGGGAAGCTGACGACGCTAGGCCAAAGCACATCGATGTACGAACAATACGCCACCGACCCCGAGCCCCGCCCCACCAAGCCCCGCGCCACCCGGCCATCGATGCCTCCGCCCGACACCCCCGAGCAGGTGGAAGACCTCAAGCGGCTGGCGATCGAGTGGTTCAAGTTGAAGCCGCGTGGCGAGAGCAGGGCGGCGTCAGACAAATCCGTCAGCTCATTCGAGACCGAGCAATCGCAACGCGTAGCGGCGGAGGACGCGGCGGCGCACGATTTCGAGGCCGAGCAATTGCAACGCGTCGCGGATGAAACGCCGAACACAGATAGAAATGAAACTGATTTTGCGCCGCGCGAACTCATCCTCAACCACTTCCCCCATGGCGGCCAGCGGCTGGCTCACGTACATGCCTACCCCATCGAAGGACAGTGGCACGATGTCGGCACCCTGGCCGATCTCGCCGCCGCCAATAAGGAGTGGATTGCCTCATGACGATTTGGCTGGTTCGATTTCTGCCCTATGACGGCCCGGGCGTGCATCAATTGACGTTCCGCAGCGAAGACGCGGCGCAGGCCGCGCTCGAGGCGGCGATCACCAATGCCGAGGAACCCGGCGTCGACGGCTATGAAGACGATTTCGGCGTCGAGATATTCGTCCGCACCTCGAAATGCGCCATCGTTCTCACCTCCACCGAGATGGCGGCCGCCAGCCAGGCCGCGCTCGAGGCGGCCGGCCAGGAGGGCCTGCGCACCTATGGCCTGGCCGGCGCGTTCGATCCGGGCTCGACCCATTGAGCATAGCCGGCAAGAGCGAAACGGATATGAACTTTCTCGGCGCCAGCGTCCTCGGCCTGATTCTGGCGCGCGGCGGCTCGAAGCGCGTGCCGCGCAAAAATCTGCGCACGCTCGGCGGCTTCCCGCTGATCTCCTGGACCATCGGCGCCGCGCAACGCTCCCAAGCTGGTGGACGAGGTAAGCGTCGGGCGCACGATCTTCGACTATATGAACTTCGGCAAGGCGCGCCTGCATGACCGCCAGCGCGCGGATCTCGAACGTCACGCCGCGGCGGAAACGGCGGAGAAGCGCCACCCCGACCCCTGCCCCGAAGTGTTCGACAAGCTCTCGATCCATGCTGACGGCGACGTCGTGCTGTGCTGCAACGATTTCTCCGGCGCCGTCACCCTCGGCAATGTCAACGACACGCCGATCGCGGAATTGTGGCGCCACCCCAAGATCGAAGCCTATCGCACACGCTTGGCACGGAAGGATTACAGCGCACCACTCTGCAAAAGCTGCTTCGACTATATGGGCTGCACGGCGAAGAAAAAGGCCGCGTGACGCCGGCGGCCGACGCGCCGCTATACGAAATTACATTTCCACACCTGGCCTTTTGACCTGGCCCTCACCAATTGAACCCGACATGACTGTGCGCGCCCTTCGACGCCCGCGCACCCAGGAGATTACTCCATGCCGAAACTCCCCGACGGACCGACCTTCAGGACCGGAAGCCGCCCGCGCCAACGGCAGCAGACCGCCGAGCGGCGAACCGACCAAGATGTCAGGGCGGAGTTGATCAAGAACTATGTCGCCGACCAGGCCGCCAGCTTCGGCTCGAAAAGACCCCCACCACCCACCAAGCTCGGCACGGATCGACCCGCCGGCGATGCGGCGAAAATCGGTGCCGGCGCGAAATCCGACGACACGCGACGGCTGAGCGCGTCGCCCGCACGGACTTCTTCCATTGCCACAAGCGGCGGCGCGGCAAGCGCCGATACGGGCCTGGGCGGCGCTCCGGCGAAGATGCCGGAACGGATCATCAAAAGCTCCTACGCACCCCGGCCGCTGCAACTATCCAAGCGCCCGCGAAAAGGTTTGTCGTCCTGGTTCAGACCCCGGGAGGAAGCGCTGCGTCTGGCGCTGTCCGGCGAAAAGCTGCCGCTGACCGTCGACCAGCGCCGCCGGCAAATCTTCGGCCTCGACCCGGAATACAATGCGGAGCAGGCGGCGAAGCGCGCGGCGCGCGAGGCGGCCGCCAACGCGAACTTGTCCGCATTGCCCGGCACGGCTGCGGAGATCGCGAAATTGACCGCCGGCAATATTGCCCCGACCGTGACGAGCCAAGCTGCCGTGCAAAAGACAGCGAGCGATATCGCCGACGCGCCGTTATCGCCTCAACCGCAACCACAACCGCAGCCTCTGCCCCAGCTATCTGAAGTTCGGCCTCGGCCGCGCCTCATCCGACGCCGCGCACGAAATCCGCGACGGTGAGATTACCCGCGAGGAAGCGGTCGGCCTGGTCAAGCATTACGACCATGAGCGGTGGGCCTGCTCACCCGCCGGGTCGGCGCCGGCGCCACTGCGGGCAATGTCGGCATGGCGACCATGGACGGTATGGTACGGTCATCTCGCTTGTCGGTCTCTCGACGGCGCGCTGGGCGGTCACCGGATCGACCGCCAATCTCACCGTCGCCTAGGTGCGGCGGAGCAAGAACAGAGGGCCCGAATTCCGGAGAGGAAGCTATGGCAAATGAAGCGGCGAGCGAAGCCGGGCCGGGTGAGGGTGGGTTTCACCTCCCTCTGCCGGGACGACCCGGTCCCATCGCCCTCGACCAGCTCAACGACATGGATCACGGGCTTCTCGCCGAATATGGCCGGGGCCGAAAATTGATCATTGAAGTCGGCACCTATTTGGGCGGGTCGGCGGAGGCATTGCTCTCCGCCATGCCGGAAGACGGGCGGCTCATTACGATCGACACCTACGCCGCCCGCGCCCATCCGACGCCCGAAATACCGCCATCGGTGAAACTCAGCTATGTCCTGACGCGGCATAACGACAATCTTGGGAGAATGGGCGTCATCGTCGGCGAAAGCCGGATGATGGCGGCAACATTCGCTCACGGTGTCGCCGATATGGTGTTTATCGACGGGGCGCATGATTACGCGAGCGTCAAAGCCGATATCGAAGCCTGGCTGCCAATATGGTTGACGACCAAGAAAGCAAGATTTCGATAGACCGGCGCAGCGGACCGGCCACCTTGCCACAGGCCAGAAACATCCAACCGAAAAACGACCTCGTCGCCGGTATCGACCGCGCCCAGCGGCTGGCGGCGCAATCTTCCGACCCCAATGCCGACTTACGCGATTTCCTCGGCGTGGATGAACCGAAACCTGAATCCGCCAGCGATACCGCTTCAGATGGTTTCCCAAAAATGCATAGAAGCGCCTACAAGCAGAAATGGATCGCGTCGGGGATCAAGCGGCCGAAGCGCATCGGCTGGTTCACCTCGACCGGTATCGAGCGTATTTGAGGCGGCAGCGCCGGTACAGAACTGCGGCCAGTTCTCCTAGACAGACTGCCACGTCTCTCTCCTTTTTTC
>CAZUVO010000011.1:0-30928 GCA_964623955.1 uncultured Rhizobiaceae bacterium
ACTGTCAACATGGCAACCAGCTGGGCCTCGGGCGGTGACAGTACCGGGGATAGTTTCTCCGGGTTCGAGAATGTCACAGGTTCTTCCAATGCCGATCATCTCATTGGTGATCACAGTGCCAATACTATTACAGGTGGTGCGGGTGATGACAGGCTTGAGGGTAATGGCGGCGCCGATACCCTCACCGGTTCCGGAAACGCCGACACCATCAACGGCGACGGCGGTGGCGCGGACGGCGCCGACACGCTGGAAGGCGGCAAGGGCAACGACACGCTCAATGGCGGCGGCAACAACGACGCCTATATTCTCCGTGCCGGCGACGGCAACGATACCATCGTGGATTCGGGCGGCACGGCGGATAGCCTGTTTCTCGACAGCGATTTGGACTATCCCACCGCGGCCTCGATCAACACCGGGACCCTGCTGCTGTCGTTCCGGGCGGCGGATGGTGTGAGTGTCGCGCCCTCCATTTCCAATCACACTTCGAGCGGGACGATCGAGCAAATCAGTTTCCGCAACTATAGCGGCGGCACCGAGACAATCGCCGTCTCGGCAAATGGCACGAACGCGACCAGCGGCGGCGACCTCCTCATGGGCGATGGTCTCATCAACACGCTTTCGGGCGGCGCGGGCAACGATATTATTTTCGGCAACGGTTCCCCGGACGATTTGCTCGGCGGCGACGGCAATGATTTCCTTGCCGGCGGCGCCGACAACGATATTCTGAACGGCGGCGCGGGCACCGATTTCGCCGATTTCTCCGATGCCACGAGCGCCATTGCCGTCAATCTGAGCAATGGTGCTCAGCAGGTGATCGGCGGCGGCCTCGGCAACGACACGCTGACCTCGATCGAAGGCGTGCGCGGCTCTGCCTTCGCCGATGCCATCACCGGTGACGGCAACGACAACACGCTTATCGGCGGCGACGGCGATGACGCGCTGACGGGTGCCGCCGGCAACGACACCTATTATTTTTCCCATTTCGACGGCACCGGCGTCATCAGCGTGACCGATACGAGCGGCACCGACAAAATCATCGTCGGGCAGGTCGGCGAGGCCAAGCTGCCGGTCGATTTCAGCTATGCGCGGAGCAGCGATAATCTTGTGATGAACCACGAGGCGGGAACGCCGGGGACCGAAAGCCTCACCGTGGTCAGTCACTTCACCACGCAGCAAGTGGAGAATTTCGAATTTTCCGGCGTGTCCTCGACCGTCTTCGGCTTTACCGCCACCGCGACCGCCGGCAACGATCTTCTAATCGGCGATCTTACGACGGTGGTGAACGCCGATGGCGGCGCGGGCGAGGATATCGTGATCGGCGGCAGCAATAATGATTCAATCGCCGGCGGCACGGGCAATGATCACCTCCTCGGCGGCGCCGGCAACGATATCCTGAATGGCGGCGGCAATGACGAAATGGACGGCGACGCCGGCAGCGATACCCTCTCCGGCGGCCTCGGCGACGATTTCTACATTTTCGATTTGGAAGCCGCCGACACCGGCGCCGCCGATATCATCGACGATACGGGCGGCACGGACGTCATCGAAATATTCAACACGCTGCATATCAGCGACGCGCTCCATTCCGGCAACGATCTGATTTTTACTTTCGATAATTCAAACACGGTGACGATCAACGATCACTATGCCGGCAAGGCGATCGAGCTGGCCGAGTTCCAGGATCTGTTTACCGACCCGCTGGCGGTTTCCGCCGGGACCGGCGGCACGATCGGCGACGATTTCATCGCCGGCACCACCGCCGGCGAAACCCTGAGCGGCGGCGACGGCGACGATTTCATGTTCGCCAATGCGGGCAATGACGAATTGTTCGGCGCTTTCGGCGTCGATCGCATGACCGGCGGTGCCGGGGCCGACACGTTCCGCTTCGATGCGATCGGCGACGGCGCCGCCGTCGCGACCGACGCCGCGGTGACGCTGGACAACAATACGCATAACAGCCTGGAGGATTTCGCTACCGGCAGCGACAAGATCCAGCTCAACAACACCGCCTTCAATCTCGGCGGATCGCTGGTCAACGGTACCAATTTCGCGACCCTCGGCGCCGCCTATACCGGCACCAATTCCGGCATCACCGCCGGCGTCTCGCACATCGTCGTCGACATCAACGGCACGGTTTATCACGACGCTGACAGCTCCGTCGCCGGCTTCACCGTGGTTGCCGAAACCTCGAACAGCAATCCGGTGCTGGCGGATTTCACTCTGGTCTGAGCCGCCGCCCGCTAGATTTCTTTCTTCCCGGACAATTTGTCTCAACCCGCGCCGCCTTGACGCGCTAGAATGGCGCGTGGAGCGATGGCCGCACGGCGCGCCGGCTTATAGGGAGAAAGACATTGGATTTCGGCTATAGCGACAAGGCGAACGATATTCGCGACCGGGTGGCCGCGTTCATGGAAGAGCATATCTATCCCAACGAAGAGAAGATGATGGCCGAGGTCGCCAGCGGCGACCGCTGGCAGCCGATCCCCTATCTCGAAGTGCTGAAAGAGAAGGCCAAGGCGGCGGATCTGTGGAACCTCTTCCTGCCGGAGAGCGATCTCGGCGCCGGGCTCACCAATCTCGAATACGCCCCGGCCTGCGAAGAGATGGGCCGCTCGCATTTTGGCCCCGAGGCGTTCAATTGCTCGGCGCCGGATACCGGCAATATGGAAGTACTGGTGCGCTACGGCACGGAGGCGCAGAAGAAAGAATGGCTCGAGCCTCTGCTCGCCGGCGAGATCCGCTCCGCCTTCGCCATGACCGAGGTCGAGGTCGCCTCGTCGGACGCGACCAATATCGAAACGCTCATTCGCCGCGACGGCGACGAGTATGTCATCCAGGGTCGCAAATGGTGGACTTCCGGCGCGCTCGACCCGCGCTGCCGCGTTTTGATCCTGATGGGCAAGACCGATCCCGACAATGAGAACCGCCACAAGCAGCAATCGATGATCCTGGTGCCGATGCCCCATCCCGGCGTTTCGATCAAGCGCATGCTGCCGGTGTTCGGCTATGACGATGCGCCGCACGGCCATGGCGAGGTCTATTTCGACGATGTGCGGGTGCCGGCGGAGAATATGTTGTTGGGCGAGGGCCGCGGTTTCGAGATCGCCCAAGGCCGCCTCGGCCCGGGGCGCATTCACCATTGCATGCGGCTCATCGGCCTGGCGGAGCGCGCCTTGGAGCGCATGTGCCGGCGCACCAAATCGCGCACCGCGTTTGGCAAAGCGATTTCGGACCAGACGGTGACGCAAGAGCGCATCGCCGAGGCGCGCATCAAGATCGAGCAGGCGCGGCTCCTCACCCTGAAGGCGGCCTGGATGATGGACACCGTCGGCAACAAAGTGGCGCGCAAGGAGATCGCCATGATCAAGGTGGCCGCACCCGTGATGGCCTGCGAAGTGATCGACTGGGCGATCCAGGCCTTCGGCGGCGCCGGGGTGACGTCGGATTACGGCCTGGCGCAAGCCTATGCCATGGCGCGGCTTCTCCGCCTCGCCGACGGCCCGGACGAGGTTCACCGCAATCAGATCGCGCGGCTCGAACTCCGCCAATACGACAACAACACCTCGACGCGTGGCGCCAACGCCTATGTCCCACCGCTCGACGGCGAAGACATCGACCCCCTCGGCCCGCCGCGCTGGGTGGTTTAGGCGGCGGCGGCTATGCTACCTCTTCGGCTGACCCACCCCGCGACCCTGTGAGGATGAGATGAACGCGGCTTTGGATGCTTTGCATGAGGATGTGGCGCGCAAACATATGGCGCCGTTCTGGGCGGTCGATACCAGCGCCGATCATGACGAGGACAATCAAGTCCGCGACAAGAAGAAGGCGGTGCCTTTCGTCTGGCGCTACCGCGAGGATATCGAGCCGCTGCTGCAGCGCTCGGCCGAACTCGTCACCATGCAATCCTCCGAGCGGCGCTCGCTGATCCTGGTCAATCCCGGCCTCGCGCCGAAGCGC
Source organism: uncultured Rhizobiaceae bacterium (assembly GCA_964623955.1). Classification (GTDB taxonomy): domain Bacteria; phylum Pseudomonadota; class Alphaproteobacteria; order UBA828; family UBA828; genus PTKB01. The sequence goes on from CAZUVO010000011.1 coordinate 3,958, forward strand.
GCCTCGGTCTCGACCATGTACACCGCCTACCGCCTCAACGATCCGCGCGAGATCATGCCGCCGCATCGGCATTCGCCGAATGCCATTCGCTTTGGCCTGACGGGCACGCAGAATTTCACCGGTGTCGAGGGCGAGGACATCATTTTCGGCCCCGGCGATATGGTGCTGACGCCGCACGACACCTGGCACAATCACGGCAATCAGGGCGATGAGCCGGCGGTCAATTTGAGCGTGCTCGATCTGCCCCTGGTCGAGACCCTGAACGCGACCTATTTCGAGCATGACTACACGGAAGAGGTGGATGGCGAGCAGGTGCGCAAGAACGTCCAGTCGGCGCGCGTCTCGAGCGAATATTCGCGCGAGATATATGGCCGCGGCGGGCTGATGCCGCGCTTCGTCAGCCACGATCGCGGCACCGGCAATGCCTCGCCGATGTATGTCTATCGCTGGGAGGTGATGCGCGAAATGCTGGAGAGCTTCCGCGATTGGGAGGGCGATCCCTACGAGGCGCTGATGGTGGAATATACCGATCCGACCAATGGCGAGCCGGTGTTCAAGACCATGAGCTTCTTCGCTCAGATGCTCCGCCCCGGCGAGCGTACAAGGCCGCTCAAGCAGAATGCCAGTCTTCTGGTCGCGCCGTTCGAGGGAAGCGGGCACAGCATCATCGGCGGCGAGAAAATCGCCTGGGCGCAGTTCGACACGATGGCGGTGCCCGGCGGCCAATGGTGCGAGCATGTCAACGGCTCCGACAGCGACCCGGCGATCCTCTTCACCGCCAGCGACGAGCCCACCCTGAAGGCCCTCGCGCTTTACCAAAAGCATGGCAAGACGCCGGAAGGCGACGTGGTCAGAATCGACTGACATGGCGAACTAAAATGGCGAAAGCAGAGAATACCGAACGCATCGCCCATATCGATTGCCCCGGCGGCGGCCAGGTCTGGGTCGACGGCACGACGCTATATATCGGCCATATGCGCGAGCCGAGCGGCACCACCATCGTCGATGTCGCCGATCCGAAACAGCCGAAAATCCTCAGCCGCATCGACATCCCGCCGGGCTGGCATTCGCACAAGGTGCGGGTCGCCGACGGCATCATGATCGTCAATCACGAAAGCCAGGGCGGCGACGAAGCGTTCGGCGGCGGCCTCGGCATCTATGATGTGTCCGACCCGGCCAAGCCGAAGGAAATCACCAAATGGCGCACCCAGGGGCGCGGCGTGCACCGCTATGATTTCGATGGGCGCTACGCCTATATCTCGCCGACGGCGGAAGGCTATATCGGCAATTTCGTCATGATCCTCGACCTTCAGGACCCGGCCAAGCCCGAGGAGGTCGGGCGCTGGTGGATCCCCGGCCAATGGCAGGCCGGCGGCGAGGACTACCCGTGGGAGAATTGGACGCCGCCGCGCTGCCACCATCCGATCCGCGTCGGCGATAGACTCTATGTCAGCTATTGGCATCACGGCTTCTATATTCTCGACATCAGCGATATGTCCAAGCCGGTGGCGGTCTCCGGCCTCAACACCTCGCCGAGCTTCCCGCATCCGACCCATACCTGCCTGCCCTTTCCCGAGCCCTTGAAGGGCCGCCAGGTGATGATCGTCGCCGATGAGGACGTCGCCAAGCTGTGGCCCTCGGCGCCGGCCTTCACCTGGGTCTATGATATTTCCAACGAGCATGTGCCGGTGCCGATCTCGACCTTCCAGGTCGACGGCGTCGACAAGGACGGCGCGCCGCAGCCGGCGATGACCGGCTGTCATCAGCCCTCCGAGCGCTTCACCGGCACGGTGGTGCCCTTCGCCTGGTTCGCCCAGGGCCTCCGGCTCATCGATTTCGCCGATCCCTACAGCCCGCGCGAGGTCGGCTGTTACGAGCCCGATCCGCCGGCCGGCCATGAGCGCGCCTCGTCGAACGACGTCACCATCGACGATCGTGGCCTGATCTATCTCGTCGACCGGCAGAACGGCGTCGACATCATCTCGACCTCGGCGATGTAAGGGAGGGGAGGAATATGAAAAACGCAGCCATTCTCGGCATGGGCACCATGGGCCCGGGCATCGCCGCAACGCTCGCCCGCGGCGGCATGACCGTGCGCGCGACCGACACCAGCCGGGAGGCGCTCGAGCAGGCGGGCGGGCTGATCGAAGGCGCGTTCGGCGTGCTCGATGCGCTCGACATGCCGGCCAAGGGCGACGGCTCGGCGATCAGCCTGCATGACAGTCTCGAAGACTGCGTCGCCGGCGCCGATCTCGTGGTCGAAACCATTCCGGAAAATCTCGAGCTCAAGCTCGACCTCCTGGCCAAGCTCGACGGGCTGGTCGCGCCGGATTGCATGCTGGCGAGCGATACCTCCGGCATTCCGATCACCCAGCTGCAACAGGGCAATTCCAACCCGGGCCGCATCGTCGGCATGCATTGGTCCAACCCGCCGCACATCATCCCGATCATTGAGGTCGTCGCCGGGGCCGAAACAGCGCCGGAGACGGTCGAGCGGATGAGCGCGCTCATTCGCGACATCGGCCTCATCCCGATCCGCATCAAGAAGGACGTGCCGGGCTTCGTCGAGAACCGGGTGCTCTACGCCATCATGCGCGAATGCGTCGATCTCGTCGAAGACGGCGTGATCGACGCCGAGGCGCTCGATCAATGCGTCTCCTGGGGCATCGGCTACAAGCTCAGCGTCGTCGGGCCGATGGCGCTTCTCGACATGGCCGGGCTCGATATCTATCAGGCGGTCGGCAGTTACTTGAACAAGGAGCTCAGCACCCGCGCCGATGTCAGTCCGTTGATCACGGAAAAAACGGCGAAGGGCCATCTCGGCATCAAGAGCGGCGGCGGCATGTTCGATTATACGCCCGAGGGGATCGGTAAGCTGCGTCAGGCGCGCGCGCAAAAATTGATCGCCGCGCGCAAGGCGTTGGAGAATAATTAAACGAATGCATGCCCGCCGCCGTTGACCCGGCGCGCTGCCCGTTACAGAGTGCGGAATCAGGTCAGCAAAATTGTAGGGAGGCAAAAATCAAATGCGTAAAATGATGATGCAAATGACGCGGCGTTTCGTGATGGCGGGGGCGGCGGCCGCCCTCCTGGCCGCGGTCTCCGTCGGCGCGCAAGCCGGCGATGTGAAGAAAATCGCCGTGCTCGTGCCCGAGCAAGGCACCGACTATGGCTGGAACCAGCAGGGCGTCGATGCCGCCCGGGCCGTCGCCGAGAAATACGGCCTCGAATTTCTGCCCGCCGAGGGCCTCGGTTACGGCGATGTCCGCCCGACCCTGCGCGAGCTGGCCGATGAGGGCGCGAGCCTGATGATCGCGCACGCCAGCGGCTACAACACCGCGGCGCCCGAGATCGCCCAGGAAACCGGCGTGCCGGTGGCGGTCGTCGACAAGCCGGACGGTTTGGTCGCCGGTCTGGTCGGCGACTATACGCTGAGCGGCCATGACGGCGCCTATCTCGCCGGCATGCTCGCCGCCAAGATGAGCCGCACCGGCACGGTCGGCATCGTCGTCTCCGGCGAGCCGCCCTCGTGGAACTCGCAGTCCGCCGGATTCGCCATGGGCGTCAGGGCGTCCGGCATGGGCACCAAGATCGTCTATGCGGTGATCGGCCCGGCGGCCTATGCCGACGCGGCCGGCGGCCGGCGTGTGACCGAGTCCGTGATCTCCGCCGGCGCCGATGTGGTGTTCGGCCAGGGCAACGGCTCGAGCTTCGGCATGATCCAGGCGGTCGAGACCACCAAGGCGGTCGATGGCGGCAAGGCCTGGTTTATCGATGTGATCGGCGACAAGACCGGTCTCGACAAGGGCCATCTTCTATCTTCGGTCCTGTGGGACATGATCCCGGTCTACAGCGCCATGGTCGAGGATTTGAAATCGGGCAAGTTCGGCACGGTCGGCTACAAGATAGGCTTGGAAGACGATTCCGTGCGTTTGCTCAAGACCAAACACATTCCCGGCGATATCTGGGACGGCCTGATGACGGTGCGCCAGCAGATTATCGACGGCTCCGTTCCGGTCGCGGAAGTCTATGACGCGGAGGATGTGCGTGCGCTGATGACCTCCGTCGACGTGCCCGCGGAATAAGAATGGCCTAAATTACGGAGGCGGCTCCGGCGGGGCCGCCTCCGTCTGTTCGGGCGTTGACTAGAGAACGCCGCGCAGAAGCGGAGGACATATCGTGACTTCGGCTGCCGGCCAGACGCCCGCGGTTTCGCTCCATGGCATTACCAAGCGCTTCCCCGGCGTGCTGGCGAATGACGACATCTCTCTCGATATCCATGGCGGCGAAGTGCATGCGCTCCTCGGCGAGAACGGCGCCGGCAAATCCACTCTGATCGGCATTCTCGCCGGCATGCAGCAACCCGATGCCGGCCATATCGAGATCGACGGCGCGGCGGTGAAAATTCATTCGCCGCGCGAATCGCTCAGTCTCAGGATCGGCACCGTGTTCCAGCATGTGCTGCTGGTCAACAGCCTGAGTGTGATCGAAAATCTCATGCTGGGCGGCGCCTGGTGGCGCGTGCATGACCGCAAGGCGGCGCTCGCCCGCTTCGGTGAGATTTCCCAACTGCTCGGCGTCGAGATCGAGCCCGACGTGCCGGTCGGCCGTCTCTCGCTCGGCCAGCAGCAGCAGGTCGAGATCATCCGGGCGCTGTGGCATGGCGGCAAGGTGTTGGTGCTCGACGAGCCGACTTCCATGCTGACGCCGCAGGGGGTCGAGGAGCTCGGCGCGGTGATGCGCCGCCTCGCCGGCCAGGGCGTCGCCATCGTTTTCATCACCCACAAGCTGCGCGAGGCCTATGCCTTCGGTGACCGAATTTCGGTATTGCGTCAGGGCCGATTGGTTGGCGATATCGCGCCCGAGCGGCTCGGCGCCATGGACGAGGAAGCGGCGACCAACGAGATCATCCGCCTGATGTTCCAGGGCGCGGAGACAGCGGATAGAGCCGACGCCGAAACCCTGGTGCGCGAAGGGCGCGGCCGGCGCGCCCGCGCGGAAGTGGACCGCAACACTGTCGCCGGGATCATGCTGGAGCATGTCTCGACCCGCGCCGATCCGGGCGAATGCGCGCTCGAAGACATTAGCTTCTCCGTTGTGCCCGGTGAGGTGTTCGGCATCGCCGGCGTCGACGGCAACGGCCAGAAGCATCTCGCCGAAGTGCTGGCCGGCCAGCGCCCGGTCATCTCCGGCCATATCGAAATTGCCGGCGCGGCGGCGACCGAGGCCGGCGTGCCCGCGCGCCGCCGCCTGGGCGTGCGCTATATCACCGACGAGCGCGTCGGCGAGGGCACGGTCGGCGGCCATTCGGTGGCGACCAATCTGGTACTGAAGGAGATCGGCGCGCCGCCCTTTTGGCAGCGCGGCGTGACCCTGTGGCGCCGCATCTTCCGTTTCGCGCGGGAGATCATCGCGGCTCATGACGTGCGCACGCCGTCGGAACACACGCCGCTCGCGCGCCTTTCCGGCGGCAATATTCAGAAGGTGCTGCTGGCGCGCGAGATCTCCGCCGACGCCTCGGTGGTGGTGTTCAACAAGCCGACCTATGGCCTCGACCTGCAGAACACCCGCCTCGCGCGCGAGCGCATCGTCACGGCGGCGGAATCGGGTATCGCCACCATCCTGCTCTCCACCGAGCTCGACGAGCTGCTGGAGCTCAGCGACCGCATCGGCGTGATGTTCGCCGGCGAGATGGTCGGCATTATCGACAATCGCGCCGGCGCCGAAGCCGAGATCGGCCGCCTGATGACCGGCGCCAAGGCGGCATGAGAGGCGCCCGGCCGTGATATCTTCGACCGCCCGGGTGCTCGTGCCGATCGTCATGGCGCTTGTCGTCGGCGGGCTGATTCTGCTCGCCCTCGGCAAGGATCCGTTCGCCTATTACGAATTCGTCGTGCGCCGCGGCCTCCTCAGCTGGTCGGGCTTTCAGCAGACCGTCATCCGCTCGGCGCCGCTCTTGTTGATCGCCTCGGGGTTGATCGTCGCCTTCCGCGCCGGCATCTGGAATCTCGGCGTCGACGGGCAGTTCCTGCTCGCCGCCGTCGCGTCCGCCGCGCTCGCGCCGATCCTCATCGACTCATTGCCTTCCTGGCTCACCATCGTCATTTGCTGCGGCGTCTCCATCGCCGTCGCCATGGCCTGGTCCGTCGTGCCCGCCTTCCTCAAAACCCGCTACGGCCTGAACGAGATCATCACCACCTTGATGATGACCTTTCTCGGCATCAGCTTCGCCAATGTGCTGGTCAAGCTGCCGTTCGACGACCCCGACAACACCGTGCCGCAGACCATGACCCTGCCGGTGGCGGACCGCCTCGGGCGCCTCTTTGACACCACGATCCATAGCGGCATCATCATTTCGCTGATCGCCGTCTTGGCCGTGCATTTCGTCATGACGCGCACCGCCTTCGGCCTCAAGCTGCAGATCGTCGGCGCCAATCCGCGCGCCGCCAAACATGCCGGCCTCAATGTCGGGCGCCTCACCTTCGCCACCTTCGCGATCAGCGCCGGCCTTGCCGGCCTCGGCGGTGCGGTCGAGATCCTCGGCGTGTGGGGCACCATGCGGGCGGACTGGAACCCGGCCTATGGCCTCATGGTCATTCCGCTGGTGTTTCTCGCCCGCTTCAACGGCGTCGCGGTGATCGGCTTCACCCTCCTCTTCGCCATTCTCATGATCGGCGGCGAGAGCGCGTCCCGGCGCATGGGCGTGCCCAATTTTTACGTCCTCGTGCTCGTCGCACTGCTGCTCATCTTCCTCGCCTTGGTCGAATATCTCGACCATCTGTCGCGCCAGCGCAAGAAAGCCTGAGCGATGGGCGGGCTCTTCACCGAAATATTCATCGCCTCGCTCCTCTTCGGCGCGGTCACCGTCGGCATTCCGCTGCTGCTCGCCGGCATCGGCGAACAGATCTCGGAGAAATCCGGCGTGCTCAATATCGGCATCGAAGGCATGATGCTGATGGGCGCCTATGGCGGCTTCGTCGCCGCCTATTACACGGATTCCTTCTGGCTCGGATTTCTCGCCGGCGGCGTGCTCGGCATGGCGGTCGCTTCGCTGATGGTGCTGTTCTGCGTGATCCTGAGCATGAACCAGATCGTCATCGGCATCGCGTTAACGATCGGCGCGGAGGGCCTGACGGCGCTGTTGCATCATTTCCAGTTCAGCCGGACCTATCCGCGCATGCCGGAAGTGCCGACCCTGGATATTCCCGGCCTCGCCGATATTCCGGTCATCGGCCCGGCCTTTTTCGAGCGCCATCCGCTGGTCTATCTTTCGATCGCCCTGGTGATCTTCGTCGCCTGGCTGTTCCGCCGCACGCAGATCGGGCTCAATCTGCAGGCCGCCGGCGACAAGCCCGCGGCGCTCGATGCCGCCGGCGTTAACGTCAAGCTGACCCGTGCTTGCGCGGTGCTGACGACCGGCTTTCTCGCCGGTATCGGCGGCGCTTTCATGGCCAATGTCGGCGCCGGCCTGTTCGTGCCGCATATGACCCATGGCGCCGGCTTTATCGGCATCGTCCTCGCCATGCTGGCGCGCGGCAAGCCGGTCTGGGTGCTGCTGGGTGCTGCCCTCTTTGGCGCCAGTCTGGCGCTCACCACCGCGCTGCAGGTCGCCGGCCTCAACATCCCGACCGATGTGGTGCAGATGCTGCCCTTCGCCATGGTGATTATCGTGCTGATCCTCTTTGCCCGGCACAGCTATTTGCCGCCCGCCCTCGGGCTGCCCTATCATCGCGGCGAGCGGTGAGTGACGGGGAGCGAGGCAATGAGCGCGAACAAGGTTTATCTGCTGGATGGCGGCACCCTGGTGATCGACGGCTATCACGCCTTCTGGAACCGGGGCCCCGGCGGCGAGCTGCGCTTTCCCTGCTACGCTGTGCTGATCGATCACCCCGACGGCCTCTATATTTTCGATACCGGTTACGACCACGCCCATGTCGAGCGCGTGCTGCCCTTCGAGAAGCCGCTGCAGACCGAGGCGCAGACCATCCCCGGCCAGTTGGCGGCGGTCGGCCTCAAGCCCGGCGACATCAATTATGTCATCAACTCGCATTATCATTTCGATCATTGCGGCGGAAATATTCATCTGACGGAAGCCTGCACCCTGTGCCACGGCAAGGAGCTCGAAGCCTGCGAACATCCCCAGCCCTTCGAGGTGCTGGGCTATTCCGATTTAAGCTTTTCGCCGGAGATCGGCGCGAAGCGCGGTGTCGAAACCCCGCCTCTCGATATCTACACGCCGAAATTCGAAACCCTCGGCGGCGATCAGGAGATCGCCAAGGGGTTATGGCTGTTCGAGACGCCGGGCCACACGGCGGGGCATTACAGCCTGATGGTCGAGCTCAAGGGCCGCCGGCCGATGCTCTTTACCGCCGACGCCTGCTACAGCAAGAAGAATATGGACCTGATGTGCATCTCGAGCTTCCACATCGATCCGGTGGCGAGCCTCAATTCCATGCAGCGGCTAAAAGACCTCGCCGAGAAATACGATGCCGAGCTCTTCTACTCGCATGATGCCGTGAGCTATGCCGACTATCAGTTGGCGCCGGCGTTCTATTCCTGACCGCCGTTCGGCAGCTCCGCAAGTGCCGCCTCGACGCCGGCGCCGATATCCACCGTGACGCCATGGTGGCGCACGGCGGCGCCGAACGCGGCGACCGCCGTGACGGCGTAGATCGGCTCCGCCACAGGTCCCATATGGCCGATACGGATCAGCTTGTCATAGGTCTCCATTCGCCCGGCCGAAAAGATCACGCCGAATTTGTCGCGCGCGGCGGAAATGATCTGCTCGCTGGTAAGACCGTCCGGGATGGCGACCGCCGTGGTCGAGGGCGCGGCAATCGATTCCGGATTGGGCCAGAGCCCGAGCCCCATCGCCTTGATACCGGCGCGGCACGCCCGCGCGGTCAGCGCATGGCGCCGCCACACGGCTTCCGGCCCTTCTTCGAGATATTGATCGAAGGCGGCGTCGAGGCCGGCAATCTCCGCCACCGACGGGGTGAAGGGAAATTTGTTCTCCTTGCGCCAGGCTTCTTTCCAATCGAGCAGGCTGAGGACCGAAGCGCGCGGCGCGGCTTCGTTCTGCTCCATATGCGCCCAGGCCGCTTCGCTCACCGCAAGCACCGAGAGCCCAGGCGAGCCGCCGAGGCATTTGCCCGGGCCGGTGATGAAAATATCCGCTCCGCAGTCGCCGGGGTGAACATCCATGCCGCCGAAGGAGGAAACCGCATCGACCAGAAAGAGCGCGCCATGCGCCTTGACGGCGGCGCCGATCTCGTCGATCGGGTTGAGCGTGCCCGACGGCGTATCGTGATGCACCGCCGAGACGATAGTGACATCCGGATTGGCGCTGAGCGCATCCGCCACCTGATCGGGATCGATCGCCTCGTTATAGGGCACCTCGACTTCCTCGAGCCCTTTACAATAGCGCATCGCCCAATAGCCGAAGCCTTTGCCATAAACGCCCGACGCCAGATTGAGCACCGTATCCTCGGCCGAGATCAGCGATGCCGCGGCGGCTTCGATCGCCGGCGCCGGCTCGACCTGCAGGATCAGCGCCGGATCGTCGGTGCGCAGCGCCTGCCCGGCCTTGCGGCAGACCTGCTCGTAAAATTCGAGAAAATAGGGGTCGTAGTCGTAGGGGACAGGGCGCGACAGGGCTTCCTGGACGCGCGGATATATTGCCACCGGTCCGGCGGTCAGGGTCATGGTCGGTGCTTTGAGCGGCGAATTTTCCATGAGCGGATGTCTCCCATTGGTCGTACGCCAATATACCGTGCATCGCTCGGGGCGGTAAGCCATTATCCCGGGCCATGGCGCAAGCGAAAGAGTTCGATTATGTCATCGTCGGCGCGGGCAGTGCGGGCGCGGTGCTCGCCGCGCGCCTCAGCGAGGACGCCGATCTCCGCATCGCGCTGATCGAAGCGGGCGGCGTGGCGGACGATCCGGCGATCGCCGATCCGGCGCGCTGGCCGTTCCTCGGCGGGGCGCCCTATGACTGGAACTACCGCACCGAGGCGCAAACCGGCACCGCCGGGCGCATTCACGATTGGCCGCGCGGCAAGCTGATCGGCGGCACGAGCTGCCTCAACGCCATGGCCCATGTGAGGGGCCACCCTTCCGATTTCGACCGCTGGGTCGAGGCCGGCTGTGCGGGCTGGGGCTTTGGCGATCTCCTGCCCTATTTCATTCGCTCGGAAAAGAGCGCCTTCGGCGCGACGCCCTATCACGGGGCCGACGGGCCCATCGCGCTGCTCACCCCGGATGCGCCAAATCCGGTGACGTGCGCTTTCATGGCGGCGGCAGAGCAATGCGGCCACGCGCCGACCGACGAGCATAACGGCGCCGAAATTTGCGGCCCGACCCTCAACACTCTCACCATCGAGGATGGCAGGCGGCAAAGCGTCGCTGATGCTTATCTCCTACCGGCGGCGGGGCGGAAAAACTTGACCATTCTCGCCAACCGCCAGGCGCGCCGCCTATCCTTTGCAGGCGAGCGCTGCGCCGGTGTTTGTCTGGACGGAGGCGAAGAAGTTCGTGCGGCGCGCGGCGTTATTCTCGCGGCGGGCGCCATCGGCTCGCCGATGATGCTGATGCATTCCGGCATCGGCCCGGTGGCGGAGTTGCGCGCGGTCGGCATCGCGCCGCGCATCGAGCTTTCCGGCGTCGGGCGCAATCTGCACGATCATCTGCTCGCCGCCGGCAATCTCTATGCCGCCCGCAAGCCGGTCCCGCCATCCAACTATCAGCATTCCGAATCTCTTCTCTATGCGCGCCTCGGCGATCATGGCGGCGATCATGGCGGCGCGCCGGAGCTGGCGGTCGCCTGCGTGCTGCTGCCCGCCGTGACGGAATGTTTCGCCGCGCCGGAGGTGGGTTCCGCCTATACGCTGATGTTCGGTTTTACCCATCCCAAGAGCCGGGGCGCGCTTAAACTCGTTTCCGACGATCCCGCCGCGCCGCCGCTGATCGACCCGGCCTATCTCACGGCGCCGGAGGATATGAAGATGTTCTCGGCGGCGCTCGACCTGGCGCAACGCATCGGCCATGCGGATGCGCTTAGCGAATGGCGGCGGGAAGAATTGCTGCCGGGGCCCGATGTTAAAAGCGCCGAAGCCCGCGCGGATTTCCTGCGCCGCGCCGCCCACACCCATCACCATCCTGTCGGCACCTGCAGTATGGGAATTGGTGCCGAAGCGGTGGTCGGGCCGGACCTCAAGGTTCGTGGTGCGGAGGGGCTTTATGTCGCCGACGGCTCTATTCTGCCGAGCATCACCACCGGGCCGGTCAATGCGGCGATCATTGCCATCGCCGAGCGTGCGAGCGATCTCCTCCGGGGCCGCGCGCCCTTGCCGCCGGCCTAGGTGACGGCGCGTCCTTTGCCGATGCGGGGGTGCGGCCGGCCGCCATCGGCGATGGCCATGACGATCATGATTTCGTCCGGCCGCGGCGCGTCGGCGACCATGATTGTGATGGTCTCGAAATCGTCGAACGACCAGATATTGTCCTTGTTACCGAGCGGCACATCGATCGGCGTGCCCGCGCCGGCGACCTTGGAGCTGTGCGGGATGATCGATTCGCCGCCGCCCAAGGCGGCGCGCATCGGCTTACCGAGGGTCGGGTGGATCACCGCCGCGGCATGCTCGATATCGCCATTCACCCCGGCGATTGCCGCCTTGCCATAGGCGATGGGCGCGCCGTCGAGCATGGCGGCGGCCTGCGGCATGAGCTCCTCGCCGAGCGCAAGCGCGGTCTCGAACAGCGGCGACAGGTCCTCGACGAAACGCCCGGCAAAGGGATTGGCGATCACCCCGATGGCGGCGACCCGGCAGATCGGCTTGAGCGCCGAGCTGCCTGCTTCGGCGGTGATGCGCTCTTTCACGAACACGGTTTTTCTCGCTGTCATCTTGGGCCCTCCCCTTGCCGCCACACGGCTGTTACAGTCGGCGGCGAGACTATCAGCTTTCGCAGGCATTATGCCGTTTCTTCCATTCGCGAAATTTGCCGCGCTCGCGGCCTTGCCCCTTCTTACACTGCCGCTGAATGCGTTCGCCGGCGAGCCCGAAGGGCCGAGCGAATCGGTTAGCCTAGAGGTACTCAACGGCGCGGATTCCGGTCTCCGTTGCCAGCTTGTACTCGCCCATTTTGTCACCCAGGATATCGCGCCGATCTCGCCCGGCGATGGGACCGTCATCGCTCTCGACCGGGACGCGGACGAGGGGACCTTGATCTTCCGGCATGCAGGGGGCCGGTCTATGGCGCTGGAGAATATCCTCTGCGGCCTGGCCGGTGATTGGCAGGCGACGCGCGTCGATCTTGACCTCGCCGATCTCCGCGCCGACAAGACGGCGGCCTTGCGCATCGTCTATGGCGGGGCGGAATGAACCGCGCCGGGGAATATGATTACGTCATCGTCGGCGCCGGCTCGGCGGGCTGCACCCTTGCCAACCGGCTCACCGCCGATCCCGCTACCCGCGTGCTGTTGCTCGAAGCCGGCGGCTGGGACCGCGACCCGTGGATCCACATTCCCCTCGGCTGGGGCAAGATATTGCAGGGCCGGCTGCATGATTGGGGCTATTTCTGCGAGCCGGAAGAAAATGTGAATGGCCGCCGGGTGGAATGCGCCCGCGGCAAGGTGATCGGCGGCTCGTCATCGACCAACGCCATGGCCTATGTGCGCGGCAACCGGGCGGATTACGACGGCTGGGCCGCATCCGGCCTCGACGGCTGGTCCTATGCCCATGCGTTGCCCTATTTCCAGCGCCAGGAAACATGGCAAGGCGGCGGCGGAGATTACCGCGGCGGCTCTGGGCCGCTCGGCACCCAGTTTTGCCGCTACCAGGACCCGCTCGTCGAAGCCTTCGCCGCCGCCGGCAAGGCCGCCGGTTATGGCTGGACCGAGGATTATAACGGCGCCCGGCAAGACGGCTTCGGCCGGCTGCAAATGACGATCCGGGACGGCCGCCGGTCGAGCGGCTCGACCGCCTATCTCCGCCCGGTCCTGCGGCGGAAAAATCTCACCGTCGAGACGGAAGCGCTCACCACCCGCGTCACGCTGGAAGGCGGCGCGGCGGTCGGGGTCGAATATGTCAAAGAGGGAGAAGCGCGGCGCGTGCGTGCCGCGCGCGAGGTGATCCTCGCCGGCGGGGTGGTCAATACGCCGCAATTGCTCATGCTGTCCGGCATCGGCGATGCGGGCGAGCTCAAGGCGCATGACATTCCGGTCGCGGCGGCGCTGCCGGGCGTCGGCAAGAATTTGCGCGATCATGTGTCGGTCATTCTTATGTATCTCCGGCGCCAGCCGGGGCCGTTTCACCGCCAGATGCGCGCCGATCGGATCGCCCGCTCGCTCGTCACGGCTTATCTGTTCGGCAGCGGTTTTGCATCCGACGTGCCGGGCGGGATCACGGCGTTTCTCAAAAGCGGCCCGGATGTCGCGCTGCCCGATCTGCAATATCTCTTCACCGCGGCACCGCTCGGCGCCTGGCCCTATTTCAAGCCCTTCAAGCAGCCCTTCGCCGACGGCTTCGCCACCCGCCTCGTCATGCTCCAGCCCGAGAGCCGGGGTACGGTCAGCCTCGCTTCCGCCGACCCGAACGCGCACCCCATGATCCGGCAGAATTTCTTAGCCCATGACGCGGATTGGCGGACGCTCCGCGCCGGCATGCGCATCGCCCGCGATCTCGCCGCCCAGGAGCCGATGGCATCCTTCATCGCCAAGGAGATTTTGCCCGGGCCCGACAAGAGCTCGGACGATGATCTCGACGAGACGATCCGCAATACGGCAATCACCGTGCATCATCCCCTCGGCACCTGCCGCATGGGGGCCGAGAATGACGAGATGGCGGTGGTGGATGACGAGCTCCGGGTGCGCGGGGTAGAACGCCTGCGCGTGGTCGATGCTTCGGTCATGCCGACGCTCGTGCGCGGCAACATCAATGCCGCTGTCGTCATGATCGCGGAAAAAGCCGCCGATCTCATCGCCGGCCGCGAGGTCCTGGCGCCGCGCCCTGTAGCCTGAGCGCAGTTCCGCGCCGCGCGGTAGATTCTTTTCGCTTTCTATCGACGATGGCAACACACGGTTAACTAGACAAAATCTAAAATGTGATACTCTTTTTGCGATCGAGCGCATTATCACAAGTTAATCGTCGGATATGGCCAGCAAGATCAAAGAATCATCATTGCCGGGCGGCGGCGACGCGAAATTCCGCTATTTGGTGGCGGGGTCGATCCAGGGCGTCATCGTGTTCGACCTCAGCGACCGCAGGCCGCTTTTCGTCAGCGAGCAGGTGGCCGAAATGTATGGCTATGGCTCGCCCGAAGAGATGATGCGCCCCGACATCCTCGAAACGATTGTCCATCCCGAGGACCGGCAGCACTCGACCTATCGGCGCGATCCGAGTCAATTCGGCGATATGCCGGTGATCAACGAATATCGCGGCGTTCGCAAGGACGGCTCGATCATTCATGTGCAAGACATGGTCACGCCCATCGCGTGGGACGGCCGCGAGGCCTTGCTCGCCACCTTCACCGACGTTACCCCGCGGCGCCGTGCCGAGGCGGCCTTGCAAAAGAGCGAATCCCGTCTCGCCGAAGCGCAGCGCATCGCGCGTGTCGGCAGTTGGACCCGCGACTTCGGCGCCGATGTCATACACTGGTCGGACGAGCATTACCGCATGTTCGGCGTCGAACCGTCGCAACAGCAAATCCACCCCAACGATTTCATGGCCTGCGTGCATCCGGACGACCGAGGCATCGTCGCCGGCGCCGTGCGCGAGGCCATCAGCCTGGCACGGCCCTATGACACCGAGTACCGAATTCTCTTGCCCGACAGCGAGGTGCGCTTCGTCGAGGAACGCGGCGAGGTGACTTTCGATGCGGCGCACAAACCGGTTCTCATGCACGGCACGGTTCAGGACATCACCGAGCGCAAAGAGACGGAGCATATGGCGCGCCGTCTGGCGCATTATGATTCCCTGACCAATTTGCCGAACCGCCTCCTATTCGAGGATCGCCTCGAGAAGGCCATGGCGATGGCGCGGCGTCATGATCAGCATCTCGCGGTTCATTTCATCGACCTCAACCGCTTCAAGCAGGTCAATGACACGCTCGGCCATGCGGTGGGGGACGAGCTGCTCAAAGCGGTCGGCGCCAGCCTGCAGGAAGTCGTGCGCGCCTCCGATACCTTGGCGCGCTTCGGCAGCGACGAGTTTACCGTCATTCAAACCGAGCTCGTCAATCCGCAGGATGCGAGCATCCTGGCGCAGAAGATCATCGATGCCGTCGGCCGGCCCTTTCATATCGGCGGGCATGAAGTTCGCACCGGCGCGACCATCGGCATCGCGATCTATCCCAATGACGGCCAGGACGCCGCGCAGCTATTTCAGAACGCGGATTTCGCCCTCGATTCGGGCAAATCGAAGGGCCAAAACACCTTTGAGTTTTTCGACAAGGAAATGCGCAGCGCCCTGGCGGCGCGCCAGCGTCTCGAAGAGGATCTTGTCAACGCCTTGGCGCGCGAGGAGTTCGTCGTCCATTACCAGCCGCGCATCGATCTCGCCACCGGCCTCGTCATCGGCGTCGAATCCCTGGTGCGTTGGCGCCATCCGGAGCGCGGCCTGGTCCTGCCCAGCGAATTCATACCGAGCGCCGAGAAGAGCGGATTGATTCGCCCGATCGGCGAGTGGGTGCTGCGCCAGGCCTGCGAGGACACGGCCGCCTGGCGCGATGCCGGCCTGCCGCCGCTCTCGATGGCGGTGAATTTATCGGCGGCGCAATTTCATGAGACCGATCTCGTCAACCTGGTGCGCGAGGCACTCGAATCCTCAAACCTGGACCCCGAGCAGCTCGAGCTTGAGATTACCGAGACCCTGATGATGCAGGAGCGCGACACCAAGGTCGTGCCGACCCTCAAGCGGCTGCGCGATCTCGGCGTGCATATTTCGGTCGATGATTTCGGCACCGGTTACGCGTCGCTGACCTATCTCCGCCAATTCCCAGTCTCCAAGGTCAAGGTCGACCAGTCCTTCGTGCAAGGCATTACCGACATCGCCCAGGACAAGGCGATCGTCGAGGCCGTCATCCGGCTCGGCCACGGCCTGAACATGACCGTGACCGCCGAGGGGGTGGAAGATGAGGAGGTGGTCTATTTCCTCAAGGCGTGGAATTGCGATGAAGCCCAGGGCTTCCTGTTCAGCCGCCCGCTGCCCGCCCGCGATCTCGTCGTCCTGCTGGGCGCGCAAGCTTCCGAATAAGCACCAACCCAACCGGCTCGGCGAGCGCCCGCGCGTCTCACTCTCGGTCGCCGAGGCGGACCAACACGGTATCCGACGCGCCGCTGACCCAAGCTTCCTGCTCGCGTAAGAAATCGCGCCGGGCGCGGCGGGTCATCGTATCGTCGAGATAGGTTTTGACCTCGTCGAGCGAGACCGCGCCGTCCTTGTCGGCGTCCGCCGCGCCATAGACCGCCTCCAGGAAATAGCGCGTAAAGAGGCCATGTTTGGCCGTCTCGTCCCAGCTCGCCAGCTGATCGCCACTCGCCGCCGTCAGCACAACGACGCGTTTGGGCGCCTTGTGAATGTCCTTTTGCGTCACCAGGATCGGCGAGGCGGAGCGGATCAGCATGCCCTTGTGGCTCTCGCCGGAGAAGCAGGCGTCGATCAAGATGGTGATCGAGCGCGCTTCGAGCTTTTCGAGATTGGCGTAGAGCGTATCCAGGGGATAGCCGTTGATCTCCGGATGGTCCGGATCGGCGTCGGTCGGCAGGAGATAGCCGCGCCCGTCCCTCAGGCCCGGAACGCCGTGGCCGGAATAATAGATCACCACGTCGGAGCCGCCCTTGGCGTCGAGATAGCTCCACAGCTTGCCCTGATGCGAGCGCTCATTGCCGAAGGTGGCCTGCAGCTTCGCCTGGGTTGCATCCCTGAGGTCGATCACATTCTCCGGGTCGTAGCCGAGCAAATGGGTGACGAACTTTTTCACCGCCCCGGCATCGTTATGGGCGTAATCGACGTCCGGGATGCTCCCCTCATAGTCCCGGTTGCCGATAATCACCGCAACGGCGTCGGGATTCGTTGGGGCCGCCCGTGGAGACAGCTTCGCCTCGGCGTTGGCGATTACCTTGTTTTCGGGCGCCGCGTCGGTCCTTGCGATATCGAACCCGAGCACATAACCGAGTTGCACACCATTCAGGGAGATCAAATACCAGTTCGAATTTTTGATCTTGCCATGTACCCCGATCTTCGTCCCCGCCATGATCTTGGCGATTTTCGACGACCTCGTTTGGGGCTGGTCGTAAACCACAGTGCCGGTCACCGTCACATAGGCCGCTTCGTCAAACGGCTCGAGGTCGGGGTGTCGACCCGGTTTGGCGATCCGCGACGGGGGATCCGTTCCGGTAACTGTCGGGCTCGATTGTTCGCCCTTCAGCTGGTCAAATTCGGCCTTGCTGATTTGGCGATCCGAAAGCGAGGTGCATTGATAGGCTCGTTGATAAACGGTTCCTTCCACGCTCCTGCAATAGACATTGTTGGAAATATTCTTTTTGCCGCCCGGCAAATTTCTTCTGGCAGTGTTTTGCATCAACAGTTGCTCATATTGATGGTCCGAAATTTGCTTGTCGGATTTGCACCCCCTTTTTTCCCAAGTTCGGTAAATGGAGCCGTCAGGTCTTTTGCAATTGACTGATTTATAAGTCTTCGCGTGGGAAGGACCTGCCCAGACGTTGACGGTCAAAGCGAGAGCCGCCACCAGCAACGCGGTAAAAATGAATGAAAAGTATTGGCGCATGGCAATACGCTAATATTCTGAAGTTATTTTTGCAACCGATGGCGGTGATGCATCATTCTCCCAATCCTCACTCCGGCTTGCGCTATCCGGTATCCGGCAGGGTCACAACCAGGCGGCGGGTGATGTCGTCGATCATCGAGGGGAGTTGGTCCGCGTCCTGGTTGAAGAGCGTCGCCTCGGCGGCGGCGACCGGCAAGGAGAGCAGCGAGAGCGGCAGGCCGCCGTCGGAGCGGCTGGTGCTATGCGCGGCGTGCCACAGCAGGGCATCGTCAGCGGCGCGGGCGAGCCGGACTTCGAGCCCGATTTGTTTTTGCGACCAGACGAGAAAATGGCTGTCGTTCATCTCGGTCAGGCGCCATTCGAGATAGGCGGCGCAGTTTTCGATTCGCGCGAAATAGCGCCGGTCCGCCGCGTGGCGGATATCGAGGGCGAGATCGCGTTCCGCCGCATCGCGCGCGCGCGGCCCGATGACGCGGCGCATCTTTTGGCCGAGACGAAGCGCGAGGGACTGTTCGATCCAGTGCGCCACTTCCGCCGGCACGCCCGCATTGGCCGGCGGCAGCACCAGGGCGCAGTCCGGCGGGTCGGTGTAGAAGGCGTCCGCCACCTGGTAATAGACATCGCGGCTGAACGGCGCCTCGCCCGCCTCACCCGCGTCCCCCGCATCGAGGGGCCGGTAGGCGGTTTGCATACAGGCGCTGAGCGCCATGGCGATCAGCAGCAGCGACAGCGCACCGAGGCGGCGCGGTCTCATGACGAGGCGCTCCGCCGGCACGATCGGCCGGCTTTCGAAAGATCGATGCGGCCGGGCACATGGCGGCCGTCGACGCGGATATCGTCGACCAGAACGCGCCGGCCGTCGCGCCGGTAGTGGGCGCGGATCGCCGCCGCCTCGCCGTAATCCTCGCCGATCAGGGCCTTGAGGCCGCCGAGCAGCAGGGCGTCGAGCCGGCGCGGAAAGAGGCGCACATTGCCGCTCGCGCGCAGGCCGCCGGGCGTGAGGCCATGCACGCTGCGGATCACGGCAATGCGGTCTTGTTCGTCCCGCGTCAAGCGGCCGGCGGGCTGGCGAACGAAGCCGCTATAGCGGTCGAGATTGGGCTGCCACGGCCGGCCCGCATCGCCGTCGGCGCCATAGAGGCGGCCGCGCGAATCCATGATCGCGACTTCCATGCCGTAGCAAGTCTCGAGCAGACGGTAGAGCGCGCGGCGCTGCAACGCCGATACCGGCCAGGCGATTTCGACCTCCGGCCCCGAGCCATGCTCGAGAATGCGCAGCAACACCCGCCCCTCGGCCTCGATGGCAGGGCTCGGCGCGACGGATTGTTTTGTCGTCGATGGTATGGCGCGAATCTCCGGTGGCGGTTCGAGTTTTGTCGTGGCGGCGAGCACGGGCCGGGCCGGCGGCGCCTCCGTCTCTACGGGCTTTGGCTCGGACTCGCTTTTAGGTATCGCTTGCGTCTCCATCGGCATCAGCTTGGGTTCGCTTTTAGGCATTGCCCGTTTCGCGGGGGTGGGCGCGGGCGCGGACACTGGCGCAGATTCTATTTTCGGGTCCGCTTCGGCGATAACAGGTTGCAGCTTCGGTTTGGGTTTTGCTGGCGGCGCCTGGGGCTCGGTAATTTTCTCGATAGGTTGCGGCGGCTTCTCCGGCACCTGCGCTTCCACCACGGGCGTCACTTGGCGCGCAGGCGGCGGTGGCGGTGGCGGCAGCACCAGGGCCATGGCGTGGCTCGGCTTTTCGTCGGCCGGCGGCTCGGTTTGGTCCATCTCGGCGACGTGTTTCTCCGCCGCCGGCTCGACCCTCTCATCCGGGCCCGCGGCGAGTTCAGGCAACAGGCGCAGGATCAGAAGCGCGGCAACGGTCGCTGTGGCGCCGAAGGCGAGCAGTCGCTTCCACCGCCGACGCGACATGGTCTAACGCGTCATCTTGTCGGCGAAGAGGAGCTCCATATCCTCGGCGAGTGCGTTGAGCGCATCGCGCCGTTCGCGTGCCGCCATGGCGCTCGCCTGCTTTGCTTCCGACGCTTCCCGCGGCGCTGGGCTGTCGCCGGGCGGTGCCGCTTGTTCGATATCGAGCACGATGGCGCGCCGGCGCGCGACCTCGGGATCGTCAAGAGGTGGGAGGTCCTCCACGACGATTTCCCCAGGCCGCGCGCCGCCCGTGCTCACCGTCTCGACGCGATCGATTTGCGTACCGCCCGAAGCCGACTCGACAATCATGGCAACCCGAGGGGCTTCAGGCGGCGGGGCAGCGACGGTTGTCACGGGATTCCGCTCGACATGCGGGGGGTCGGTCTCAACGGCTTTTGCCGGTGGCGCTTTGGCGATTTGAACCGGCGGTTCGGGCGCGGCTGTGGCTTGCGGTTCGGGCGAAGACGCCGGCGCCGGGCGCTCGGCGCTTTTTATCTTGGCCGGGGCGGCAGGCGGAGGCGCTTTCTCGCGCACCCCGGCAGTGTCGGAATCGAGCGACGCCTCGACCTTGCCGGAAGCCCAATCGAGGTCGCTTTTCACGCGGGTCTGCTCGCTCTCGCCGAGAAAGAGATAAGCCAGCGCGCCGGCGACGAGAATGTTGAAGATCCAGATTTTCATGACGGCAGCCTTTCCTCTCGCGCTTGCCGCGGAACCCGCGCCGCGATGCGCGCCTCGGTGACCAGGATCAGGGCGCGCAGGCCCGCCGCCGCGGGGACGCCGACCACGCTGGTGAGAAACGCCATGCTGAAATAGCGTGTGAGCTGGCCGATCACCTGCTGCACTGTGTCGGGGGTGAGCTCATGTCGAGAGAGCGCCGCGATGCCAAGCGATATGCCGAGCAGGGTATAGGTCAGCCCAAGGGTCGCCACGCCGTTCGACGCGTGCATGCCGGCTTCGAGCCAGACCCGCCGGCCCTTTCCCATGTCGCCGACGCGCTGCAGGCGCAGCCAGCAATAAAGCGCGAACAGCACCAGGCCCGAGAACAGGACCAAGAAGCTCACGCCGAAAGATTGATGCACCCAATCGACGATCTCGCCGATGCCGGCGGAGGTCGTCATCGCGGCGGCGGCGAGGCCGAGCACGATGGCGCCGAGGAACCAGCTCAGCGCCTTGGGCGCGGCGCCATGGAGGACGGTGTCCATGATGTCAGCGCCTGCCGCGGTTGGTGCTCATCAGCGATTGGGTGGTAAGCCCGAGCTGGCCGAGCCACACATCGATCAGCGAGACCTGCTGTTCCGAGGCGGAATGCACCATGAAGGTGAGATCGTAATTGGCGAAGGCGCGGCGCACCGTCGGCGTGTTGCGCCCGGTCAGGCTGTCGTCCCGGAGCACCATGCGCTCGAGATCGATCAGCCGATGACGCGACATCTCGACTTGACTGGCGCGTTCGTTCGCGGCCAGGTCGGCGGCGCGCAAGGTGTCGATCATGATGGCGCGCTCGCGCTCCAGGTTTTCCACCGTGCCGGCTTCGGCGGTAAGCGCGAATGCGCCGATGGCGGCGGTCATCGCCAGCGCGGCGGCGCCGCACCGGCACAGTCTGGTGATGGATTTACGCATGGTTCCTGCTCCTCTCATTGCCCGACGAAATATTTAACGGCGTCGGTCAGGGTTTCGTTTTCGGGCACATCGCTGTCGATGAACTCGGCATCGGCGACTTGCTCGGAAAGCGCGTTGGCATCGAGTGCGACCAGCTTCGCCATGTAACCGAGAATGGTTTGCTCCTGGCCGAGCAGTTCAAGCTCGGCCTGGGATTCGGCGATCAGCTGGCGCAGATAGGCCTCGCGGGTGACGGCCACGCCGTCGATCTCGGGCCCGCGGTTCATCGGGTGCTCCTCAATGGCGCGCGACAGCGAATCGATCGCCGCGATATTGCTGGCGAACTGCTGCGAATATTGGCTCTCCGGCGCGACGCTGGTCTCGAGCAGCTCCATATCGACGTCGGGCATGGAGGTCTTGAAGCGCTCGCGAGCAGCGGCCTGGCGGTCGACCAGCTCGCGCCGGGCCGGCGTCATGCTTGCCTCATCCTGGCCCATGCGCTTCATCAGCTTTTCCAGCACGCCGGATTTCTTTTCCAGCGCCTTGCGCCTGAGTTCGATCTTGCGCGACACCAGGTCGATATATTCGCGCTTCTCGACCAGGAACTGATGGCGGAGATCGGTCTGCACTTCGCCTTCCGAGGCTTCGATCGCACCTTGCAGATCAGCCAGCGTCCCGGCTTTGAAGCTGATCTCGGTATCGATGTCCCGGAGCGCCTGGCCGAGCTCCGAATTGGTGAAATCCTGCTCGAGCGAGCGCTTGATGTAATTCGCCGGCAGCTTGACCAGGCGTTCGCTTGCCTGGGGCTGCCAGGTCGGGTCGCCGCCGCTCGCCAGAGCCGGCAGGGCGGTCGCTCCGCTGATCACGGCGCCGAGGGCGAGGCCGAGAATTAGGCCGCGCGACGCCCGTCCGAAGGCTGAAGAGGTATTGGCCGGCATGGTTCTTCCCTTTCCTTAATTGCGTTGCCAATAGCGAACGCGGCGAAGCTCGGCCTTGAGCTCCGGGCTCACATTGACGGTGGAGAATTCGCCGAGCGCGGACTCGTCGGCTTCGCCGAGCACCAGAGTCATGGTGTCGCTGAACGAAGCGCCGTCCGCGTAGTAAAGATCACTGCCGGCGAAGGCGGTCTTGAAATTGCCGAGGTTCTCGCGCGCCTTGGCGACGTCGCCGCCCTTGAGATAGTTCTGGATCGAGAGCGCATAGGCGCGCATGCGCTCTTCGAGGGCGAGGCGCGCGGTTTCCGGTCCGAGCGCCGCTTCGCAGCCATCGATCATGCGCGCACTGGCGAGATAGCGTGCCGGCGAGCCCGCCTGGCGCGCCTTGGCGTCGAGCGCCAGCGCCTCGTCGCGGCAATCGCGATATTCGCGCATCGCCGTGACTTCGGCGTGGCGATCCTCGCGGAACCCGATACCGCCTTCCGGATCCTTGGAAAAACTCGTGGTGCAGGCGGCGAGCGCGAGCACCGTACAGCCGACCGCGGCCATGCCCGCGAGGCGGCGTTTCTGTCGCAAAATGGAGGTCATCATCCTTCCACCCTCATAAATCCGTTGCCATGCACGGAGCTATGAAAGGGGTAGGGCGGTTTTTACGGTGCGACGCTGTGGCGGGCGGTGGTGAGCGATGTTCCGGGCTGGCCCGGAGCTGAAAAATTTCCTGTTTGCAAAGACTTAACGGTCTCGGCGATGATCGGGTTCTCTGCCGAAAGAAGCTGCAGTCTGTATTCCAGCGGCGATTTTGCGGCGAGCGGCAGGTTGATGCGCCAGGTGAGCGGGGTGCTGACGGGCTCGGCGCCCTTCAGGGCGGCGGGCAGCGGTTCGATTTCGACATAGCGGCCGGAGATCAGCTCGATCGCCAGCGCCAGATAGGGCCGCTCCGGCGTGGGCGCGACGGTGAAGGCGAGGGCGCAGATTTCCGCGCCGGCCATCGATGCGTAGTTGCCGGCGCTTGTCGGCGTCAATTCGCTGGCGATGCCCTGATTGGCGCCGAAATGCACCGCCGGGCAGCCGCTGCCCGGCGCGGCGCGGATTTCGGATATCGTGACCTTCGGCGCCGGGGCGGCGGGCGCATCCTCGGCCGCTGTCTTCGGTGACGTCTTCGCCGGCGCCGCCGCCGGCTCGGGCTCCGGCGTCGGTTGCGCTTCGGATTCGGCGATCTTCTCCTGAATGGCTTCGATGATTTCGGGCGCGGGTTCGTCGGGGATGAATATTTCCGGCAGAATGATGCCGGCGGCGATGGCGCCGCCGCCGATGACGAGGAACGCCGTGCCGACCAGAGCGCGCTTGGTGCGGTGCTGATCGGGAGGTTCACCCTTTTTCTGCGCCTGGGTGGCCCTTTTCTTTGTGGCGGCGGGTTTTTCCGCCGCCGGCGCTTCCGATGCGCCCGATTCGAGCGAAATGCCGAGCGCGTGCAGCACGTCGATGGCGCTGGTGGCGCTGCGCGCGTCGATGCCGGCGGGAATCAAAGCGCCGGAAAGCGCCTGGGCGTTATGTTCGGGGACGAAGAAAAACACCTCCTTGCCTTCATTCACCAGCGCTTCGAGAGGGTCGAGGGCGGCGTGAATCTTTTCCGGCACCTGGTCGACGCCGCCGACCTGGAGGTCGTGATCGACCTGGCCGGTGAGCCAGACGGCGCGGGTGAAATCATCTTCCGGTCCGGCCAACTGGCCGTCGCGGGCGAGGGCATGGGCGATGAAGACGGCGAGCTGCCAGCTCGTCCCCTGATTGATGCGGTCGGAGAGTTCGAGGCGGAACCCGCCCGCTTCGAACGGGCCGAAGGCGCGCTCGACCACGCCCGAGGGGCGCTTGACGAAGGCGTCGTAGCCGGCGCCGATGGGGAGGATTTCCGTCGTGCGCTTGAGGCACACCATGGATTCGGCGATTCCCTCTTCGCGCCAGATGCGCTCGACCTGAACCGGGCCGCTCGCCGTACCGATGTAGATGCGCGTTTTCACAAGCCGCGGCGGATCTCGGTATCTTTATCCATCAGCCGGGCCAGCAGGTCGGAATCATTGTCGAGCAAAAGCTGTACCTTGCCGTCCCGCGCCGGCTCAAGCGGGATTTTGCGGCAATTGTCGTAGCGGTCGCAGAGAAAGAGCGTCGCGGCCGGTGCGTCCGCCGTCTCGGTAAACTCGACGATCACATAAGTCTGGCTCGGCTCGGCCGTCGACGGGACGAAGCGGAGGCTGCAGCCGATCCCTTCACGCAGGCTTGTCTCGCCGCTATCCGCGGCGAGCGCCCGCGGCACGAAGGGCGCCGAAAACTTTTCGACCAAGTGCCGGTAATCGGCGCGCAGGCGATTATCCGCCGCCAGCGCGGCCTCGATCTTCGCATCGCTTTCCGCTTCGCCGACATAGGCATAGAGCCGGGCAAAAGAGGGGCGCGTGGCGGCCGGCGCGTCATCCGACGTCAATTGCTCCACCGTGTGGAACGCGGCAAACAGGCGGCGGGCTTGGTCCACGGCTTGGGTGTCGCCGGGGTCGAATTTCAGTGTCATCCGCTTTCTCCATAGAGACGGTGAAACCCGTCCTTGAAACATATCGTATCGTTCTCGAACTGCTTGCCAAGACCGGGCGGCGCTGTGTCGAGGGCGCGCGCCTTGTCGTGCCATTGATCGAGCCGGTCGCGTACGCTCAGCATCGCCGGGACGCCGGCGCGGTGGCCGGCGACAAGCTCCGGGTCGGCGAGGGCATCTTCGGTGAAGCCCTGGCGGTTGAGCTTCTTGAAGGCGCGCCGGGCCGCCAAGGCGTTGGCGTCGATCACCCCGTCATCATCGTTCGCGGCTTCTTCTTGCCTTCTCTCCTGCTGCAAGACCCAGGCACTGGCCTTGAGAATATCCGAGATTTGCCCATGCAGCTCGCCGATGCGCGCGATGCGGCTGGCGAAATCCTCGGTGTCGGCGCACGAGGCAATCTCTGCGATCTCCGCGCTACCCGCGCCCGAGCGCGCCGCCTGGGTCAGGCGGGATTGGGTGAAGCCGAAGGTCTCGTGGCGCAGCAGCGACAAGGGCCAGGCCATGGCCAGCGGGCCCCATTCCATAACCAGGGCGAGATCCTTGCGCTCGCGCTGGGTGAGGAAGCGGATGGCGCTCGCCGGCTCGGCATCGAGCTCGGGCAAGGGCGATTGCCAGTCGCTTTCGAGCTCCAATTCCTCGGACAGAATATCGGGCGAAATTTCGCCCGCCTCGCGGTCTTCGCCGATCGCCGCCGGGCGCGCCACGGCGCCCTTGCTCTTGCCGCCCTCGATGGCCTTGGCGAAGGCGACGAAGGCGCGCAGCGCCGAGCGGTATTGTTTGAAGTCGTTCTCATCGCGAGACTGGGTTTGGGTCCGCCAAAAATCGAGAATGACCGTGTCGTCGATCTCGGCTTCGCCGCCGCCATTCTCCGCTTTCAGGAAGGAGACGATCTGCTCGAACTTTCCCTGCTCCTGCACCGGGCGGAGATGATCGCCGAGATATTCGTAAAGCCGGCGCGACATGCTGTTGGCGGCGTCGCCGATGCTCTTCTGCCGCGCCGCGTCCTTCAGCATATCCGACAGAATCTCGTTGGCCCCGGCGTAGCCGACGGTCTCCAGCAGGAAGTACATCAGCGCCGAGAGAATCGGCATGCGCGTATAGGGCACCTGGAACTCGCCGTCTTCGTAGCTGGCGGTGATGCCGTCGGCGGTGGTCTCGAAGCCGGCGCGCCGCCAGCCGCGCGTCTCCAGCCGGCCCGCGATCACGCCGCGATAGGCGCTCGACGATGCGCGGTTGCCGGAGAAGAACAAGGCCTCCCAGCCCTCGTCGCCCGCGGCATCGGCGATATTGACGAGATGGCAAAGCTGCAGCACCAGGCCGGCATAGGTGCGGCAGGCCACCGCCTTGGCCAGGTCGCGCGAGACGCCGCGCGCGAACATCAGCTCGCCGTCCGCCGCCGTGGCTTCGGCGGCATTGCGGAACGCGGCCTGCAGGTCACCGCTCAGTCCCGCCTCGATGGCGTGGCGTCTGGCGTCGCTTGCGTCCATTGCCGATAGCCTCCCGACCAAACTTCTCGGCGGTACTGCTTGTGCAGGACCCTGACCCGTTTGACGTAATTCCGCGTTGCCGGAATGACCCGGGCGCGGGGCGGCGTGCCGACGGCGGAGCCGCCATTATAATAGGACAGCGCCAAATCGACTCGGCCATGATAGCGCGCGATGAGGCGGCGCAGGAAGTGTATGCCGAGGCGGATGTTGATGCGCGGCTGCCACAGAAGATCCGCCGCGACGCCATATTCGCCGCGCGCCGTCGCCGGCATGATCTGCATCACCCCGCGCGCGCCCTTGTGGCTGAGAGCCTTGGGGTCGAAATTCGATTCCGCATGGGCCACGGCGAGCGCGAGCGCAACCGGCAGGCCGAGATCGAGCGCTTCGGCGACCACCATGGCGCGGATCGCGTCGCGGTCGTGCCGGGCGGTATTGGCGCGCGCCTGATGCGCCGCGAGCGCGGCGAGGAGCAGGGCGACAAGCGCCGCTGCTCCCAGGAACCGCCATTTGATCGTCCGGCGCATGGCGCTCAGCCGTCATGCCAGGTGACGCTCGGCGTGAAATCGTCGAGCGTGCCGCGCATGCGGATCACCCGGCGCTTCAGCTCGGCGCCGAAATCGTCGAGCGCCTGCGCCGTATCCGGCCAATCGGCGCGGCGTGCCGTGCCCTCGTCGGATGTG
>CAZUVO010000011.1:31029-37715 GCA_964623955.1 uncultured Rhizobiaceae bacterium
CGCGCCGGGCGCCAGCCATCGTCGGGCGCTTCCGCCAGGGCCCAGACCGTGGCCTGCTCGGCATAGCGCTTCTGCCATTTGAGCACCAGCTCGACATATTTCCGCGTCGCCGGCAGCGGCTCCATGCCGGAGCGCGTGCGCGTCACGCTGCCGCCATTATAGTGCGACAACGCCAGGTCCCAGCGGCCGTCATAGCGCGAGATCAGATGGCCGAGAAAATCGATGCCGAGCTGGACGTTGAGGCGCGCGTCCCACAATTCGTCGGCGCCCACGCCATATTCGCCCATCGCCGTCGCCGGCATGATCTGCATCACGCCGCGCGCGCCGGCGGAGCTCAGCGCCTCGGGCTGAAAGTCCGATTCGACCTTGGCCACGGCCATCGCGAGCGACGGCGGCACCTGGCTGTTCAAAGCCTCCTCGACCACCAGGCGGCGCACATCGGCGCGCGTCGATGCCTCGGCGGGGCTCAATATGGCGGTGCTCAGCGCGGCCACGATCAGGGCTGCCAGGATCGGCGAAAAATTTTTCATGGGTCCCGTTCCTCCAGGGTTTGCATCCAGCGCGCATCGAGCGCGGTGACTTCCAAATCGGCGGCGGCGATCTGCCCGCGTACCGCCATGGCTTCGCTTATGGAAAGATCAGGGGCGATCGCCAGCACCAACCGTCCGCGGCCGGCAAAATCGGCCGGCGCAACGGGCTCGAGCGCGGCGTCGAAAAAGCGCCCGCGCCAATAGACGATGACCTCGTCCGCCGCCACGTCCCGCGTCTCGGTGGTTTCCGTTTCGCCGGTGGCGGGCAGACCAAGATGAATTCCCTCCGCCACGCGGGTCTCGGCACTGCTTTCCGCCTGCAAGGCCGAGCCCATCGACAGCATCGCCAGCACCATGATGCTGAAAAACGCCATCGCCAGCGCCAGGGCGATCTCGGTCATCGCGTTCGACTGATACTCGGAATGCATGATTCCCCTCTCACTAACCGAGACGGTCTATGAGAGGGTTTGGGGGATTATTCTATGCTATCGCTACGTCGGTCGGGATTATTCCACCACATTGATCACCATGCTCTGCTCGGTCATGGCGACGCCTTTCAGGGCGCGGAACAGGCGTGGCAGATTGTGTTTCATGGCGGGCGGCAGGGGGGCGAATTCGTCCTGGGTGAATTCGGGCGGCAGGTGGCCGGCGATGTCGGCGCCGAGGGCGAAGCATTTGACCAGCTCCTTGCCGGCCGGCGGCAGAATGTCGAAATCGAAGGGAAAATTCTGTCCGGGGATGGTATGCGGCCGGCCGCCCGCGATGGCGCTTTCGCTTTGATAGGGGTTGGGGAATATCTGGAACACCATGCCGTCCTGCTGCAGATAATAGCAGCGCAACCAGATGTCGCGGTCGGCTTGGACGATGAGGTTCATCTTCTCGCCGACGCGGTAGACCGGGTCCTGGCCATTATCGGTGGTGAGGGTGAAGGCGATCGGCCCGATGCCGTCCTTGCGCCGCCATGTGCCGAAATCCCCGCTCGGGCGGAGCGCGACCTGGCCGATGTCGGATTCGAACACCGCGCCTTTCCAACCGGTGGAGCCGCCGCCCGCCGCCGTCAGGGAAAGGCGAATCTCAATGATTTCGCCCTGCGGCCAATAGCTGCCGGTGAGGGTATAGGCGCCCGCCCCGGCGCCGAGATTCTCGTTCCGGAGATTGCTCTCGGGCGCTTCGACGCCGCGCATGGCGTTCAACTCCTCGGCGCTGAGCTCGACGCCCTCGACACGGAGGCTGCGGCCGGAAACGGCGTTGGCATATTCCGCTTTGAATGCGACGGAGAGGCTGTCTTCGAGATAATGGGAAAAACCCGTCAACTGGCCGCTCGCTTGGAAGCGGATGCCGCCGAGACGCAGCAGGGCGAGGTCGGGGGCGCTCGAACTTAAGACACGGACGGCCTGTTCGACGGCGACATCAAATGTGTGGGCGGACAAATCCTGGCCATATTCGCGCCGCCAGGGAAGCCGCCGCGGCGCGGCCTGGGCGAGAGTGCCGCCATCCCTGTTGGTGGCTTCGTAGGAAACGGTCAGGATCTCGGCGCCGATGCGCTCGATCCGCCCGACGATCAATATATCGACCTGCGTGCTTTCGAGCAGCGCCGCGATAACATTGCCGTCCGCCGTGCCGGTGCCGTCGGTCTCGAAAATATCCTCGATCAGCGCTTTCAGGCTGTCGCGGCTCATCACGCGGAACGATTTCTCCGGAACCGCGAGCAACTCGGCGGTGAGCAGATCGTTGAATTCCCGGCCGAGCGCCGGCGCGAGCGGCAGCGCGTCATCCTTGAAGGGCGCGATGGCGAGCTTGGGCGGGCCGGTGCTGCCATCCGTCGCCCGCGCCGCCGGATCGGCGCGGATTTGCGCCGTCAGCTCCTTGGCGATGTCGGTAAAGACGGCGCGTTCCGCCGCGCGCTCGTCATCGGCGGCGGCGGCGCCCGGCAAGGCCATCGCGGCGCACATAACAGCAGCGCACACAAGGGCTATGACCGCGCGGTGCATCCCTTGCCCGCCGCCAATTGAAATAGCCGGCGTCATTTCTTCTCCACCTCACGATAGTTGCGTGAAAGGTCTATGAGCGAAACCCATAATGCAAGGGATGGGGGGTAAATTTCCGGCGGCCCGGAAGGTTGCGCGAATATCCCGGCGCGAATAATATTTCCGGTAGAAGTTTGTCATTTGGCCGATTCGCGGGGCCGATTCGCGGCCGGGCGAGCGGGCACTATCGATAGGGAGAGGTAATTTTCGCCTCTGACCCTTTCATGCCCACTGCAAGACGAGAATTTCGCCCCTTCACGGGCATGGACCAATTAGTGGAGAAGACCATGAAACGCATTATTTTAGGCTTGGCCGCCATCGTCATGGCTCTTGCTTTCGGATTCACCGCGCCGGCGAGCGCCGGTGAGGAACCGAACATCCTGATCATGGGCGAAGACGGCGACAAGGATGCGGTGCCGCGCAACAACCGGGTGTTCAAGCGGGTGCTGGATGCGCTTGCCAACGAGATGGACCTCGAAGGTTTCAATGTCTATGACGAAGTCGCGGTAACCCTCGACGATTTCAGTCAGGGCCGGGTGCGGCGCACGGATGCGGAAATTACCGACATCGCGAGATCGGTGAAAAACCCGCCGATCGACGTGGCTGTGATCTATTCGATTTACGCCAGCGCTCAGGAAACCAGCTACGCCCTGAAGATTCGCACCCGGGTGACCGGGCGGCTTCTTAACGTGCGAAGCGGCAAGCGCCTCGGCAATTTCGAAGTCGAGCTGCCGCAGACCGACAATGCGCCGACCAATTGCACACGCGAATGTATCCTCGAGACCGTCGGCAAGAACGCCAAGATGTTGGCGCAGGATCTCGGCGTCGTGCTCGCCATGAAGCTCGACCATCTCGCCCCCGCCAAGGGCGGCAGCTCCATCGCCAAGGATGGCGACGATCCGGCAGGCCTCTCGACCGCCTACAGCCTGGTGTTCAGCAACTTCACGCCGGACGAGATCAACCAGATCGAGGAATATATGGTGGCGTTCAGCGGCTATCGTCACCATCGCCCGGTAACCTCTTCGCTGCGCACCAATGAATATTGGTACGAGACCGACAGCGAATCGGCGCGGCTCAACCGCAATTTCCGCCTCATGCTCGATCTCATGGAGACCGACGGACGGGTGGTATTTTCCGGCAGCCAGTTCACCATCGAAAAACTTCGCGAGCGCAAGGAGCGCGACTAAAAGCGCGCGTGGCGGGGGCTTCGGCGTCCGCCGCGTCCGCGCGATTTTTCTTCCCGCGATGTCGCTTGGAGGATAGAGGATGTTGCGCGCGACAAGCATAGCTTGGATGTTCGCGTTTCTCGCCGGCGCCCTGCTCGTGGCCGGCGCGCCGCTCCGCGCTGCCGACGTCAAGGACCCGACCGAAATCATCCGCAGCCTGGCGCCGATCGAATATCTGCCGTTTCATAGCGGCCTTCCCCGCGGACCCTCGATCGATCTTACCGTCCCCTTTGCCCTCGACAGTGCCGAGCTCAAGCCCGAGGCGCGGGCGCAATTGCAGGCGCTGGGCGAGGCGCTGGCCTCCGAAAAACTGAGATCGCAGAAGATCGAGATCGCCGGTCATACGGATTCTTCGGGTGCGGCGGACTATAACCGGCGGCTCTCCGAGCGCCGCGCGGAGGCGGTGGCGAAATTTCTCGTCGACGCTTTCGGCTTCGCGCCGGAGCGTTTCCGCACGATCGGCTTTGGCGAGGATGAGCTGAGGAATCCGCTGCTGCCGCGCGCGGCGGAGAACCGGCGGGTCGAGATCAGCGTCATCCCGCAAGGGGCCGAGGCTGCAGCTGTCAGCCAGCAGACAAATTTCGCCATGCGCCGGCAGGCCACGTCCGACACGGGCGGCGTCGATCTCCGCCGGGCGCCGATCGCCGCCGAGGTATTGCGGGAAAAGGTCGGGCGCGGGGGAAATGTGCGCGTTATCGTCGGCCTGCAGGCGGCGGACGCGCCGGCGTCCGCGCCGGCGGATGACGGCTGGCAGAACCTCAACGACTATATCCGCGGGCTGCAGGACCGGGCGCTCAACGATCTCGGCTGGGTCAATTTCAACGATCTGATCCGCTTCGACTACATCCCCGCCATGGCGATGAGCGTTGATGCCGCCCATCTCGATGCCCTGCTCGCCAGCGATGCGGTGGCGCAGGTCTATGAAGATGGTTTGAACAGCTTCTCCCTGAACCGTAGCGTATCCGTCGTCGGTGTTGCGGGTGACGCGAAATCCGCATCGCACGGCAAGGGCGTGTCCATCGCCATTTTAGATTCCGGCGTGGATAGATCGCATCCGTTTTTGGGCGGCAAGGTTATCGGTGAGGCGTGCGTCAGCATCGCGGGTGAGATTGCCGGGGCGGTATTTCACTCCGTGTGTCCAAACGGCGAAGAACTGCAGGATGGCCCCGGTGCCGCGACTCCTTGCCCAGTTGAATTGGGGTGTTATCACGGCACTCATGTGGCCGGCATCGCGGCCGGCACGGGAGGGGAATTTACCGGCGTTGCCGCCGCCGCCGATATTGTTGCGGTGCAAGTTTCCGCAATTGTCGAAAGCGACGCGTGCGGCGAGCCGGGGTTTTGCTTAAGGAGCCCGGATGTCAACGTCCTTATCGGTCTCGAATGGGTCTACCACAACCGCGATCTATTTCGTGTCGCGGCGGTGAATTTGAGTCTTGGCGGCGGCAAATTTGAGGGAACCTGCAACGACTCGCCCTATTGGCGGATATTCGAATTGTTCCGCGAAGCGGGCATTGTCGTCGTTTCGTCCTCGGGCAATGAGAGCTTCGAAAATTCCATGGGCAGTCCGGCCTGTCTCAGCAACGCCGTGAGCGTCGGCGCGACGACCTATGGCAATACGGTGGCACCGTTTTCGAACAGCTCCGCCCAACTCGATTTCCTGGCGCCCGGTTCTACGCAGCATCCGATTGGCCGGAGCAAGGGCATTTTATCGTCGGTCCCGGATAAGCAATTTGCCCGCTCCGAAGGGACCTCGATGGCGGCGCCCCATGTCGCCGGTGCCGTCGCCGCGCTCAAATCCGCCTGGCCGGAAGCGACGCCGGGCGAGATGATCGGAGCCTTGCGGCAAACCGGACAGCCGATTTCCGATCCGCGCAACGGCCGCAGCAATCCGAGAATTCATGTCGAAAAGGCGATCGAAAAATTGGGCGAAATCATTGCCTCACGAAATGTCGAATCGAAACCGGAAACGCCAACGAAGCCCGAGCCGGAAGCCAAGCCCGGCCAGGAAGCCAAGCCCGACCCGGAAGCCAAGCCCGACCCGGAAGCAAAGCCTGAACCGCAGCCTGAGCCGGAACCAGAACCGAAGCCGGACATCGAGGCGAAGCCGGCACCCGAGCCCAAGCCCGAGCCGAAACCCGCGCCGAAAGCGCCGCCAAAAACCGAGGATATCGACGGCATCCACATCGAGCGCGAACCGGCGCCGATCGGCGAGGATGGCTCGATCGAATGGTGATGCGGCGCGCTTCGCGGCTTTCGGTGCTGCTGCTGCCGCTCCTCGCCGCCGCCTGTATCTGCCCCTTCCCTGCGGGCTGGCGCGCGGTCGATACGGATGACGTGGCGACCCAGACCCGATTGCTGCGCGCCGCCACCTGCGGCGAGGCGCCGGAGATTGGCCTGCGCATAGACGAGAGCGCGCTTAGCGGCGAAGACAAGCAAATGATCGACGGGCTTACGGTCCTGCGCGAGGAAGACGGCCTCCAAATCCTCGGGCCCGACGGCGAAACCCTCGCGCCGATCCTCGCCATGGCCGGCATCGAGACCGCCATCGGCGAAGAGACGGCAGACGCGCTGACGCCGCTGGTCACCGCGGAGATCGCCCAATCGGCGGCGCCGGTCGCTGTCATCCTCGATCTGCCGCGCGAGGGGTTTGCAGAATTTTATGCGCAGTTGAGAGAGGAATTGGCCGCGGAGTCAGGCGCCAGATTGCGCGCCGTGGAAACCACCGGCCAGGTGCTGGCCATTCTGTCGCATGAGAGCTTGCGGCGTTTGGAGCATCTGCCATGGATCTGTGCGCTGTATCCGGATGCCATGAACGCGCCGGCGAAGTAGCTTGGCGCGAGATTTCAGCCTGTAAAGCCCCCGTTCTATGTACCACTACCTGATAGAGTCTCGGGCACCGGTGG
>CAZUVO010000012.1:0-30904 GCA_964623955.1 uncultured Rhizobiaceae bacterium
GATAGGTCTTGCAATAGGGCTTCACCATGACGTCGATCAGGGTCGTCATGGCGCGTTCATATTCGCGGTATTCCGGCAGCACCGTGGAGGAGAGCGAGACGAAGAGCTGCGGGAAATGCTCGGCGACGATCTCGCCAACGCGCTGCTCGTGGCGCGCATCGGCATAGGAATGAATAAGACAAACGCCGAGCCGCGTGACGCCATCGGCAACCAGCTCCTCGACCGCGGCGATCACCCCGGCCTCGTCGAGCGGCGCGAGCTCCGTGCCCTCATAATCCAGCCTGCCGCCGACTTCACGCACGAGATGAAGCGGTACGAGACGCGGCGGCTTGACCCAGAAAAAGGAATTGCCATAGCCGTCGGGCACCGACTGGCGGGCGATCTCGATAATATGTCGGAAGCCGTCGGTCACCAGCAGCCCGAGCCCCTCGAACTTGTGCTCCAAGACCGCATTGGTCGCCGTGGTCGAGCCATGCAGCACATGGCTGACATCGCTTGGCCCCCCGCCCGCCGCTTCCGCCGCCTTGCGCAAGCCGGTCAGCAGGCCGAGGCTCGGATCGGCCGGCGTGCTCGGCGTCTTGATGGCATGCTGCGCACCCGTAGCCTCGTCGATCGCCACCACATCGGTAAACGTCCCGCCGGTATCAATCGCAATCCGAAGATTCATCCCCTGCTCCGTTCGCTGCCGTTAAACAATATCCGTTATGTGGATACACTATTCACATATAGATTACTCAAACGAGATGGACGTGTCAACAGACGGTCGACGAGTGCCGCCTGCGTGGCTCACGCACAACATGGAACTGCCCGGGTTACCGCGTTCAATGCGGCCATGCGACGCATTCCGCCCGCACCATACCTAAGACGCCTAGCGGTGCCGGGAGCGGAGAGAATACCGGATCGCGAAAGCCCGCTTCGCAGAGTTGTGTCGCCACCGCCTCCGCCGTATAAGTCCGCCCGGCCGGCGTTCGCAACGCCAATCCGAGTGCGTAGAGCGCGGTGGAAAGATTGTCCGTGCCGGCCTCGCAAAAAACGTCGCAAATTATGATTTCTCCGCCGGGCGAAAGCACGTCGCGAATTCGAGCGAAGAGCTCGCGGTTTTTCGCCGGTGGAAACAGATGGGCGACATTGGCAACGATTGCTAAGTCGAAGCTGTTCGAGGGAAGCGAAAATTCGAACAAGTCCCCCGCTACGGTCGTGAAGCGGTGGCCGATACCCGATGCCGCCGCGGCGGCGGCTGCGGTGTCCACGACACCCGGGCGGTCGAGAGCGACGACCTCCAGTGACTCGTCGGCGAGCGCGAAACCAGTGCTCCAGACGGCGGCGCCCGCACCGGCGTCGAGAACCCGGAGGCCTCGGCGCCGACCGCCGATGTCCAATTCGCGGACCGCCGCAGCCACCGCGGGAAGGCTCATCCAGGCCAGAGCCTCAGCCTGCCGGGCATAGAATTTCGCGCCTTGCGCCACCGTCGTCACATCGACCAGCGGCGTGCCCGAGCGCATGTAATCCGGCAGATGCGCCCAGTAGACGTCGCCCAGGTCCTGGTAATGCTCGGCGAGAAAGCCGGCAAGGGGTGCGAGCTCGATTTGCCCGCCCGTCCGGTTCACGATACCGAGTCCGGCCAGGCAGTCCGTCAGCAGAGCGGCGGCGCGCATATCGAACCCACATCGCTCGGACAGGGATTCGAGCGTGTCCGCACCGGATTCGAGCGCCTCCAGCACGCCGATATCCCGCGCCGTCCGGTATACGTGGGCCGCGCCGTTCGCCGTCATCAACCGGAAATAATTTTCGACATGTTGCATCTGTGCCTGGTTCATGGTGCTACCTCCTTTGTGCCAAAGAGACATTGAAAATTCCGAATTGATCGCTCTCGGTCGCCAGCTTGTCGAAGTTCGCCGCCGACACCAGTGCGTCCATTTCCGTTTGCCGCCGCCGCCGCATGATCCACCGTTCGCCGTTTCGATTGACGAGCGTGCGGGCGATCGTTTCCAGTTGCGGGTGCCACGGCTGGTTGGAGTAGATCAGCAAGCCCCCGGGGCGAACGATCTTGGCAAGCATCGAAAGCGAACGGCTGACGAGATCATTGTCGGGGATCAGCTCGTAGAGTCCCGAGACGATGGCGATATCGACCGGATCGACCGCCACGCCCTCACGCCCAGCAAAGGCGTCGCGCTGCATAAATCGCACACCCGTCAGGTGAGACGCTGCGGCCTGATTGCGGCCGGCATATATGCTGTTCAGGTCGGAATCACACAGATCCGCTTCGACCGTACCGTCGGGAACGGCGCGCAACGCGTCGAAGATATAGCGTCCCGCGCCTGCGGCAGGATCGTAGAGACGCACGGGCCGATCGGGATACTGCTGGCGTCTGGTTTCGATGGCGCGCCGCAAAACGTCATCCAAAATCGCCTTGCGCTCGCGAATTCCGCGCCAGCCCACCGCATCGAGATAGACACGGTCGATCATCCGGCCGAGCGGCCCCCGGCCTTGGGCCTTGTTCTCATAGACGTAGTCAAGCGTGCAGCCGGAATCGAACCCGGTGCGCAAGCCGAGACCGACCCCCTTGCTGAGCAGGCCGGCGATCGGAAGGCCGAGACGAAACGCACCAAAGCTCCAACGGCGTGGAGAGGTTAGCGGCAGCGGTGCCAATAAACGTCTGAACTCGTCATGCGTTTCGGCATCGTCGTTGGCATGCGCGTGCAGCGGCGGATCGGCAAATACTTCATCGATAAAGGACCGGGCCTCTTCGATGGGGCGGCGCCGATCGGTTTCGTGGAAAATGTCGTGATAGAATTCGGGATAGCGAACCAATGACTTTACCGGCGACGCCAGCGCGTTGAAAAAACGGCGTTGTGCGTCGGTGTCGACCACCAGATCCCGTCCGGCAGCCAGCATGAGAACCGGACAGCGGATGCCGCCGGCATCGGTCGTGATCCGATCCGCCGCCTCCCTCAGGCCGATCAAGACCTCGACCGATATGTCGCGGGTAATCAGCGGATCCGTACGATAGGCTTCGGCTTCCTTTCGGTCATGGGTCAGCAGCCCGGCTTTGACATAGCTTTTGATCGTCGCATCGGGCTTGATCTTCAACAGAAGCTTCAACAACGGGATGGCAAAGGGTATGTAGAGCCGAACGTGCAACGCTGGCGAACCGAGCACCATGGCCCGAATAGGCGGCGCGTAGTCATGCACCCAGGTCGCGGCGACGACGCTGCCGACGCTGTTGCCGACCACCGCAATATCGCGAAGCGAAATTCCCGTTTCGGTCGAAATGTGACGGACGAAGCGATCGGCGTCCCGCACCAGGCCGGCGAATCCCGGCGCATGTCCGCGCCGGCCGGGTGAATGGCCGTGACCGCGCGCATCCCAGGCGAACACGGAATATCCCGCCAACGCCAAGCTTTCCGCGAGCTCGCCATAGCGGCTACTATGTTCGTGGCCGCGATGAAAAACCACCACCGCCTTGCCATTGGCGGCGGGACCGGTCCATGCGCGGTAAAACAGCTCGTGACCGTCCCAGGTCTCGAAAAAGCCTTCGCTTTGACCAATGCCGGGTGAATTCGGATTGTAGCTGATCGAGTTCAACATGGTTCCTCTCCCATTGTCAGGGGTTCACGATTGGGTCGTTGGGTTCCATTCCCGCCGGCGCGGCGGCGTCGGCGGGAACTTCGAGCCTTTCGCCCGGAACAAGCGAAGCCGTTGCTCGAGCCGGGACAGAGCATTGCTGAACGCGTTCGTGGTTGCCGCGACATCCTTGCCGCCAAAGAGCGGCGAACCGACGGCGGCGGCGCAAAAATGGGGAACGGGCAACCGAGAACCGCGCGGCAGCACGCGGCCGAAGCCGCTCAGAAACACCGGAATGACCGGTACCTTCGGGAAGCGCCGGGCGAGATGGCCGAGGCCCGGCTGGCAGGCGCTGCGGCGCTCCGGCTTCCCTCGGGTACCCTCCGGAAATAGAATCAGTATCTCGCCTCGCCCGAGGGCGGTGCTGCATTTCTCGAGAAACCGCCGGTGGCCGAGGCGGCCGGTGCGGTCGAAGGAAATTACGCCGAGCAAGTTCGCCAACAGCCATTTGACGCTCGACGAACGATCAAAATAGTCCCCGGCAATCACCGGCCGCAGACGGCCAAGCATGGCGATCGGGAACATCGCCATGATGGCGAGTGCATCGAGATGGCTATTGTGGTTCGCCGCGACAATCGCGGGCCCGCGAACGGGCAGGCGTTCCCCGCCAAGCAGGACAACGCCGGCGAACAAGGCCAAGAAAGGCCTCACGGCGAGCGTGAATAACAGGACGCGGAGATAGATCATGGCATGTCTCCCGGTACGTACAGGTAGCGGACGAAATGGAAGAAGAGCGGCGCGGCCAACAGGAGGCTGTCGACGCGATCGAGAATGCCGCCATGTCCCGGCAGGATATGGCCAGCGTCTTTGACTCCCGCATCGCGCTTGACCGCAGAGACGACGATATCGCCGACAAATCCGGAGAGCGCGATCAGCGCGCCGGCGCCGGCCGCCCCGATATCGCCAAACGGGGTTAGCAGCGGACCGAGAAGGTAGGCGAGCGCCGTGGTAACGAAGACGCCGCCGATCAAGCCGGACCAGGTTTTGCCGGGGCTCACGCGGGGAGCGATTTTTGGCCCGCCGAGCAGCTTGCCGCAGCAAAACTGAGCGACGTCATTAAATTGAACCAGCAGCAGCAAAAAGAGGACGAGGCCCGCGCCGCCGGCCGGCGCGCCGATCTTGGGCCCGAGATGCCACAGATAGGCGGCGTGACTGAGACTATAGACCGTCGCCATGATCCCCCAGAACAACCGGCCGATTCGTGCGGTGAAGTTCTGAGCGCCACCACCCAGCAATATGCGGAGGGAGAAAAAGGCGAAGACGTAAACCGGTACGTAGACGAGAAACGCCGAATAGAGCTCGATCCAAACCCAAAGATACTGCCAGGGTACGGTGACATAGGCCCAGAAGACGGTTTTGCGATCTGCGGCATTGTCGGGCGACAGGGTGACGAACTCCTTGAGCGCGACGAAGCTCGCCAACGCGAAGACGACAGTCACTGCGGGCGCGCCGAGAACAAGGGCGCCGGCGAGCGGCAGAGCGATGATCCACCAGGTGCGAATGCGCCTGGACAACTCACCGCTCCCGCCATCGGCAAATGCCCAGCGGTAGACCGCTTGGCTCGCATGCGCCGCGCCAAGCAGGGCCACGATGGCGACGAGCGTCCAAACGACCGGCATTGTGGGCAGACTCGGCATGTTCTCCTATCTCCGCTCAGATACCGCCGCGACCGAACGCGCGGTTCATGAATGTCACGGAAAGGAGGGCAATGAGAGCGAGCATGGCCCCATCGACCCAAGCACCGGCCTCAACGCCCAGTCCCAGCACGACGGCAACGAGGCCGAAGGCCAAAGCGCGATCAGGTTTCGTCATGGGACCGGCATGGCGCGATGCGCCGTCGCGCGCGGCACCTATCATTCCGACGACCTCGACGACAATACCGAGCCCGGCCGCAATCAACACCCAAGCCACGGGTGCGCCGGAAACTAGCGCCAAAGGCAGATAAAGCGCCGCGTCGGACAGCAAAATCTCGACATCATTCAGAACCGCACCGTGGCGGCTCGTTCGGCCGGTTGCGCGGGCGAGCTCGCCGTCGATGGCGTTGAGTGCGAGACGAACCACCATCGCGACCGCCAGGACCAGGAGCATGAATGGTGATTCGGCGTAGAACGACACAAGGATGCCGGTCGAGACGGAAATAGCTATCGCGGCGCCGGTAACGGTATTGGGGTGCACGCCGCGCGCGGCCAACGCCTGCGTGACCGGCGACAGCAAGCGCTGAAATGCGGGTTTCAAGTCGTATGCCGTCACCATGTTTTCCCCTCCTGCGAACGGTCGTAGCCACCGACGTTGCGGAAAATCCGTTGCACAATCAGGAAATATCGACAAAGTGGGTGAACATTCATTCATTTATACTCCAAAAAAATATTACACAGACAAAACGCGCATGCAGGCCGCAACGATCGGCTCACGCAACTCGGATAGATTTTGCTTGATCCGACCGCTGAGAAGCCTGGTGTCGATGATCTGCAGGATGATGCCCATGATCATCGATGTCGCCACGTCCGAGTCCATGGGCGCGATCTCGCCACGATTGATCCCGTTCCGGATGACGCGGCGAAAGACCAGATAGGGGTTCGGCTTACGCGCTGTGAGCTGTTGCATGAAACCGTGCCGGGTAAAAAACAAATACTCAACGGCCTTGGGATTCTCTTCGTAGAATTCGCAAAAATCGCGAATGATCGCCGCAATCTTCGAGCGCGTATTGGATTGCGGTCGCTGTACCCTTTCGAAGCGCTCGCCAAGCGCTGTGTAATGCCTCAGAAAAAGCTGCCAAGCGAGAGCTTCCTTGCTCTCGTAATGGCGATAAAGGGTCCCCTCGGCAATCCCCGCGGCCACGGAGATATCGCGAATGGTGGTCTCCTTATAGCCTTTTTCTCCGAACAACCGCACGGCCGTCTCGTCAATCAATTCCTTTGTCCGCGTTCCGTCTCTCATTGTAAGTGAACATTTACTCACTTATCTCGAATTGTCAAGGAAAAACGAAAATGGAATCCCTTTTCCCGACAATTCGCCAGGTAATTCGCGCTACGATAATTTGTTCATTGAGAGCTGGTGGAGCCGAGGGGAATCGAACCCCTGACCTTCGCACCGCCAATGCGGCGCTCGCCAATCTGAGCTACGCCAACGGACAATTTGGCCGCATCAAACCCTACCCGGCGAAGCGCAGTTCCTCGATGCCGCGGACGCCGAGGCCGTGGATGGCGAAGAGGCTGCCGCCGAGGGGGCCGTCGTTGGGGAATTGCGGCTGGGGGGATTTGGCGATCGAGGTGACGTAGAGAATGTCGAGATCGGCGCCGCCGAACATCACGCTGGTGGCGATCTTGACCGGCAGGTGAATGCGCCGGTCCACGCTGCCGTCGGGCGCGTAGCGGATGATCTCGCCGGCATAAACCAGGGCGTTCCAAACGAAACCCTCCTCATCAACCGTGGAGCCGTCGGGCACGCCGGCGGAATCGTCCGGGTCGGCGGATTCGCATGTCGCGAAGACCCGCTTGTTGGCAAGCTCGCCGCTCTCCAGCGCGTAATCATAGGCCCAGATATCGCCCGACCAGGTATCGGTGAAATAGAAGGTGCCGCCGTCCGGGCTCCAGCACGGGCCGTTGGAGACCATGATCCCGTCATCGAGCTTGTGGCAGGTGAGATCCGGATCGAGACGATAGAGCGAACCGGCGGCGGATTTCTCGGTCATGTCCATGGAACCGGCGAGAAAGCGGCCGCGCCGGTCGACCTTGCCGTCGTTCAGGCGGGTGGTCGGCAGATCGGGCTCCGGATCGGTAATGAAATCGCAGGCGCCGGTGGCGAAATCGAAGAAATGGAAGCCGCTTTTGAGCGATATCACCGCGCCGCCGGATTGGCGCAGCGTCATCGAGCCGATGAGATCGGGTACCTCCCAGGTCTCCAACTCGCTGCCGTCCGGCGCCGCCCGGAATATCTTCTTTCCGTAGCTGTCGATCCAGTAGATGCGGCCTTCGGCGACGTCCCAGAGCGGCCCCTCGCCAAGCAGATTCTTGCCGTCCACGAGTTGTTTTATTTCCATGGCGTTGGCGCCCGCCTTGTTGCCGATTCAGAACATGAAAACTATGCGCGCCGCGACGCGGGCGTCAATGCGGAGCGCCGATGCGGTTTCGCCGGATTCGGTCTGATGGATTGTGGTTGGCTGCTGGTGGAGCCGAGGGGAATCGAACCCCTGACCTTCGCATTGCGAACGCGACGCTCTCCCATCTGAGCTACGGCCCCGTCAGCAGATTGGGCGCGCGGGCGGTGGTGGCCGGCGCGCGGCGGATAATGTGGGCGGATTTGGAGCGCTGTCAAGGGATGCCGCGCCAGAGGCGGCAGTTTTCAGAAAGACTGGCCCTAGATGCGCATTTGGATATACTTGCCGCCGCCCCTGGCCGAGGCCCCTTCGGGCGCGCGCATCAATATTTCGAAAGAAATCCATGAACGCCCTCGCAAGTCTGATCGATACGGTTTTTACGATCTATATCATTATCTTGATCGCCTCGGTGATCTCTTCCTGGCTGGTCACCTTCAATGTCATAAATACCCAAAATCAATTCATCTATACGGTGTTGGGCTTCCTCTACCGCGCCACCGAGCCGGTGCTCAGGCAAATCCGGCGCGTTATCCCGCCGCTCGGCGGCTTCGACCTGTCGCCGCTGATCCTCATCATCCTGCTCTATTTCATCCGCGACCTCATCGTCGACAATCTCCGCTGAGGCATCGCCGGGTGGGCGAAAGCATCCCCTACGGCATGACCGATACGGGGGCCAGGCTCGCCATCCGCCTGACGCCGAAGGCGGGGCGGGCGGGCTTTCGCGGCATCGCCGAGGGCGCCGACGGCGCGGCCTATATCAAGGCCGGCGTCACGGCCCCGGCGGAGGGCGGCAAGGCCAACAAGGCGCTCCTTAAGCTGCTCGCGCGCGAGCTCGGCCTGCCGGCCTCCACCATGTCCATTGCATCCGGCGCCCAGGCACGGCAAAAATCAATCCAGATCGCCGGCGACCCGGCGCAAATCAAGAAACGTCTCGAACTCTTTTGTGGGGATTTATCATGAGCGACGCGAACATCATCGACGGCAAGGCCTTCGCCGCCAATCTGCGCGCCGATATCGGCCGCCGGGTGGCGATCCTGAAGGAAAAACACGGGCTGACGCCGGGCCTCTCGGTGGTCCTCGTCGGCGAAGACCCGGCGAGCGAGGTCTATGTCCGCAACAAGGGCAAGGCGACGGACGAGGCGGGGATGAATTCCAACACCTATACGCTCCCGGAAAGCGCGACCCACGACGAGGTGATGGCGAAAGTGCAGGAGCTCAATGCCGATCCCGCCGTGCATGGCATTCTCGTGCAGCTGCCGCTGCCCGACCAAGTCGATGAAGACGCCATCATCAACGCGATCGATCCGGACAAAGACGTCGACGGCTTCCATACGCTGAATGTCGGGCGGCTCAATTCCGGCCAGGACGCCATGGTGCCGTGCACGCCGGTCGGCTGCATGGTCATGCTGAAAGAGGTCGTCGGCGATCTCACCGGCAAGCAAGCCATCGTCGTCGGACGCTCCAACATTGTCGGCAAGCCGATGGCGGCACTGCTCCTGAAAGAACATTGCACGGTGACCATCGCCCATTCGCGCACCCAGGACCTCCCCGGCGAATGCCGCCGCGCCGATATCGTCATCGCCGCCGTGGGCCGCGCGCGCATGGTGAAAGGCGATTGGATCAAGCCGGGCGCGACGGTGATCGATGTCGGCATCAACCGCATCGAGGATGCCAGCAGAAAATCCGGCACCCGCCTGGTCGGCGATGTCGATTTCGACGAGGCGGTCGAAGTTGCCGGCGCGATCACCCCGGTGCCGGGCGGAGTCGGCCCGATGACCATCGCCTGCCTGCTGAAAAACACCGTGACCGCCGCCTGCCGCCAGGCCGGCGTGGCCGAGCCCGACTAACGACGCAATATGACGGGACATCTCTGGGGTCTGGCGATCGCGCTGGCGATATTTATCGGCGTTCATTTGGTGCCCGCCGTGCCGGGCCTGCGCGCGGCTCTGATCGGCGCCCTCGGCCGGCTGCCTTATCGCGGCCTCTTTTCGCTGATTTCCCTTGCCGGCATGGTGTGGATCGTTTTCGCCCATATGGACGCACCCTATGTGACGCTGTGGGACGCGCCGGACTGGACCCGGCTGATTCCGCTCGCGGTGATGCCTCTCGCGCTCATTCTGATTGCCGCCGCACAGACGCCTGGTATGAAGCAGGTGACCCGCCATCCCATGCTGTGGGCGGTCTTTCTCTGGGCTGCGGCGCATATTGCGCCCAATGGCGATGCCGCCTCGCTGATGCTGTTCGGCGCTTTCGCCCTGTTCGCGTTGATCGATCAGCCGCTCTCGGATGCACGCAAGCGCCGCGAGGAACCGGAGGCCTGGGCGGAGACAGCGGCCACCACGTCGGTGCTGCCCTTCGTCGCCGCGCTACAGGGCCGGGCAAAACCCAGCCTGAAGGAAATTGGAATTC
The DNA here is from genome assembly GCA_964623955.1 of uncultured Rhizobiaceae bacterium. GTDB lineage: Bacteria > Pseudomonadota > Alphaproteobacteria > UBA828 > UBA828 > PTKB01. Next base: position 10,130 of record CAZUVO010000012.1, read on the forward strand.
GCCGCATCGTTGCGGCGCTCGCGCTCTATCTCGTGATTCTCTTCGTCCACGAGCACGTCATCGGCTTGAGCGCGCTGCCGCTCTAACTATTTGTTGCGCAGCCTCAGACGCAGCGCGTTCAGCTTGATAAAGCCTTCCGCGTCGCGCTGGTCGTAAACCGTATCGGCTTCGAAGGTAGCATGGTCCTCGCTGTAGAGGCTGGTCGGCGATTTGCGCCCTTCAACGATAACATTGCCCTTATAGAGCTTGAGCCGCACCGTGCCCTCGACGGATTTCTGACTGTCGTCGATGGCGGCCTGGATCATTTCGCGCTCGGGCGAGAACCAGAAGCCGTTATAAATGAGCTCGGCATAGCGCGGCATCAGCTCGTCCTTGAGGTGCGACGCACCCCTATCGAGACAAAGCGATTCGATGGCGCGGTGGGCGTGCAGCAGGATGGTGCCGCCGGGAGTCTCATAGACGCCGCGCGATTTCATGCCGACGAAGCGGTTCTCGACGATATCGATGCGGCCGATGCCGTTGGCGCCGGCCAGCTCGTTGAGGCGCGTGAGGAGCGCCGCCGGGCTCAGCGCCTCGCCGTCGACCGCCACCGCGTCGCCGGCGGCGAAATCGATCTCGACGATTGTCGGCGTATCGGGTGCCGCCTCGGGCGCGACCGAGCGGGTGAACATCTCCTCGTCCGGGCCGACCCAGGGATCTTCCAGCGCCTTCCCCTCATAGGAGATGTGCAGGAGATTGGCATCGGTCGAATAGGGCGGCGCGCCGCGCTTGTCGCGCGGGATCTCAAGTTGATGCCGCTCGGCATAGGCCACCAGATCCTCGCGCGAGGTGAGGTCCCATTCGCGCCATGGCGCGATAATGCGGATTTCCGGATCGAGCGCGTAATAGCCGATCTCGAAGCGCACCTGATCGTTGCCCTTGCCGGTGGCGCCGTGCGAGACGGCATCGGCGCCGACCTGATGGGCGATCTCGATCTGGCGCTTGGCGATCAAGGGCCGCGCGATCGAGGTACCGAGCAGATAGACCCCTTCATAGAGCGCATTGGCGCGGAACATGGGGAAGACGTAATCGCGCACGAACTCCTCGCGCAGATCCTCGATGAAGATATCCTTCACCCCGAGGGCTTCGGCCTTGGCCCGTGCCGGCTCGAGCTCCTCGCCCTGGCCGAGATCGGCGGTGAAGGTCACCACCTCGCAGCCATACTGCTCCTGCAGCCAGCGCAGGATGATCGAGGTATCGAGCCCGCCGGAATAGGCGAGGACGGTTTTCTTGATCGGCTTCGAGCTATCGTTGGTCATGATATTGCGCCGCGCATGAAGGATTGCGCGCGCAGTATAGGCAAAGCGCCGCGCGCGGCAATAAGCGGGTTACTTCTTTCGCCGCCGGCGTTTGCCGCCCGCCCCACCGCCATCACGGAGGCGCGGGTTGACGCGGCGGTGGGGATCGTCGGAGGGCGCGGCGGCGGGCGGCTCCTGCCTGGCGCGCTGATAGCGGTTGTCACCCTCCGCCGGCACCGCCTCGAAGCTCGGCCAGCGGATGAAGGCGAAGACCCAGATCATCACGGCGGGAATGATATAGGGCGCGACCAAGATGACCGGGCTGTTGGCCGCGCTCGCGACATAGGTCACCGCCAGGGAGAGGATCAGCAAATAAGCCCACCAGCCGCTGAACCCCGCTTTGCCGAGAATCTTCCAATAACACCAGATGGTGATGGCGAGCATGATCAAATTGAGAAAGCCGTGCATCAGCGGCATGACGGACCTCCTAACGCCCGAAGGGATGGTTCGGCCAGCGGCTGAAGGCCATCAGATAAGCGGTGATGGGAGGCCCGATGATGGGGATGAACACCAACAAGGCGGGCCACAGCGGCAGACCGGCGCGGAAGCAGATGCGGGTTAACGGATAGATCGCGATCAGGGCAAAGATTTCCGACGCGATAATGAGAAAAACCGGATGCATGGGACCTCAGGAAAGCGCCGCCCGGGGCGCATCCGCCGGGCGGGAGGGAGTGGAACGCGCGGCACGCGGCGGGCGCACGCTGGCGGAACGGAGCTGGCCGCAGGCCGCGAGAATATCCCGCCCGCGCGGTGTGCGCACCGGCGAGGAATAGCCCGCTTTGTTGACGATGGCGGCGAATTTGGCGATGGCGTCCGGCGTCGAACATTCATAGGGCGCGCCGGGCCAGGCGTTAAACGGGATGAGGTTGATCTTGGCGGGAATGCCGGCGATGAGCTGCACCAACGCCTTGGCGTCCGCCGGTGAATCATTGAGGCCCTTCAGCATGACATATTCGAAGGTGATGCGCCGCGCGTTCGACGCGCCGGGATAGCGCCGGCAAGCGTCGAGCAATTGCGCGAGGGGGTATTTGCGGTTGATCGGCATCAACTCGTCGCGCAATTCGTCGGTCACCGCATGAAGCGAAATCGCCAGGCCAACGCCGAGTTCTTCGCCGCAGCGCTCGATCATCGGCGCGACGCCCGCGGTCGAGAGCGTAATGCGCCGGCGCGAAATCGAGAGGCCCTCCTCGTCCATGGCGATGCGGATCGCCTTGGCGACATTGTCGTAATTAAACAGCGGCTCGCCCATGCCCATCATGACGATGTTGGAGATCAGCCGGCCGTCCTTCGGCGAGGGCCATTCGCCATAGCTGTCGCGCGCGACCATGAACTGAGCGACGATCTCGCGCGCATCCAGATTGCGCACCAGGCGCTGGGTGCCGGTATGGCAGAAGCGGCAGGTCAGCGTGCAGCCGACTTGCGACGACATGCAGAGCGCGCCGCGGTCCTCTTCCGGAATAAAAACGCTCTCGGCCTCCTGTCCGTCGGAGAAGCGCATCAGCCATTTGCGCGTGCCGTCCTCGGATTTTTGCTCGCGCGAGATTTCAGGCCGCGCCAGCGTGTAGGCCGAAGCGAGGGTCTCGCGCAGCGCGCCATTGAGGCTGGTCATCTCGGCGAAATCCGTTAAGCCGTGATGGTAAATCCAGTGCCACAGCTGCTTGGCGCGCATTTTGGCGTTCTTTTCCGGCTCGCCGACCTCGATAACAGCGCGCGCCAATTCCGCCCGATCCATGCCGATCAGGTTCACGCGCGCGTCGGGCGCCGATCGCTCTGCTTCGTTCATGCGGATGATATACGTGCCCTGGCCGGTAAATTCCAGAACCCTGATCCGGCGCGGCCGATTACGGGCAGGCTTTGACGATCGCCTTGTGGGTCTTGGTGAAGCCCTTCAGGGAATAGGTGTCGAGGGAATAGGTATCCTTGCGCGAGGTGCCGCGGACCGTGAGCTTGCTGCCCCGCTTCATCGCCTTGACCACCGCCTTGTCCTCTTTCGCATCGTCGGCCCAGGCATGCTCGTCCTGAACGATGCCGAACTGGATATTACGGCCGTCGATCTTCAGTTTGATTTTCGTCTTTTCCTTATAGGGATAGCCGGAGGTGACGCTCACCTCTTCCACCACGTCGGAGCCTCGGCGCCGGGTGACCATGATATGGGGATCGCCGCGCTTCTTGTAATTGCCCTCTTTCTTGGTCGGCTGGGAATACATGTAGCAGGTGAGTTTGCCGCCCTCTTTATAGGTATAGGCGGACCAGGCGCCGCTCGTGCTCAGGGCGTCCTGGGCCGAGGCGCCGCCAATGATGCTCCCCGCCGCCAGGAAAGCGGCCAGGCAGAGGGCGCCGACGGTAGCGGAAGGCGAACCGAAATGTCTCAAGAATCGCACGCGCATGGCGCTAGGATATCCATATCGCTGGCCGGGTTCCAGGGCATTTTCCCACCCTTATGATTAACGTAAAGTTACCGAGGTTTCGGTCGACGGCGGGTCGGCTCGCCGAAAACATGGGGTGGCCGGGGGGCGGGCTCGGCGCGCGGATTGACCGGCCGCTCGCCGAAGCGGCCGAGGGTCAACATGCGGTCATACATGACGATCGCCCCGGCGACGCCGAGATTGATCGAAAACCGCGCAGGAATCCGCACCAGATGGTCGCACCGCGCGACCAGGCCCGGCGACAACGCGCCGCGCTCCGGGCCGAGTACATAGGCGGCATTCAGGGGGTGGGGAAAGGACGGCAGCTCCACGGCTTCGTCCATCAGCTCCACGCCGACCAGGGCGCAGCCCTCGGGCAGCACCATCTCGTCGACGCTGGCAAACTGGTAAAACGGCACATGTTCGGGGGTTTTCGCCGTATCGGAACTGGCGCCGGCATAATCGGCGGCGATGGTGAAAAGGAAATCCGCGCCGAAGGCATGGGCCGAGCGCATTAGATTGCCGACATTGAACGGCTTGCTGACGCCCTCGATGCCGACGCCGAAATATCCGCGCATAATGTCCGTCATGAACTCTCCGCCAGGGCGCCAAATCGGCGCTAAACTTGCAGCCCGCGCGGCCACAAGGCAAGTTGTCTCGTCATATCCTCCGGCAAATTCCACATGGGCGGCATAATGGCGGCGAAAAAGGACGCGGACAGCGCCGTTCACGAGCAGTACGAGTCCTATCCCTACCCGCCGCGCGACCCGGCGGACGAGGCCAAGCGCCTGGTCACCGGCTCGCCGAGCAGCCTGGCGGAGATCGAACATTATGTCACCGGCGGGCGAATCGGCGGGGATCGGGCGTTTCGCGTGCTCGTCGCCGGCGGCGGCACGGGCGATGCCACCATCATGTTGGCGAGCCAGTTGGCGGCGCGCGGCCTAGAGGCGGAGATCGTTCATCTCGATATTTCCGCCGCCGCCCTCGATATCGCCCGCGCCCGGGCCGAGGTCCGCGGCCTCGGCACTATCGAGTTTCGCCAGGCTTCGCTCGACGATCTCGCCAAACTCGATCTCGGGCTCTTCGATTACATCGATTGCTGCGGCGTGCTGCATCATCTCGACGCGCCGGGGGCGGCGCTCGACCAATTGGCGCGCGCCCTCGCGCCGGGCGGCGGCATCGGGCTGATGGTCTATGGCCGCCTGGGGAGGACCGGGGTGTATGAGACGCAATCCCTCCTCCGCCTGCTGACCGGCGACGCGCCCGACCAAGAGCGCATCGAAAGCGCCCGCGCCCTGCTCGGCGAATTGCCGCCGACCAATTGGCTGGTGCGGAATTCCCATGTGGGCGACCACAGAAACGCCGGCGACGTGGGCATTTACGACCTGCTGCTGCACCGCCGCGATAGGGCCTATACGGTCGACGAAATTTTTTCCCTGGCGGCGGAAGCCGGCCTCAGGATCACCGGCTTCATCGAGCCGGCGCGCTATGACCCGCTCAACTATTTGCGCGACGCGGCGCTCAAAAAGAAAGCGGCGGCGCTGCCCTGGCCGGCGCAATGCGCCGCGGCGGAGCTGATCGCCGGCAATATGAAGGTGCATATCTGCTATCTCGTGCCTGCCGGGGAAGAGCGCGCGGTGCCGCTCGGGCCGCATCAGCCCGGCGTCGTGCCGGTGCTCAACAATGCATCGCCGGAAGCCCTCGCCGGAAGGCTGCGCGGCGCACCGGCGATGTCCCTCGATTTCGACGGAGTGAAGCTGCGCCTGGCACTCCCCAAGCTGGCCTCGGCCATGGTCGCCCTGGTCGATGGCGAGCGCGATCTCGCGGAAATCCGCCGCAATCTCGGCAAATCGGGCCGGAGAATCTCGTCATCGGCGTTCATGCGCCAATTCGAGACACTTTATGTGGCGCTCAACGGGATCAATGCGATGCTGCTGCATTAGGCGGAACTGTTGCGCCGGGCGGCGCGCGGGGTCATATACACGCAACCGAGGGCGGGCACGGACCAAGACCGGACAGATGGGCAAAAGCGGACGGCAAAGCGATATTATCGACCGGAGCGCATTCAGCGCCGCGCTGGCGGCCACATCGTGGCGCGCCGGCGGCGCTGACGCCCGGGCCGAGGCGCTTGCGCTGGGCAAAGAATATCTTGCCGCCGGCCGCGCCGAGCTGGAGAAGCGGCTCGAGAACGGCGCGCGCGGCGGGGCGATGGTCGCCGGCTATACCTTTCTGATCGACGAGATCCTCGGCGCCCTGCATGAACATGCGGCGGAGCGTCTCTTTGCCGTGCCCAACCCGACCAGCGGCGACCGTCTCGCGTTTGTCGCCGTCGGCGGCTATGGCCGCGCCGAACTTTCGCCATATTCCGATATTGATCTGTTGTTTCTCCACCCGTGGAAACTCACCGCGCGGAGCGAGCAGATTATCGAATATGCGCTCTATATGTTATGGGATATGGGTTTCAAAGTGGGCCATGCGACCCGCTCGATCACCGATTGCCTGGCCCGCTCGGCGAGCGACATGACGATTCGCACGAGTATCCTCGAATCGCGCTTTTTATGGGGCGACGAGGCACTGTTCCGCGTCTTGCGCCAGCGCTTCTGGGACGAGATCGTGCCCGACAGCGAAAGCGAATTCGTCGCCGCCAAGCTGAGCGAACGCGACGCGCGCCACCAGCGCACCGGCGATTCGCGCTATCTGCTCGAGCCCAACATCAAGGACGGCAAGGGGGGCTTGCGCGATCTGCACACCCTGTTCTGGATCGCCAAATATCTCTACCGAGTCGAACGCTTCGCCGAGCTCGTGGATCGCGGCCTGATCACCAATAAAGAGCAGGTCCGGTTCGCCCGCGCCGAGGGATTTCTGTGGAAGGTGCGGGCGCATCTCCATATTACGGCGGGCCGGGCGGAGGATCGCCTCACCTTCGACCTGCAGCCGGAAATCGCGCGCCGCATGGGTTACGGCGACCGCGACGGCAATCTCGCCGTGGAACGCTTCATGAAGCATTACTTTTTGGTCGCCAAATCGGTCGGCGTGCTGACCCGGGTGCTGTGCGCCTCGCTCGAGGCGGACCGTCTCGAAAGCGCCCCCCGGCGGAGCGGCGCGGGCGGACCAGCGCCGGCAGCGGACGGGCTGCGCGCCGAGGGCGGTCGCCTGGCGGTTGCCGACGAGGACGCCTTCGACGAGCGCCCGGCGCGGCTGATCAAGCTCTTCCGCCAGGCCCAGACCGGCGGTCTCGACATTCACCCGCGCACCCTTCGCCTGGTGCATCAGCGCCTGCAACTGATCGACCGCAATCTGCGCGCCGATAAAGAAGCCAATCATCTCTTCATGGCGCTCCTCAGCGACGTGCAAGCGCCCGAGCAGGCGCTGCGTAAAATGAACGAGTCCGGCGTGCTGGGGCGCTTCATTCCCGAATTCGGCCGCATCGTCGGGCAGACCCAGCACGACATGTATCACGTCTATACGGTGGACGAGCATACGCTGCGCGCCATCGGTATCCTGTCGCAGATCGAGCGCGGCGAGCTGACCGAGGATCTGCCGCTGGCGAGCCAGATCGCGCCCAAGATCCTGTCGCGCGAAGTGCTTTATCTCGCGCTCTTCCTGCATGATTTAGCGAAGGGCGGACGAATTGATCATTCCGAGGCTGGGGCGCGGATCGCCGGCAAGCTCGGGCCCCGGCTCGGCCTCTCGGCGGAGGAAACCGAGCAGACCGCGTGGCTGGTGCGCAATCATCTGATCTTCAGCGATACCGCCTTCAAGCGCGACGTCAACGACCCCCAGACCCTGGCAGATTTCATCGCCAAGGTGCAGTCGGTCGAGCGCCTCCGCCTGCTACTCGTCCTCACCGCGGCCGATATCCGCGCGGTCGGGCCGGGGCGGTGGAACGCCTGGAAGGGAGCGCTCCTGCGCGAGCTTTATCACCGTGCCGAGGAAGTGATGACCGGCGGCCATGAAGCGGAGGGCAAGGCGCAACGCGTCACCGCTGCGAAGAACGCGCTGCACATGGCGCTCGACGATTGGCTCGGCAAGGACATCGACGGCTTCACCGAGCGCCTCTACCCGCCCTATTGGCTCGCCTTCGACAGTGCCACCCATGCGCGCCATGCCCGTCTCGTGCAAGATGCCGATGCGCGCGGCGCAATCCTCGAGCTCGATATGCGGGTCGACGCGGTCCGCGCGGCGACGGAGATTACCCTCTATGCCAAGGACCAGCCCGGCATGTTCGCCGCCGTTGCCGGCGCCATGGCCGCTTCCGGCGCCAGCATCGTCGACGCCAAAGTGTTTACCACCTCGGACGGCATGGCGCTCGACGGCTTCTGGGTGCAGGACGCCAGGGGCGGCCCGTTCGACGATGAGGAAAAGCTCGCGCGCACCCTTGGCCTCCTCGAACAGGCGCTTGCCGACGACGGTGATCTGGACGGCGCCCTGGAGGGCAAACGCGAACCGACGGGGCGGCGGCGCTCCGCCCATGTCACCTCGCGCGTCCTCGTCGACAACCGGGCGAGCAGTCAGCACACGGTGGACGAGATCAACGGCCGCGACCGCCCCGGCCTGCTCTACGATATCGGCCGCGCCCTGACCCAACTCGGCCTCTCGATCGTCACCGCCCATATCTCAACCTATGGCGCCCAGGCGGTCGACGTCTTTTACGTCAAGGACCGCTACGGCTTTCAGGTGACCAAGAGCGCCGAAATCGAGCGCATCCGCGCGCGGCTCCTCACTGCCCTGGACGAGCCGGGGCGCGCCGCCAAGCCGGCCGACGTCACGGTGGCGGCGGAATGACGATCTCCCGCCCGCGCCGCGCGGCGCGCCACCGGAGCAGATAGAGCGCGCCGCCATGGCATTGGGGCGCTGGGTCGCGACCGTCGGGGGTTATACGCTGGGCTCCCGGCTGCTCGGCTTCATCCGCGATATTCTGATCGCCGCGACCCTCGGCGCCGGGCCGATATCGGACGCCTTCTTCGTCGCTTTCAAATTGCCCAATTTCCTGCGCCGCCTGTTCGCGGAGGGCGCCTTCAACGCGGCGTTCGTGCCGCTCTTTGCCGGCGAGCTGGAGCAGAACGGCCGCGAGGCGGCCAAGGAATTCGCCGAAGAAGTGCTGGCGGTTCTCCTCTGCGTGTTGCTGCTGCTCGTGGTGGTGGCGCAGATCATCATGCCCTGGCTGATGTATGTGCTGGCGCCGGGCTTCGCCGACGATCCGGAGAAATTCGATCTCACGGTGCAGCTCACCCGCATCGCCTTCCCCTACATATTGTTCATCTCGCTGGTCTCGCTCCTCGGCGGCGTGCTCAATTCGCTCTACCGCTTCGCCGCCGCCGCGGCGACGCCGATCATCCTCAATCTCTGTTTGATCGGCGCCCTGCTCGGCCTGTCGCATTGGACGGAGACGCCGGGCCATGCGCTGGCGATCGGCGTCTCCGGCGCCGGCGTGTTGCAATTCGCCTGGCTCGTCATCGCGCTGCGCCGCGCCGGCATCGCGCTCCGCCTGCCGCGCCCGCGCCTGACGCCGCGGGTCAAGCATATGCTCGTCATCATCGCGCCCGCCGCACTCGGCGCCGGTGTCGCCCAGGTCAATCTGGTGGTCGATGTCATTATCGCCTCGCTGCTGCCCGAGGGCGCGGTGTCGTTTCTTTACTATGCCGACCGGATCAACCAATTGCCGCTCGGCGTGATCGGCGTCGCCGTCGGCACGGCGCTCTTACCGCTGCTCTCGCGCCAGCTCCGCGCAGAAGAAGACGAAGCTGCCGGCGCGAGCCAGAACCGGGCGATCGAGGGCGCGCTCCTGCTGACCCTGCCCGCCGCGGCGGCGCTGATGATCATCGCGCAGTCCGCGATAGAAGTGCTCTTTGAACGCGGCGCCTTCACGCCCGTCGCCACCGCCGCGTCGGCGGACGCGCTGATCGCCTATGCCGCAGGCCTGCCTTCCTTTGTCATGATCAAGGTGCTGGTGCCGGGCTATTTCGCGCGCCAGGACACCAAAACGCCGGTGCGCATCGCCATCATCTGCCTGGTGGTCAATATCGCCCTGAATCTCGCTTTGATGGGGCCGCTCGGCCATGTCGGCATCGCGTTGGCGACGACGCTTTCGGGCTGGCTCAACGCGGCGCTGCTCGCCCGCGGGCTGCACCGGCGCGGCTATTTCACCGCGGATGCGCGCTTGCGCCGCCGGCTGCCGCGCATGCTGCTCGCCACCGCGGCGATGACCGCGGCGCTCTGGGCTGTGTCGCAGGCGCTTTCCGGGCCGATCGGCGATTCGCTCGGCAGCGGCGTCGGCAGCCTGATCGCCCTGATGATCACCGGCATTCTTGTCTATGGCGGCGTCGCCCTTCTATTCGGCGCGACGCGCCTCTCCGACCTCAAAGGCTTTTGGCGCTCCCGCGGCGGAGACGGTTGACCGGCGCGCACCGGCGCGCCATAACACCGCCGCCCTCAGGGGACCGTTTATTCTGACGAAACAGTGCCGGCCTGACGGCCGGCGCGGAGCTTGGCGCCATGAATCGAATCTTCTCCGGTGTGCAACCGACCGGTAATCTGCATCTCGGCAATTATCTCGGCGCGATCAAGAATTGGGTCAAGATGCAGGACGATTACGACTGCATTTATTGCATCGTCGATCTGCACGCCATCACCCTGCCGCAGGACCCGGCCGAGCTGACCGCCAGCACCCGCGAAGTGACCGCCGGCCTGGTCGCCGCCGGCATCGACCCCAAGCGTTCGATCATTTTCAACCAGAGCCGGATCGCGGCACATTCGGAGCTCGCCTGGATCCTCAATTGCTTCACGCCGCTCGGCTGGCTCAACCGCATGACCCAGTTCAAGGAGAAGGCCGGCAAGAAGCGCGACAATGCGGTGCTCGGGCTCTATGCCTATCCGGTGCTGATGGCGGCGGACATCCTGCTTTACCGCGCGACCCATGTGCCGGTGGGCGAGGACCAGAAGCAGCATTTGGAGCTCTCGCGCGATATCGCCGGCGCCTTCAACCGCAACTATGACCAGGATTATTTCCCGCTGCCGGAGCCGATGATCCTCGGCGAGGCGACGCGGGTGATGAGCTTGCGCGACGGGCGGGCAAAAATGAGCAAGTCGGACGCGTCGGAGAATTCGCGCATCAATCTGACCGACGATGCGGAAACCATTCAGCGCAAGATCCGCCGCGCCAAGACGGACTCCGAGCCGGGCATGAGCTACGACCCGGAGAGCCGCCCGGAGGCGGCGAACCTGCTCGGCATCTATGCCGCGCTCGCCGATGAGAGCGTCGAGGCGGTGACGGCGAGCTATGCCGACAAGGGCTTCGCCGAGTTCAAAGGCGACCTGGCGGAACTCGCCGCCGCCAAGCTCGAGCCGATCGCCGCCGAAATGCGGCGCCTGACCGGATCGCCCGATTTTATCGACGAGATCCTGCGCGACGGTGGCGAGCGCGCCGCCGCCATCGCCGAGCAGAACCTGCACGGAATCAAGGAAATTATCGGCCTGCTCGACCCCTGAACGCTCGCCGCTAATTTTTGACTTGCGCTCGGCGCGCCGCAGGCGCAATACACCACGCAAGCCCCACTAAGGCGGCGTTGATGGAAATCTATCTTCCGATCGCGGAGATCTCGACGAATGTGTTTCTGCTGCTCGGCCTAGGCGGAGCAATTGGATTTCTGTCGGGTATGTTCGGCGTCGGCGGCGGCTTTCTCATGACCCCGCTGCTCATCTTTCTCGGCGTGCCGCCGACGGTCGCGGTCGGCACCGGCACCAATCTGATCGTCGCCTCCTCGGTCTCGGGCGTGATGGCCCATTGGCGGCGCGGCAATGTCGATTTCCACATGGGTGCACTGCTGTTCGGCGGCGGCGTCGTCGGCTCCTGGCTCGGCGTCTCGCTGTTCAAGTCGCTGCGCGAAGCGGGTCAGATCGATCTTGTCATTTCGCTCTTCTATGTCGTGTTCCTTGCCGTCGTCGGCAGCCTGATGGGTTTCGAAAGCGTGCGTGCGGCGCTGCGGCGGAGCGCCCGGCGGCGGCGCAAGGCGCATCAGCACAATTGGTTCCACGGCCTGCCGCTGAAGATGCGTTTTCGCCGCTCGAAGCTCTATGTCAGTGCCGTGCCGCCGGTTTTCGTCGGCTTTCTGATGGGCTTGCTCGCCGCCTTTATGGGTGTGGGCGGCGGCTTCATCATGATCCCAGTGATGATTTACCTCATCGGCATGCCGACCAGCGTGGTGGTGGGAACCTCGCTGTTCGGCATTGTCGTGATCAGCACGGTCTCGTCCTTCGCCCACGCGGTGCAGAACCACAATGTCGATATCATCCTCGCCCTCCTGCTCGCGGTCGGCGCGGTGATCGGCGCGCAATATGGCAGCCGGGTAGGGGTTCGCATCCAGGGCGAATATCTGCGCGGCCTGCTCGCGGTGATGGTCCTCGCCGTCGGCGGCCGGCTGCTTTACGGCCTGGTGGCGCGGCCCGACGATCTCTTCAGCGCAACCCTGATGGTGGTGCGCTGATGCTGCGCCGCATCCTCTTCGCCGCTGCGATCCTGGCCCTGCTGGCGCCGGCCTTTCTCGCCGCCGTGCCACTCCGGGCAAGTGACCATCCGCTGCTGGTGGATCTGCTACCGCAGAAAATCGAGGTCGATTCCGGCTTTACCGGCAGCACGGTCATTCTATATGGCGTGAAGACCCTGCCGGGCGACATCATCGTCACCTTGCGCGGCCCGGAGGCGCCGGTGGTGGTGCGGCGCAAACGCCAGGTGGCGGGCATTTGGATCAACCGGGATGCGGTCGCCTTCCGCGATGTGCCGCAATTCTACGCCCTCGCCGCGTCGCGTCCGATCGAGGAAATCATGGATTCCGAGACCCTCGACCGCAATCAGATCGGCACGAGCCATATTCTGCTCAACACGGTGTGGACGCGCACCGAGGAGGATGTCGGCGCCTTCCGCGATGCGTTGCGGCGCGACCGCGCGCGCGAGGATTTATACGAGCCTAAGATCGGCGACATCGTGCTGATCGACGACAGTCTGTTCCGGGCGACCCTGACCCTGCCGGCGAACATCCCGACGGGCGAATATGTCACGGAGACGATACTGGTGCAGAACGCCGAGGTGCTGAGCCGGCTCGAATCCCGCCTGACGGTGGAAAAATCGGGCCTGTCGGCCGAAATATTCAATTTCGCCAAGAGTGAAGGCGCGCTTTACGGTCTGATTGCCATCGCCGCGGCGCTGGTGGCAGGATGGGTCGGCGGCGTCGCCTTCCGGAAAATCTGACGATCCAGTGAGGTTGCCATGAATAAATCCGGGAAACAGCGAACCAAGGCGCATATCGCCGGCCAGATCACGTTTCTGGTCTGCGTGGCGCATGACGATCATTCCGCAGTGGCCGCGCGCTTCGCGGCGATGCGGGCACAGAACTCCGGCGGCGGCGTGGCGCTTCTTCATGTTACGCAACCGCCGGAGTTTCAACATTGGGCGGCGGTCGGCGAACGCATGCGCGAGGAAACCCTCGACGAAGCCGAATCGCTCTTGGACGAAATGGCCGGCGAGGTCGAGCAACTCCTCGGCGCAAAGCCGTCGCGCCACATCCGCGAGGGCCGCATCGGCGACGAAATCCTTGCCCATATCGAAGAAAGCGATTCGATCGACCTTCTCGTCGTCGGCGCGGCGCCGCCGGACGACGGACACGGCTCTCTCATCTCCTGGCTGGCCGGTCAGCTCGCCGGGCGGCTGAATATTCCACTCGTGGTCGTGCCGGGAAACCTCAGCGACCAGCAGCTTCGCGACCTGACTTGATCCGGCGAATCGGGGCTGACGAATCGGCGAGATCGAGCCGGTAAAAAACCCTATTTTTTTATGGTTAAGACGCCGAGTCAGGCAAAATGGCAATTGCTGCAAATTGCCGAAATTCCTTAACCTTATATTTACGTTCACAACCAATGGCTTCCGCGCGAGGCTTGATATCTTGATCTGCCTGGACCACATTCCCGGTACAATTTTGAGCGGCCTGGCAAGGGTTGCCGGCGACTACAGGCAGAAGACGGAATGTTCATTCAGACTGAACAGACCCCGAATCCGTCCACTTTGAAGTTCCTCCCGGGACGGACGGTGTTGGCCGAGGGAACGATCGATATCCGCGACGCGGAAGGCGCTGAGCGCTCTCCGCTGGCGTCGCGCCTGTTTCTCGTCGAGGACGTCGCCGGCGTGTTTTTCGGTAACGATTTCGTAACGGTCACAAAATCCGAGGATGCCGACTGGCAGATTCTCAAGCCGGTCATTCTTGGTGTGCTCATGGAGCATTTCGTTTCGGATCAACCGGTCATGGCCGATACGGCGGAAATGAGCGGGGTCCATGCCGACCATGGTGAGGACGGCGAGGACGCGGAAATAATCGGACAAATTAAAGAATTGCTGGATACCCGGGTACGCCCGGCCGTCGCGATGGACGGCGGCGATATCGTGTATCGGGGCTTCCAGAACGGCGTTGTGATGTTGCAGTTGCAGGGCGCGTGTCAGGGCTGTCCGAGCTCGACCGCGACTTTAAAAATGGGCATCGAAAATATGCTGCGACATTACATCCCCGAAGTCGTCGAGGTGCGCGCGATCTGATCACCGGCTTGTCCGGAGGATGGCGTGCGGCGATAGACGGATTGGATGAGGGAGAGATTGTGCAGGATAAGACCGTGACAAAGAGCCATAGCGCGATCGGCGAGGCACCAGCCCTGCCGTGGGCCAACGTGCCTTTGTTTAAGCCGGCGGTTGCCGTCATGGCATGCGCCGTGGTTGCGGTCGGTGCGCTGGCGCTGGTCGGCCCGCAGCAAGAGCAGAGCGCGGAACCCGCCCTCGGCGAGCCGGAAGCAAAACTCGAACGTTTGACGTTCCGCCCCGGTTTCCTCGCCATGGCGACTGACACGGCGGGCGGGAACGCGACCGCCCCATCACAGTCTAGTGTCGTGCTGGCAGATCCCGGACAGCGGTTTGTCGAGCAGAAAGTGGCGATCGACAATCGGCATTTCAGAGCGCTGCCGCCGGAAATCGCGGAAAAGTTCGTCGAGGCGTCGTTTGAATTTCCCGACAATATAAGCCCGGCGGCGACATCTCCGGCGGTGTTCAATCCCCCGATGGTGTTCGAAAGCAATGTTACCGGCATCGGCTTCCTGCCGGCACCGACCAAGCCGCGCATGTTTGACAGTTCGGCGGCGACGGCGGCGATCCAATTGCCGCTTCCCAAGCCGGCCGTGAAGCCGTCGCGCTCCGGCCCGCTGGCGAGCGTCGCGGCGCTGGACGCTCATTTCGAGCGCCTCGATTACGATCTGGCCGATTTGCGCAAGCCGGGCAACCATGTGCCGCGGGTCTATCTCGACAAGCTGCCGGACGATATCGCCGAAGAGCAATCGGTAAAGATGCGCAAACGGGTCTTCATCAAATCGATCCTGCCGGTCGTGCTGCGCGTCAATGAGGACATCCTGGCGGCGCGTAAAAAGCTGCAACATCTTCGCGACATTCTCGACAGCGGCATGTCCCTGACGGAAGAGCAGCGCGATTGGCTGTATCAAATGGCCGAGCGTTACGAGACGGATCCCTATGATTGGGACGCGTTCATGGCGCGGGTCGATATCGTGCCGCCCTCGCTCGCCATTGCCCAGGCGGCGGAAGAATCCGGCTGGGGAACCTCGCGCTTCGCCAGAGAAGGCAATGCGCTCTTTGGCCAATATACCTACAAAGCGTCAAACGGCATGTTGCCGGAAGAGCGCGCCAATGGCCGGCGCCACCTCATCCGCGCCTATTCAAGCCTGATCGAGGGCGTGCGCTCCTACATTCACAATCTGAATTATCACCGCGCCTATAAGGAGTTCCGCGCCGCGCGGAAATGGCTGCGCAATCATGACAAGACGATCGACGGCCATGCGCTGGCCGGCGAGCTGACCCGCTATTCCGAGCGCGGCGCAGCCTATGTGAAGACCCTCCGGCGCATTATGCGCGCCAACGAGCTTTCGACGCTCGACCGGGCCCGCCTGCATGAAGACCGCTGGACCCGGGACGACCCTGTCCGCGGCGGCCGGCAATCTTAAACCAAATTTAAGGCAAATCCCGAGCAGGTGGCTACACCTGCGACGACGCATTTGCTTCAACTAAAATGAGATAGAGAGTGTCGGGTGAGCGCGAGCGAACCTGACAGGCTCTATTTTAAGGCACCAAATATTGTAAGCCGAACCAGCGCCAGCGCCGGTCCGGGCCCGGCATGGTGCAGTTGACGCGGTTGCGGCCGCGCGCGAAGGGCTGCGACATGCGGAGTTCGACCCGGCGCTCGCCGAGGATTTCCAATTGCACCGACCCGGCGCCTGACACATAGCAGGCCAGCCCGTCGACCTCCTCAATGGCTTCGTCGACGGTGAATCCGATATGCGGCGGATTGGTGCTCAAAACCGGCTCCGCCGGGGTCACATCGCGCACCGGAATCGGCAGCGTATCGACGATCAGGCGAAAGCGCTTCTCGTCGCCATAGGCTTCGTTGAGCGAAAATCGCGGCAGGGTAAAGGGATCCGCGCCCTTGCCGGCAACGCCCGAATTCTGCCCGAACGCGGCCTCGAACCCGAGTTCTTCGATGAGCCCGCGCAGGGCTAAACCATATTCGCCGTAGGGATAGGCGAAGAGGCGTGGTGCGAAGCCGAGCTCGGCCTGGAACCGTTCCTGCGCACCCATCACATCGCGCCGCGCCGCTTCCAGCCCGTCGTGCCACATATGGCCATGGGCCGAGCCGTGATTGGCGATCGTCACCCCGGCATCGGCCAGGGTGCGGATATCGTCCCAACTCATGGAACGCCCGCGCCGATGGTCGATCGCATCGGTGGAGACGAACAAGGTGAACGGGAATCCCGCCTCGCGCAGGCGCGGCCAGGCCTCGCGAAAGACCGATTTCGCCGCATCGTCGATAGTGATGCCGATCGCTTTCTCCGGCAGCGGCTGCCCGGCGCTGAGCGCGGCGACGATATGGGGCACCGGCAACACCGTGTAACCGCCGGATTGGAGATGGGCGAGATGGGCCTCGAATTGCTCCAGCGTGATATTGGTCGACGGCAGATCGGCCTCGCCGAAGCGGTGATATTGAATGATCACGGCCGAATCCGCGGCCATGGCGGACGCCGGAGCGGCGAAGAACGCGCCGATCACAAGCGTCACCAGCCATCGCTTCACACCGCGTCCAAATCGCACCCAAATTACTTTCATTCTCGCTCCGTCATCATGCCCGTCTGCGCGGCGCTGTCCCACAACAGCGGGTAGCGCCTGGGATTGTAGAGTTGATAGTGCCACCATTCGTTTAAATAATGGTCCCATCCGGCGCTGGCCATCAATCCAAGCAATAAATAGCGATTGCGGCGAATTTCGGGCGCCAGGCTCGGGCAATTGTGATACGCCCGCTGGCTGAAATCGTCGAATTTCGTGCCCATTTCGAGGAGCGTGCCGTCGGCACGCATCAGGGTGAGGTCGATGGCGACGCCGCGCGAATGGGGCGAGCCGCGCCGGGGATCGGCGAGAAAATCCGGATCCGGATTGTGGTTCCATAATTTCCATTGCGCTTCGACCGGCCGATAGGCGTCGAAAATACGAAATCTCAGGCCGAGCTCGGCGGCGAGCGCGATGGCCCGGGCCAAGGCCGCCGCCGCGTCGGCATGCAGCCAACAGCTCGCCTGCCGGTAAATGGCTCGGCCGGTCAGATTGTCGTCGGTCGCATAGGCGAGCGCGAGATCGACATCATATTCAGGCGGGGAAATTTGCTTCAGACTCATGCTGTCAAGGGCGCTGGATCACACGCCAATTCCTTCATAATTTTACAATAACTGGCCGTCACGCTGTGGCGGGGCCGCCACCTTGCCGGGCCGGCCCGGGCGATGTTAGTGGTAAATTAGCACAGAGTTCAATTTGGCGGATTCCCCGCATCATTTCGACAATGTTTCGATCGGACATAAGCAGCGCGCGAATGGAATGAAGCTTCTAGCTCTCGATGCCGCCACGACGGCCTGCTCCGTCGCCTGCTGGTCGGGCGATGCCGTCATCGCCGGGCGGGAAGAAATCGCAAGCCGCCGCCAGGCGGAAATCCTGATGCCGATGGTCGAGGCGGTGATGGCTGAGGCGGAACTCGATTTTGCCGGGCTCGATCTGATCGCCGTGACCAACGGGCCCGGCTCTTTCACCGGCGTACGCATCGGCCTCGCCACGGCGCGCGGCCTCGCTTTGGCAAGCGGCCTGCCGCTCGCCGGCGTGACCACTCTGGAGGCGCTGGCCGCCGCACCCGCTGCGGACGAGCGGCAAGGCCGAATGATCCTCGCCGCGCTGGATGCCAGACGCGACCAGATTTACGGCCAGTTCTTCCATACGGATGGCAGTGCCGCCGGCGCGCCCTTCGCCGCCGCGGCGGAGGCCCTTCCCGAGCGCCTCGCGCAAGCTTCGG
This sequence comes from uncultured Rhizobiaceae bacterium, assembly GCA_964623955.1. Lineage (GTDB taxonomy): Bacteria > Pseudomonadota > Alphaproteobacteria > UBA828 > UBA828 > PTKB01. The sequence goes on from CAZUVO010000012.1 coordinate 28,292, forward strand.
ACGGCGCGCCGCCGCTCCTCCTGGTCGGCAGCGGCGCTACTATCGCGGCGGCGGTATTTGACGGCCATGGGCAGGATTATCTGAATTCGGCAAGTCCGCCACACCCGCAGGCGGCGATCGTCGCCGCCCATGTCGCCGCGAGCGGACGGGACTTCGCCGGTGAGCCCATAGCGCCGCTTTACCTGCGCGATCCGGGAGTCGGGCCGGTCAGTCAAAACCGGGGGGGTGCGTGATGAAATCGCCGACGCCCGAACCGGTGCAGATCGAATTGATCAAAAGCTACGACTTGCCGAGCGTCGCGGCGCTGCATGCCATCTGTTTCGAGGATTCCTGGCATACCGAGTTGCTCGGCCGAATCCTCTCGGCGCCGGGCACCTTCGGCATGTTTTGTCGGCCGCGCGGCAAGACCGTCGGCTTTGTCATCTGCCGCTCAAGCGGTCAGGAAGGCGAGATCCTGTCCCTTGCGGTGGCGCCCGCCGTGCGGCGGAACGGATTGGGCGGCGCCCTGCTCGACGCCGCGAAGGCGCACGCCATGACCCAGGAAATCGAGGCGCTTTTCCTCGAAGTGGCGGAAGATAATTTGGCGGCGCGGCGCCTCTACGAAAGCTCGGGTTTCGATATTGTCGGCCGCCGCCCACATTATTACCGACGGCGCTATGGGCCAAGCGTCGATGCCTTGACGCTGCGCTGCAAGCTTAATTCAGCGGACATATGATAAAGGTAAATAAATATAGATTAATACAAACTGCGGTACATTGCAATTATCCGAGAATCTTACTATAAGGTGGGCAGTTCATTCCTTGTTGTAGATTAACATATGTCAAATACAAATAATTCCCAGACTTTGATAGAGCTGACAACGAAAATTGTCTCCTCGCATGTGGCCAACAACAATGTAACCGCAGAATCTTTGCCGGCTTTCATTAAGAACGTGCATGCATCGCTTTCCGCCGCGTCGGCGGAGCACAACAATCACTCCGATGCGCCGCCGACCCCCGCGGTTCCGATCAAACGGTCGATATCGGACGATTATCTGATCTGTCTCGAAGACGGCAAGAAACTGAAAATGCTGCGCCGCCACCTCAAGCGCACCTACGATATGACGCCGGAGCAATATAGCGCCCGTTGGGGATTACCGTCGGATTATCCGATGGTTGCGCCGAGTTACGCCGCGAAGCGCAGCGAACTGGCCAAGAAGATGGGCCTGGGAACCAAACCCAGCCAGCGCCGCTAAGCCGAATTTTTCTAATTTCGTCCGCAGCTATTATCGCCTTGCGGCCAAGTTGCGTCAGCGCGCATGGACGCCGCTCCACACGGGCTTATAATATCGCATAAGGCAGGCACGGGGAGCAGCGGCGTATAATGGCATCGGGTCCTAATCCAAGCCGGACGAATCTGGAACAAAGATGTATCGAGCTCGGCTTGAAAATGACCGGCCGACGCCGCGTGATCGCGCGGGTGTTGTCGGAGGCGGAAGACCATCCGAATGTAGAGGTCGTGCATCAGCGCGCCAACGCGATCGACGACCGCATCAGCCTGGCGACGGTGTACCGGACGCTACGCCTGTTCGAGGAGGTCGACATTCTCGAGCGGCACGATTTTGGCGATGGCCGCGCGCGCTATGAAAAAGCCGACCAGGACCATCATGACCATTTGATCGATGTGCAGAGCGGCAAGGTGATCGAATTTCAAAACCGTGAAATCGAGCTGCTGCAGGCCGCGGTCGCCGAGCGCCTGGGCTATAAGCTTGTCGGCCACCGCCTGGAGCTTTATGCGGTTCCCCTCACCGAGGGGCCGAAGGACGAGGACCAATAGATTCGTGAGCAACCAGGATTTCATGGCCGGGATCAATGCGGGCAGCCTGACGGTCCGCCTGTCCGATGGCGCGGCCGACATAGAGGCCGCGCAGTCGCTCCGCTACCGGGTGTTCTACGAAGAAATGACGGCGCAGCCGAGCGATGAAATGGCGGCGCAAAAGCGCGATTTCGATCGGTTCGACGGTTATTGCGACCATCTCCTGGTGATCGACCGGGACCGCCCGGCGGGCGGCGAGCAGGTCGTCGGAACCTACCGCCTGCTGCGCCGCTCCGTCGCCGACAGCCATGGCGGCTTCTATTCCCCGTGGGAATATAATATCGACCGGGTGCTGGAGAATCCCGGCGAGCTTCTTGAGCTCGGCCGCTCCTGCGTCGAGGCGCCGTACCGCAACCGCGCCACCATGACCCTCCTGTGGCGCGGCGTCGCCGCCTATGTGATGCATTACGAAGTGCCGCTCATGTTCGGTTGCGCCAGCTTTCAGGGCACCGACCCGGACGCCCATGCGTTGACGCTTTCCTATCTCTTTCACTTTCATATGGCGCCGGAGGAAATGCGCCCGGTGGCCCAGCCCAAGCATTTCGTCGAGATGAACCGGATGGCGAAGGAAGAGGTCAATACCCGCGCCGCGATCCGCGCCGTGCCGCCGCTCATCAAGGGCTATTTGCGGCTCAACGGTTTCGTCGGCGACGGTGCGGTAATCGACCCGCAATGGGACAGCGTCGATGTCAGCATCGTGGTCAAAACCGATCTGGTGACGCGCAAATATAAGGACAAGCTCACATGACCGCCTTTTTC
>CAZUVO010000012.1:30914-37423 GCA_964623955.1 uncultured Rhizobiaceae bacterium
GCCGGCTGGACGGCGGCGCTGTTGCCGGTGCAAATGATACTGGTCGGCCTCAATTTGCCGCTCTCGAAGCGTCTGCCGATGATCTGGCACCGCGGCGTCTGCCGGCTACTCGCCTTCCGCATCGAGCAATATGGCGATATCGCGCGCGGCGGCCCGACCCTTTTCATCTGCAACCACACCTCCTATCTCGACATTTCGGTGCTGGGCGCGATGCTGCCGGCCTCCTTCGTGGCCAAAGCGGAAGTTCGCAATTGGCCGCTCTTCGGCCTGCTTGCGCGCCTGCAGCGCACCGTCTTTGTCCAGCGCCGGGCGAGCCGCACCGCGGTGCATCGCGACGAAATGGTCCAGCGCCTCGAGATGGGAGACAATCTGATCCTTTTCCCGGAAGGCACCAGCAATGACGGCAACCGGGTGCTGCCGTTCAAAAGCGCTTTTTTCGGCGTCGCCGAGCAGGAGGTTAACGGCAAGCCGCTCTTGGTTCAGCCGGTCTCGGTATCCTATGTGCGCCTTGACGGAATCCCGGTCGGGCGCGGCTACCGGCCGTTTTTTGCCTGGTATGGCGATATGGAACTGGCCAGCCATTTGTGGAATGTTTTCGGCCTCGGGCAAACCACGGTCGCGGTCGAATTTCACGAACCGGTCACCATTGCCGACTTCGCGTCACGCAAGGAATTGTCCGCCCATTGCCACCGCGTGGTGGCAAACGGCGTCTCAAACGGCATTCATGGCCGCCTAAGCAAACCCGCCAAACCCGCCTGGTGGGCCTCCAAACCGGCCTGATCGGGGCGTTGCTGCGCGGGACCCCGGCTTGACAGCATTTGGCCGGGTGCTAGATTCGCCGCTGAGGAATGCGAACACCCAATCAACATTGAGCCTGCGCCTGTTGCGGCGCGCCTGATCCATCGGCGCGGCGAGCGGCAGTGGTTAACGGTGTGACTAAAAAACTCTACGTTAAAACTTATGGCTGCCAGATGAACGTCTACGACTCCGCCCGCATGGCGGATGTCCTGGCGGCGCATGGCTACGGGGCAACGGCGGCACCCGAGGACGCCGATCTGGTGATTCTCAACACCTGCCATATCCGCGAGAAGGCGGCGGAAAAACTCTATTCCGAGCTCGGCCGCCTGAACCGCCTTAAACAGGCGCGCAAGCGCGCGGGCGAGGGCATGCTGCTTGCCGTCGGCGGCTGCGTCGGCCAGGCGGAAGGCGAGGAGTTGCTGCGCCGCGCGCCGTTCGTCGATCTCGTCATGGGCCCGCAAAATTATCACCGCCTGCCCGAGCTGTTGCGCCGCGCCGAGGCCGAGGCGGTGGTGGAAACCGAGTTTCCGGCGGAAAGCAAGTTCGACCATCTGCCGGAAACAGGCGGCAACGCTGCTTCGGAAACCGGCGTCTCCGCCTTTCTCACCATTCAAGAGGGCTGCGACAGATTCTGCACATTTTGCGTCGTGCCCTACACCCGCGGCGCCGAATATTCGCGCCCGGTAGGCGATATCGAGCGCGAGGCGCACCGGCTGGTTGGCCAAGGCGCGCGCGAACTCACGCTCCTCGGGCAAAACGTCAACGCCTATCACGGGGCGGATGGCGATAAGGAACTATCCCTCGCCGGCCTGATCCGCCGCCTGGCCGGAATGGAAGGGCTTGAGCGGCTGCGCTATACGACTTCTCATCCGCGCGATCTAAGCGAAGATTTGATCGCCGCCCATGGCGACGTGCCCAAGCTCATGCCATTTCTGCATCTCCCGGTGCAGTCCGGCGCGGACCGCATCCTCAAGGCGATGAACCGCCAGCACAGTGCCGAAGATTATCGCCGTCTGGTCGGCGAATTGCGCGCGGCGCGGCCCGACATCGCCTTGTCGAGCGATTTTATCGTCGGCTTTCCCGGCGAAAGTGATGCCGAGTTCGAGGACACATTGGTGCTGGCGGCGGAGATCGAATACGCCCAGGCCTATTCCTTCAAATACAGCCCGCGGCCCGGCACGCCGGCGGCGGAGCGTGACGATCAGGTGCCGGACGAGATCAAAAGTGCGCGCCTCGATGCGCTGCAAACCGTGCTCGCCCGCTCGCAAGCCGCTTTCAACGCCACCATGACCGGCCGCACCCTGCCGGTGCTGTTCGAGAAACCCGGGCGGCACGCCGACCAGATGCTCGGGCGCTCGCCCTACGGCCAATGGGTCCATGCCGATATGCCGGCGGAGTTGCGCGGCCGTATCGCCGATATCTTCATCACCGAGGCGCATACCAACAGCCTAGCCGGACGGGCGGCCGGGGAATCGGCGACGCCTTCGCTGTCAGTCGCTTCCGCCGCGGCGGCCCTAGCCGAGGGACAACCCGCTTGAGTCACAGCCCCGTCATGGATACCGGCGATTCCGCCCAACCGAGCGCCCAGACGCATATGCGATTTGACGACAATGCGCTGCTGGCGATGCTGTTTGGCGAGCATGACCGCAATATCGCCCAGATCGAACATGCGCTTGGCGTCATGATCGGCTCGCGCGGCAATGAGTTGGAGATTTCCGGACCCAGCGAGCCGGTGCAGTTGGCGAAACAGGTCCTCAACGAACTATACGCCAAGCTGAAACAAGGCCAGGCGGTGGACAGCAGCGAAATCGATGGCGCGATACGCATGGCCGGCGCGCGGATCCCGGGCGGCGAAACGAGCGGCGATGAAGCGCCGCGTGCCGCCGCCGAGCCGATCCAGACACGCAAGCGCCCGGTCGCGCCGCGCTCGCCGCGCCAAGCCGAATATATCGACGCCATGCGTAACCACGAGCTGGTGTTCGGCCTCGGCCCGGCGGGCACCGGCAAAACCTATCTCGCCGTCGCCGTCGCGGTGTCGATGTATCTCACCGGTCAGGTCGACCGCATCATCCTGTCGCGCCCGGCGGTCGAGGCCGGCGAGCGGCTCGGCTTCCTGCCCGGCGACATCAAGGAGAAGGTCGATCCCTATCTCCGCCCGCTTTACGACGCGCTCAACGATATGATGCCGACCGATGCGGTGCTGAAGCGGCTCGAATCCGGCGATATCGAAATCGCGCCGCTCGCCTTCATGCGCGGGCGCACGCTGGCCAACGCCGTCGTCATTCTCGACGAAGCGCAGAACACCACGCCGGTACAGATGAAAATGTTCCTCACCCGCCTGGGCGAATATTCGCGCATGGTGGTGACAGGCGATCTGTCGCAGATCGACCTGCCCCTCGGCTCACGCTCCGGGCTGGCCGAGGCGGTCGAAACCCTCGAGAACATGAAAGGCGCCGCCTTCATCCGCTTCACCAATGAAGACGTTGTGCGCAATCCATTGGTGACGCGCATCGTCCGCGCCTATGAGAAACGCGAAAAAAAGACCCGTGCGGCGGCCGGCGACGGGGAACGGACGTGACGGACAGTTCCGATACCCCGTTCGAGCGCAGTCTCAAATCCGAGCGCGAATTGCTCTCGGCATCGGCGATCCGCGCGCTGGCGGAGGAGCGCTGGAATGTTGCCCGCCCGTTTCTCGATTGGCCGCTCCTGGTCCTGTTCGTCATCGCCATGACGGCCCTCTTCGCGCCGTTCGGCTCGTCGGACCTGCCGATACCGGCGCTCGGCAGCATCGCCCAGGACACCATTCGCGCGGATCGCGGCCTGGAAGTCGCCGACCCGGAGGAAACCGCGCTGCGCCGCGCCCAGGCGGCAGCGGCGGTGCGTCCCCGTTTCGACTACGACGCTGAATTTCTCTTCGACCGGCGCAACAACGCCCTTACGGCGATCGAAAATGTCAAGGCGCGCGCGACCCAGGGCGAGATGCCGGTCGACCAACGGCTCGCCGCGTTCGAGGCGGATTTGGGGCTCCCGGTGAATGCCGGCGTGTTCGAATTGCTGGAGGGCCTGCCCGACATCGCGGACGCTGGCAATGCCTTGGCGTTTTTCTTGGCGCTTCCCGCTGAGCGGATGGTGATGGCGGACCGCGCCATGCTGCCTGAGCGGGGCGCGATCGAGCTCCGCCGCGCCGGCAGCGAAGACAGCACCAGCCTGTTTCATTTCGACGCCATCATCGATGTCGCCGGCGCCTGGCGGATGATGCGCGCGAAAGCCGGCGAGGCACCCTATGGCTCGGCGCGCAGCCTGCGCACCTGGATATTGGAAACCGCGTTGGCGCTGACCGACCAGAACATCGTCTACAATGCGGACGCCACCAAAAACGCCCGGGATGCTGCCCTCGCCTCGGTCGAGGAAGCGACCATGCATATCGGCCGCGGCGAAGTGATCGTGCGCGAGGGCGACCGGGTAACGGCCCGCGCCCGGGCGCGGCTGATGGCGCTGAACGAGGCGCGCCAAGGCGGCCTCGGCTGGGTCGACAGCGTCGCCTTCGCGGTGTTTCTCGCCGGGCTCGTCGGGTTGGGCGCGTTCTTCTTCCGCTCCGGCAAGCAGCCGCTCCACTTCACCCGCAAGAATGGCTACATCACCCTGGCGGCGATCTCCATCACCGGCTTGCTCGCCATCGGCGCGCTTTATGCCGGACGCGGCATTGCCGAGGGCATTGGCATCGAACTTCCGGCCGCGGCCTTTCTAAGTCCGGTCGCCTTGTCGGCGGTGATCGTCTCGATCTTCGTCAATGCGCGGGTCAGCTTGATGGTCGGCGTGATCCTCTCGCTCCTCGTCACCTATCATGCCGACGGCGATATTTGGCTCGCCGCCTTTTATCTCATTGGCGTGCTGGTCGCCGGCATCGGCGCGCGGCGCTGCCGCCACCGCAAGGATCTGTTGATGGTCGGTGCCGCGGTGGCCGCGGTGCAGGCGGCGACGGTACCGCTGGTAATCATTCTCGGCGGCGGCACCGTCTATTCCGAGATCCCCATCGTGCTCGCCTTCGCCATCGTTTCCGGCGGGCTGGTCGCCGCCTTCGCCATGCTGCTGCTGCCGCTCTTCGAATATGTCTTCAACGAAGTCACCGATGTGCGTCTGATGGAGCTTGCCACCGGCGACCATCCGCTCTTGAAGCAGCTCGCCCTGAAATCGCCCGGCACCTATCACCATTCGGTCATGATCGCCAATCTCTCCGAGGCGGCGGCCGAGGCGATCGGCGCCAATGCGCTCAAATGCCGCGTCATGGCGCTCTATCACGATATCGGCAAATCCGTGCGGCCGGTCTATTTTGCCGAGAATCAGCGCGAGGGAAATATCCATGACGGCCTGCCGCCGGAATTGTCCGCGCGCATCATTTTCGCCCATATCACCGAGGGCATTGAGCTGGCGCGCGCCCATCGCCTGGGCCGCCCGGTGATCGAGGCGGTGACCCAGCATCAGGGCACGACCCTCCTGCGCATCTTCCACCAGCGCGCCCTGGCCAAGGCACCGGCGGAGGGGCGGACCGTCAAGGAGTCGGATTACAGATATCCCGGGCCGAAGCCGATGAGCCGTGAATCCGGCATCCTCATGCTCGGCGATTCCGTGGAAGCCGCGACCCGCGCGCTCAACGACCCCAGCCCGGCGGAACTTCGCGAGCGCGTGGGCAAAATCATTGCCGAGAAAATGACCGACGGACAGCTCGCCGATTGCCCGCTGACCATCGCCGATTTGACCCGCATCGAAGAAGCCTTCGCCCGGGTCCTGGTGATGGGCGTCTATCACAGCCGGATCGAATATCCCGCCGCCAATCTGCGCCGGACTGGCGAGGGCGGCGGACCGAACGACAAGGACAGGAATGGAGATCGCAATTCAAATTCGTCACGCGAAATGGCGGACCGCGCTTCCTGAAGCGCGGCGCGTCACGCGCAAGGCCGCCAAGGCGGCGCTCGCCATGAAGCCGCACCCGGCGGGCGGCGAGCTCTCCGTCGTGCTGGCGGATGATGCCATGTTGCGCGCGCTCAACAGCGATTATCGCGGCGTCGACAAAGCGACCAATGTGCTGGCCTTCGCCTATGACGGCGCGAACGCAAGCGGCGCCCTCGGTGATGTCATCATCTCGCTCGAAAGAACCGCCGCGGAAGCGAAACAAGCGGGTTGCGGCTTGAGCGAACATTTGAGCCATTTGGTAATTCATGGCGTCCTCCATTTGTTGGGCTATGATCACGGCAATGACGGCGATGCCGAGACCATGGAAGCGCTCGAGATTCAAGCGCTCGCCGGAATTGGAATCGCCGATCCCTACGCGCCCGCCCGGCGCAGTGAAGTGCAATGAGTGATAGCGACAAACCTCCACCGATAACCGAGGCGGCTTCGCCGAGCGAAGAAAACCGCCACGAACCCTCATTGGTACGTTCCCTCAGCGGCTGGCTGCTGCGCGCCTTCGGCCGCAATGGCGACGCGACATGGCAGGAATCCCTTGAGGAGTTGATCGAGGAAGAGGAGGACATCTCCGAACAGATCACGCCGGAAGAGCGCGATCTCTTGATGAATCTGCTGCGCCTCTTGCTAAAGATTTACGAATTTTAATTAGGAAAAAAATTCAGGAAGGACATACGGACAAGGAAATTTTTGAATATCTGACTGATAGATATGGTGATTTTATTTTATTAAAACCACCTTTAAAATTA
>CAZUVO010000013.1:0-35118 GCA_964623955.1 uncultured Rhizobiaceae bacterium
CACCGGTGCCCGAGACTCTATCAGGTAGTGGTACATAGAACGGGGGCTTTACAATATCCATCAGCCGGGTCAACATGTCGTCGATATCCGACCGCGCGCCGGTCTCGATGGAGGTCACGGTATAGCCGCCGATCGGCAGGCTCTTATAACGCTGGCGGACGATGTCGAAGGCTTCGTTGTAGACGAAGCCGACGACGGGACAGACGGCGACCCGATCGACGATCTCAAGGACATCCCCGACCTCCTTGTCATCCGCCACCACCACTGCGTTGCTCGCGCCGGTGAAGGTGATCGCGTCTTCAAGGCCGTCGAGGGAGGCGACGATTTCTTCCTTGTCGATTTCCGGATGGCGGTCGCCGCGGCGATCCACCACATAGCCGAGAAAGCGCATCTTGCCGGGATTGTTCTTGATCTCCTCGGCGATCACCCGGGCGCGGGACGATGCGCCGATGACGAGCCATCCCGGCGCCGCACCGAACGAGGTCAGCTTGATCAGCGTGGTGAGAACGAATCTGAGGCCGATATTGAGCCCCACCACAAATGCGAAGAGCAACAGCAGATCGCCCGGTTGCGGTCGCGAGCCGAAGGCCTGGGAGAGAAAGGAGATAACGCAAAAGGTAATGAAGATCGGGATGTAGGAGCGCAGCAAGGCGGTAAATTGCGGCCAGTAGGAACTGTAGAGTGCGCTGTGGCGCCAATAGAGAGAATTCTCCCGGAAGACGAAGGTCTGCATCAGCGCGATGACCACGGCATAGGCAAACGATACGCTGTTGATGAGGAACCAAGCCGGCAGCGCGATCGATGCCAGATCGACGATCACCAGCGCCAAGCCGTAGAATGAATTCCCCTGCCGCCCGCCGGTCGCTGCCATGCCCGCCTGAGTCATGATCTAACCTGCCGAAGATGCGGCGCGCGGAGCGCCGCCTTTTTCGAGAAGCTCCGCATAGAATACATCGAGGCGCTCAATTTGCCGCGACCAGTCCAATTCCCGAAGCGCGGCGGCACGGGCGTTGGCGCCGAGCTTCTCTGTTCTATCCGGCGATTCATACATTTGCCGCATGGCGGCGGCGAAAGAATCGGCGGCGAATTCGCAAGTGATGCCGACCGCTTCGCCGTCGGGTAAATCGAAATCCTTGAGGTCCCCCACCGCATTGAAGATGACCGGCCGGCCGCTCGCGAGATATTCGCCGAATTTATTGGGCCAGCGCCCGATATTGTAATTGGTCTCGGGAAACGGCATGAGCAGCGCGTTACAGGCGTTGAGGTATTGCGGATAAATTTCGTCGGGCGCGAAGCCGGAATAATCCGTGTGCGGCGCGAGGCCCATAGCCTGAATCCGCTCGCGCACCCGGGCGCTGGATTTGCCGATCAGCAGCAGTCGCGCGGGCACGCCATCGGCGACCAATTGCGCCATGCCGCGCAACACCGGGTCGAGATCGAAAAAGGAATCGAGGCTGGCGAAACCAAAGGTGAAAGTGTCGGGCGCGAGTCCGAGCTCTTCGCGCACTTCTCCGATGGGACGCGGCTTGAAGCGTTCGTGATCGGCGCCGTTGCGGAGATGAAGGATCGTTTCGCGCGCGACGCCGAGGCCAACGGCGCGCTCCACCAAGCCATGGCACATGACGGTGTTGCCATCGGCCAGGGTGCGAAAATTTTCTTCGTAATAGGTTTCCATGCGGCCGAACAATATGCGGTACCAGGCGGGGCGGTTGATTTCGATCAGCCCGCCGCGGCCCCACCAATCGATCCAATCGATAAAGAGCGGCGCGTTCATGCGGCGCTGCGCCAAGAGGCCGGGATAGATCGTCGCCGGGCGGGTTTCGAACAGATGGATGAGATCGTAATCCGTATCGAGCCGGCGCACACAGCGGCTGCGCCGCCAGATGGAAACCGGATCCCAGCCCGACCGCAGCCGCCCGCTCGTCAGGTCGGGGGCCTCGATCACGTCTATGCCATCGATGGAAGAGCGCTTGAACCGGAACCGCGCCTCGTCCGCCACCACCATCATCGTCACCCGGTGTCCGTTCTCGACCAAACCGCGGGCGATGATACCGGGTCTCAGCCAAGCCTTGAACAGCCGGTGATGGCTGATCATCAGGATGCGTTTGCCGCCTACCATGCGCCGGCCGTCCCGCGTCAGGCGAGCTGAGTGCGGAAATATTCGATGGTTTCGCCGAGGCCGTCCTGCAAACTCACTTTCGGCTCCCAGCCGAGCACGGCGCGCGCCTTTGATATATCGGGCCGTCGCTGGGTCGGATCGTCCTCGGGCAATGCCTCGAAGACGACGCGCGAGCTGCCGCCGACCAGGCGGATGATGGTTTCGGCCAGCTCCAGCATGGAGAATTCGGACTCGTTGCCGAGATTGACCGGTCCGGTTTCGCTGGCATGGGCCATGTGCCGCAGGATGCCGTCAATCAGATCGTCGACAAAGCAGAAGGACCGGGTCTGCGAGCCGTCGCCATAGACCGTGAGATCCTCGCCCTGGAGCGCCTGCACGATGAAATTGCTCACCACCCGCCCGTCGCCGATCGCCATGCGCGGGCCATAGGTGTTGAAGATTCGGGCGAGGCGGATCTCCACGCTGCGCTGACGGTGATAATCGAAGAAGAGCGTCTCGGCGCAGCGCTTGCCCTCGTCGTAACAGGCGCGCACGCCGATCGGATTGACGTTGCCGGTATAGCTTTCCGGCTGGGGATGAACCGTGGGATCGCCGTAAACTTCGGAGGTCGACGCCTGGAAGATGCGTACGCCGCGCCGCTTGGCAAGACCGAGCATGTTGATCGCGCCCATGACCGAGCTTTTGATCGTGAACATGGGATCGCGCTGATAATGGACGGGCGAGGCCGGACAGCCGAGATTGAAGATGCCGCCGACTTCCGCGTAATAGGGAAAGGAAACATCGTGGCGCACCAGCTCGAAGCGCGTATCGGCCAGCAGATGGCCGATATTCTGCTTGCTGCCGGTGACAAAATTGTCGAGGCAGATGACTTCACGGTCCGCTTCGATCAGGCGGTCGCACAGATGCGAGCCGAGAAAACCGGCGCCACCGGTGACCAGCACCGCGAAGCCCTCCAGCAATCCGTCCGTCTGGGTCATGATCCTTGCTCCTGGGTGTCAGCCGCCGCCGAAGCCGCGCACGGCACTGACGACCGCATCGATTTGATCGTCGCTCATTTCGGGGAACATGGGCAGCGACAATAGCCGCGCCGCGGATTTTTCGCACACCTTCAGCGGCCCGCCAATGCGCGCATCGGCGAAGGCCGGCTGATCATGCAACGCGATCGGGTAATGCATGCCATAGCCGATATTCGCTGCCATGAGCTTCTCCGCCAGCGCATCGCGATTGTCGAGATGGACGACATAGAGATGCCAGACATGCTCACGCCCCTCGCCGGTCTGCGGCAGTTCGAGCCAGCTCGACTGATCGGCGAGGCGCTCCTCATAGGCCGCGGCGATGCGCCGGCGCGCCGCGTTGCGCTGATCGAGCGCGCGCAGTTTGGTGGCCAGCACCGCGGCATGCAGATTGTCGAGCCGCGCCGTGTCGCCGAGTTCGGAATGGACATTCTTGGCCGATTGCCCGTGATTGCGAATGATGCGCACCCGTTCGACCAGCTCGGCATCACTTCCCACCACCGCACCGCCATCGCCGAAGGCGCCAAGATTCTTCGACGGATAAAAACTGAACCCAGCCAGCTCCGCGAGACTGCCGACGCGGCGGCCGTTATAGCGCGCGCCATGGGCCTGGGCTGCATCCTCGACCACTTTGAGATCGGCGGCGCGCGCGACGGCGTTGATCGCTTTCATGTCCGCCGCCTGGCCATAGAGATGAACCGGAATAACCGCGCGGGTTGCCGGCCCGATGGCCGCCTCGAAGGACGCCGCATCGAGCGTCAGAGTGACGGGATCGACATCCGCAAAGACGACGCTCGCGCCGGTATGCATCACCGCCGCCGCCGTCGCCGCAAAGGTATTGGCCGGCACCACCACTTCGTCTCCGGCCCCGATGCCCTGCACCTTCAAGGCGAGCGAAAGCGCCGTGGTACCGTTCTCCACCCCGGCGCAGGCCTCAGCCTCGCAATAGCCGGCAAAGGCGCTTTCGAATTCCACCAGCTCGGGACCGAGAATAAAGGCGCCGCGCGCCATGATGTCGTGCAGAACCGGCTGCAGCTCGGCCTCGATCTCGGCATAGGCCGCTTTCAAATCGACAAATGGCACACTCACTTTTTCGTCGCTCCTGATCTGTTCAATGCCTCAACCGACAGAAATGCTGCGCCCGCCCTCTTGCAAACTGCGGTCGATCGCGGCGCAAACGAGGGAATTGCGATAGCCTTCCGCGCCGCTGCTCAGCGTTTCTCCACCGGTCGCGACGGCGGCAAGGAACTCGCGGCACTCCAGCGCAAGCGCTTCCTCGCCGCTGAGCTCCGGCGTTTCCACCCCATCCGAGCGATACTGGGTGGTCAGTTTCTCGGCGCCGTTTTCACCGCCGATATCGAAGCCGCCGCGATAGATGCGCAATTTCTTTTCGTCTTCCATTTCGTCATAGACGATCGAGCCGCGCTCGCCGCAATAGACCATGCGGCGAACCTTTTCCGGTGCCAGCCAATTCAAATTGAGGCGCGCATAGAGGCCGTCATCATAGCGCATCACGACGAAGGCGGCATGCTCAACGCGGGTTAGGCTGCGCGCGGCAAAATGGGCACTGACCTCAATCGGCAGGCGCCCGAGGACATGGCCGAGGATAGCCACATCATGCGGCACCAAATCCCACACGACGTTGATATCCGCGCGCCATGGCGCCTGGGTGCGGGTCGATTCGATATAGTTCAATTCACCACAGGTCTCGTCGGCGAGAATGCTGCGCAACTTGCGAACAGACGGCGTATAGAGAAAGGTGAGATCGGTTTGCAGCACCAAGCCGCGTTGCTCGGCAAGCGCGGCAAGCGCGCGCGCTTCTTCGGGCACCCGGCTCACCGGCTTGCACACGAACACATGCTGGCCCGCCTCGAGCGCCGCCTTGCACAAGCGGAAATTTTCGCTCGGCCGGGTGCTGACGACGACGATATCGACATCCGGAGCGGCGATGATCTCGTCCGCATCGCCGGTGCCGCGCGCCTCGGGATAAAGCGCCAACTGCTTGGCCAGGGCGTCGCCGTCCAGATCGCACAGCGCGGTCAGGCTTGCGCCTTGGGCGGCGGCAAAATTGCGCACCAGGTTGGGACCCCAATAGCCGAGGCCGATGACGCCCACGCGCGCGGGGCCGGCATCCATCGCCATATTATTCTCCGGAGGATTGATCGTTCAGAATTTTCGCTCGGCGATTCGCGCGTCCGTCATGCGCGCCTGCCGCAAATATTGCGAAAACATATGCATGATGGATTGATGGGTATCTTCCACCACGCCGTAATTGTCGCCTTCGACATGGATGTTGATGGCCGCGCCCTCCGCCGAGCGACCGCCGTCGAAACCAGTGAGACAAATCGATTGCACGCCGTTGGCGCCGGCCCAATCCACCGCGCGGACGATATTTTCCGAGTCGCCCGAGGAGCTGATCGTGAGCAGCAAGTCGCCGCGCCGCGCGGCGGTACGAAGCTGATAGACGAAGCAATCCTCGAAGGCGATATCGTTGGCGATCGCCGTGATGAGTTCGAGATTGGCACTCAGCGATATGACGCGCGGCAACAGGTCGGTGTCGGTCTGAATGCCCTTGGCGAAATCGCATAGCAGGTGATTGGCGATCGCCGCCGAGCCGCCATTGCCGCAAACGAACAGCCAGGCGCCGTCTTCGAAGGCGCGGCGCAACAACTCCGCCGCTTCGCCCAGCTTGTCACGGTCTATGGACGCGCCGGCACTGGCCAGTTGCGCCACGTAATCGTCGCAATAGGCGCCTATGCCGTCATAGCGCCGCTCAGGGAAGGTGTTCATGGGCCGCTTCTGGTTGGTGATCGGGCTGGGAGAGATTTAACCGCTGCTTAGGCGTTCGACAAGCCGGAGAGCGAATCGGCGAGTTCGCTCAGCGGCCGGTCTACCGTTACATCGAAGCCGGGGCCGCGTAGGGCGAGGGCTGCCGCGCGCTCCTCGGCGCCATACCCGGTCGCGACGAGCCAGCCGCAGGCGAGGCCGGCGCGGGCACCCGCCGCAAGATCGCTCGCCGCATCGCCGACGATCCAACTGCGCTTAAGGTCGAGGCTGAGATCCTCCGCCGCGGCGAGCAGCATGCCGGGGCTGGGTTTGCGGCATGGGTCGCCGCTGTCGGGCAGCGCCGGGCAGGCATAAACCGCGTCGATCCGTCCGCCGCCAGCGTCGACTGCGGCAAGGACGGCCTCCTGCACCGCGGCAAATTCCGGCCAGCCATAATAGCCGCGGTTGACGCCGGACTGGTTGGTCACCATCACGGTGGGAATGCGGCACGCGCATGCCCGCGCCGTCAGCGCCAGCGCGTCGGCGATGGGCTTCACCCCTTCCGGCATGCTGAGATAATCGACCAACTCGATCAGCGTGCCATCGCGGTCGACGAATAAAGCCGGGCGCGGCGTGGTGCCGGCGAAGGGCGTGCGGATTTCGCGCCACATGCCGCTTTCGTCCAGAGGATATTCCGATTCGCCCACGCCGTATCCGCAGCGCCCGTCAGGCGCGCAATCGTCCCGCCGCGTGGGTTTCGCGGTACCAGTCATAGGTTTCCTGTAAGCCCTCGCGCAATCCCATGCGCGGGGTCCAGCCGAGGGTGTTGAGGAGCGTGCAATCGATGAGTTTGCGTGGCGTCCCGTCAGGACGACTGGTATCGAACCGCCAACCGCCGCGATAGCCGACAACATCCGCGATCAGGCGGGCAATTTCGATAATCTTGAGCTCTTCTCCGGTGCCGACATTGACATGGCCGCCGCCGGAATAGTTTTTCATCAGAAAAACCATGGCGTCGGCGGCATCTTCGGAATAGAGAAATTCGCGGTATGGTTCGCCGCTTCCCCAAATCTCGACTTCGGAATCACCCTCCTCGCGCGCCTTGTGGATCTTTGCCATCAACGCCGGAATGACATGGCTGTTCTCGGCGCCAAAAAAATCGCCCGGCCCGAACAAATTGGTCGGCATGGCCGAAATGAAATCGCAACCATGTTGCTCGCGATAGGCCCGGCACAAGTAAATGCCGGCGATCTTTGCCAAGGCATACCATTGATTCGTCCGCTCAAGAGGGCCGGTCATGAGATCGCCCTCGGCCATCGGCTGAGGCGCGAATTTCGGATAGATGCAGCTAGAGCCGAGAAACAGTAATTTTTCCACGCCTGTCCGCCATGCGGCGTGAACGATGTTGGCTTCGATCATCATATTGTCATAGAGAAAATCCGCCGGCCGGCTGTCATTGGCGTGGATTCCGCCGACGGTCGCGGCGGCGAGAAACACCGCCTGCGGGCGCGCTTCCGCGAGCCACGCCTCGACATCCTGCTGGCGCCGGAGATCGAGCTCGGCGCGTGTCGCGCTCAGCATCTCGCAATCCTCCGACGCCAAGCGCCGCATCAGCGCCGATCCGACCAATCCGCCATGGCCGGCAATCCACACCCGTTTGCCACCCAGCGAATAAGCGGATGCGGTGTCACCCATCGCTCGGCCGCCCCTCGCGGGCTACTTTCTGGAGATCGCGATCGACCATATCCGTTACCAGCTCGGCGAAGCTCGTGCGATGGCTCCAACCGAGAGCCTCGCGCGCTTTTCGTGCATCGCCCAACAAACTGTCGACTTCGGTTGGGCGAAAATAACGCGGATCGACTTTGACCAGAACATCGCCGGATTCCGTGTCGTGCCCCGACTCTTCAACACCCGCGCCACGCCATTCGAGCTTGTGGCCGATATGGGCGAAGGCCAATTCGACAAAATCGCGCACGGAATGGTTTTCGCCCGTCGCCAGAACATAATCACCCGCTTGGTCTTGCTGCAGGATACGCCACATGCCTTCAACATAATCACGCGCATGGCCCCAGTCCCGCTTGGCATCGAGATTGCCGAGATAAAGCGTCTCCTGCATGCCGAGACTTATCGCGGCGACTGCCCGGGTGATCTTGCGGGTAACGAAGGTTTCGCCGCGGATCGGGCTTTCGTGATTGAACAGGATACCGTTGGAGGCATGGAAGCCATAGGCCTCGCGGTAATTCACGGTGATCCAATAGGCATAGAGCTTCGCCGCCGCATAGGGGCTGCGCGGCGCGAACGGCGTGGTCTCGCTTTGCGGCGATTCCGGTGCATTGCCATAGAGTTCCGAAGTGGAGGCCTGATAAAACCGCGCCCGGCCGCCGAGATCGAGAATACGCATCGCCTCGAGCAGCCTGAGGGTGCCAAGGGCGTCCGAATTGGCGGTATATTCCGGGGTCTCGAAACTCACCGCCACATGGCTTTGCGCCGCCAGATTATAGATCTCGTCGGGCTGGGTTTCCTGCAGCAGGCGGATCAGATTGGTGGCATCCGTCATATCGCCGAAGTGCAGGCGAAACCGCGCCTCGCCGAGATGGGGGTCGCGATAGAGATGGTCGACGCGCTCGGTGTTGAATGAGGAAGAGCGCCGCTTGATGCCATGCACCACATAATCTTTGTCGAGCAGCAACTCGGCCAAATAAGCGCCGTCCTGGCCGGTGACGCCTGTGATCAGGGCTGTCTTACGGGTCATATCAACCAACTATCGAGAATTACGAGAGGCGCGCAGGCGATTTAGTGCCAGGAAAATCCGCCTCGGTCGAGAGCTTATATCCCGGTCCCGCACAATTGCTACCGCAGCGCCGGGTGCCGCGATACTGGCGATACCGACGCCCGAGCGAATCACATCCTTTTGTATATTTTTTTCGATTCGCTATGCTAATATAGCAATGTTAATCCCATTTACATTAACTATGCTGTGACGGTTGCAACAGAAAATATAAATGGGCGCGTGCTATGGTCGGTAAATGTTAATTGACGATTTCTAACCTTGAGAATTAAAATTACTCTCTAATAATTTGTTTGAAAATATATTTTTCCGAATTAACTACGTTGCAAATTGGCCGTCCAGGCCATGGAGTAGGGTGTTGAGGCGTAAAATCGCGCAGCGGCCCGGGCGGCCGATGCCGCTTTGTGGCGGCAGAATCGGATTAATTG
The DNA here is from genome assembly GCA_964623955.1 of uncultured Rhizobiaceae bacterium. GTDB lineage: Bacteria > Pseudomonadota > Alphaproteobacteria > UBA828 > UBA828 > PTKB01. The sequence continues at coordinate 9,115 of CAZUVO010000013.1, forward strand.
ACTGCGGATCGAGGCATGTGGGCGCTCGGGCAATCTCCCCGTTGCGGCCCGCCATCGGTTTGGCTTGGTAATTAACTATGATCGCGTCGGCCCAGGGCCTGATTCTCCGCTCATTCATTTTCGCGCTCCTCTTCGGCGCCGCCCTTGTGCTGGGGCGCAGCGATGCGTGGGCGCAATTGCAGGAGCTGAGCCTGGATTTTGCTGAGCAGGCGCGCAAGGAATCGGTGCTCGGGCGGGTTCGTCCGGAATTCAAGGCGATCGGAATAGAGACTGAATATCTCCCGAGCTTCGAAGAGTTTCCCAAGGCGGAAATTCGCTTCGGCTGGGAAGACAATGTTTTCCGTACCGAGGAAAACACCGAATCGGATTATTTCATGGCCTTCCTGCCGAGTTTGGCGGTGCGGTCGAACTGGCAGAACCATCAGTTCGAATTCGAGACCAAGGCGCATTTTCAGCGCTGGCTTGAACTGGAAAGCGAAGATTTCGACGATTTCAGCTTCCGCATGAAGGGCCGGCTGGATATCGATGAGCGTTCGAGCGCTTTCGCCGAATTGCGCCACGGACGCGGCCATGAAGGACGCGGCGCGGTGGACGATGAAGGTGGCCAGCAAGTCACCACTTTTTTCGATACCAGCGCTGAAATCGGTGGAGATTACGGCGGCGGCAGCATATTCACCGAGCAAGCCAGCCTGAAAATCCAGCGCCTCAATTATGGCGACAATGACGTCAACCATGACGACCGGGACCGCGACGAATACACCCTGCGGGGGCGCATCACCTATGAAGACGTGCCGGGCTCGCGGTTTTTCCTCGAACCCTCGGTCAATATTCAAGAATTTGTCGATTCCTTCGATGATGCGGGCCTCAATGGCGATTCCTTCGGCAAGAAACTGATCGCCGGCCTTACCATCGACTATTCCGGCGTGACCTTTCTCGAGTTCAACGCCGGCTACGAGACGCGCTCGTTCACCGACAACAGGTTCAACACGGTCGACGGCGTGACCGTAAACGGCAAGATGACCTGGAACGTGACAGGGTTGACCACGGTCACCGCCGGCGTTCACCGCAATTTCGAGGGAACGAACCTAGCCGGGGCTTCGCAAATAATTGCGACCGGCGGCGACTTGCAGGTCGATCATGAACTTCTATATAGCCTGCTGTTATCGGCCGGCGGCACCTATGAGGAGAACGAGTTTGTCGAGGTGACGCGCGATGATTCGGAATGGGACGGCTTTGTCGGCTTTCGCTATTTCATGAACCGGGAGCTTCAGTTTCGCGGTGAATACCGCCATAGCGAACGGAGCTCGTCCGAGCAGGGTTCGAGCTTCGAAAACAATGCGGTGACGATACGCATTATGGGGCAGATCTGATGATGCCGTGGAAGGCCGGTCCTTCAGAAGAAACGATAGTGCCCAGCACATGGCGCGGCGCGGCATTGGCTTTTGCCTTGGCGCTTGGATTGTTAGCCTTTTCCGGCGTGGCCAGTGCGCAGAATCCCAGCGGTCAGGATTCCAACGGCTTGACCCTCGAAGTCGATGAAGACGAGCTGCTTGAGCTCGAATCCTTCAAGACCGATGAGACGACCCCCGACATCAACGCGGAAACCACCGATTCGGTGGAGGAATCGGCGGAGGACGCGTCGGAGGAAGCGGTAGAGGAAGCGGCGGAAGCCGAGAAAACCAGCGAGGAAATCAGGGAAGAAACCGCCGAATCGGTGAGCGAGCAATTGGCCGACCCCTCGGGCTTGCAGGAATATCGCCTGGGGCCGGGCGATCGTTTGTCCATCATGGTCTTCGGCCAGGACGATCTTTCCGGCGAATTGGCGGTGGACGGCCAGGGCCGGATCTCGATGCCGCTCATCGGTCAGGTACGGGCGCAGGACAAGACGGTTAACGAATTGCAACAGATCGTCACGGATTTGCTGTCGGACAGCTACCTGATCGATCCGAGAATCAGCGTCGAGGTTACCAATTACCGGCCGTTCTATATTTACGGGCAGGTGAACAAGCCGGGAAGCTATCCTTACGTTAGCGGCATGACGGTGCGTCAGGCCATCGCTCTCGCCGGCGGCTACACCAGGCGAGCCAGCGAAGAGCCGGTTTCCATTACCCGCACAACGCCGGAAGAATTGCTCGATATCGAAGGCTATCTGAAAACTGTCGTGTTGCCCGGGGACACGATTGAGGTGTTCCGCAGACTATTTTGAAAATGTGACGAATGACATATTACCCAGGGGGGCTTGCCTTTATCATGTTAACGGAATTAACATACCGGCCCTTCCGAAAGATGGGGCTTAATCCGGCTCATTACTCAGGAAGACCGATCGAATGAAGGTGGGGACGAACGGATTGAAACGGCGCGTGGAGAGGCCTGATGGCTAATCCAGGCAAAGTCGCGCGCGTTTCCCGCCAGGAGCCGGAAGAGGTCACCTTCGTCCCGGTTGAGGATGTCGGCGGCCCGGCACCGGCGGCAAGCAGGCGGGAATTCGATCTCAGCCAGTTCTTCTCGATCCTGCTGCGCAATAAGATGCTGATCATTGGCGTCATCGTGATCGGCACCTTGCTCTCCATTTTCCTCGTCCAACGCATGACGCCGCTATATGTCGCCGAAGCCAGCCTGGTGCTGCAGCGCCAGCAAATCAATGTCGGTGGCAGGTCGGCGGAATCCGTCGTCCAGGGACTGACACCGGACTTTTTCACCAACGAGACCGAAGCGGAAATCATCCGGTCGCGCTCGCTGGCGTTGAAAGTCGTCGAGCAACTGGATCTGACCGATAATCCGGAATACAACCCGATGCTGACGGAGCCCGAAAAGGGTCTGATCGAATCGGTGTTGAGCGGTCTCGGAATCTCGGGCGCCGAGGAAGTCGTGCCGGACAGCCTGCAAGCCTCCCTCGGCATCGACGGCGAAGAAGGTGCGGGCGGCACGGTGGCCCTGACCAAGGCGCAGGAAGACCAGTTGGTGCGCGAATTCATGGTCGAGGAATTCCTTGAGCATTTGACCGTCGAGGCGGGCGGCACGTCGCTGGTGATCGACCTGTCCTATATTTCACCCGATCCCGAACTGTCGGCTCTGGCGGCCAATACCGTCGCCGATATGTATATTTTGGAACAGCTCAACGCCAAATATGAAGCGACCGAGCGGGCCAATCGCTGGCTCGCGGATCGCGTCGGCGAATTGCGTCTCAGGGTCGAGGCGTCGAGCCGCAAGCTTGAGGATTTCCGCCGCCGGGCCGGATTGGTCAATGTCGGCGATACGACGCTTTACGCCCAGCAATTGGCCGAGCTCAATTCCCAACTTATCGCCTCGCGAACCATCCTGGCGGAAGCGGAGGCGCGCTACAATCAGGTGCAGCGGCTGCTTGAGACGCCGGGCGGTCTCGATTCGGCGGCCGCGGTGCTGGAATCGCCGCTCATTCAGCGCCTGCGCGAGCAGGAATCGGAGCTCACCCGCAACATCGCCGAGCTTGAAACGCAATATCGCGACGCGCACCCCAAAATGATGCTGGCGCGCAGCGAATTGGAAGACCTGCAGAAGAAGATCAACCAGGAAGTCAACAAGGTCGCGATCAATCTCGGCAACGAGCTGGAGATTACCGAGATTCGCCAGGAGAAACTGGAGACGGAAATTGAGCGGCTGCAGGGCCGGGTGGCGGAACAGAACCAGGCGGAAGTCAAGCTGAACGAGCTTGCCAGCGTCGCTCAGGCGGACCGAGAGCTTTACGAAACCGTTTTGGCGCGGTTCAAACAGGTCGACACACAGCAGCAGCAACTCATCGAACCGGACGCCCGGGTGATTTCTTACGCGACGGCGCCACTTGAGCCGGCGCGGCCGCGCAAGGCCGTAATCATAGGGGCCGGCCTTATATTGTCGGCGCTTCTCGGATTCCTGCTGGCCTTCGTGCGCGAGCAGATGGAATCCGGCTTCCGCACCGTCGAGCAGGTCGAGGATGTCACCGGCGTTCCGGCCATCGCCATGCTGCCGCGCGTTGCCGGCGCGAACAAGCCAGGCAAGGCACCTTACGATCTAGTCATCGACCAGCCGACCTCATCTTATTCCGAGGCCATGCGAACCTTGCGCACCGCCTTGCTGCTGTCCGATGTCGACCGGCCGCCGCGCACCATCGCCGTGACTTCCTCGGTACCCAGCGAAGGCAAGACCACGGCATCGCTCTCGCTCGCCCGAGCAGCGGCGAAATCGGGCCAGAAAGTGCTGATCATCGACTGCGACCTGCGCAAGCCCTCCCTGCACACCACGCTTCAGGTGCCGAACAATCAGGGCATCGTCGATTATCTGTCGCATGAAAAAGAACTCGAGGATGTGATCGAGATCGATTTCAAATCGGAAGCGCATTACATCCTCTCCGGGCCGGCCGTGGCCAACGCCACCGACGTGTTGGCCTCGAACCTCATGAGCGAACTGCTCGAAGCGCTCTCCGATACCTATGACCTCGTGGTGCTCGACACACCGCCGGTGCTGGCGGTATCGGACACGCTGGTGCTCGGGCGTCAGGTGGATAAGACGGTATTCATCGTCGAATGGAACAAGACCCGCCGTGCCGCAGCCGCCGGCGCCCTGAAACAGATCATCGCTTCGGGCGCCGATGTCGCCGGCGTCGTACTGTCGCAAGTCGATGTCAAAAAATTTCAGCGTTACTATGGCACCGGAAGCGGTCATTATGCGGGTCAGTATCGGAAGTATTACGCTGAATCGTGACCACCATGGCATGGCAACGCTCTGCCCCCGGATTTATTCTCTCTTTCTCCGTCGCCCTGGCGGTGGGCGTTACCTTAGTCGTGCTCGCCATACCGCGGCTCGCCGCCGGAATTTCCGAGCAACAAGGCACCTGGGCGATCGCGGAGATACGCTCGGGCACGCCACCCTCCAAACTTGATGTCAGGGCCGCGGCGGCCTCCCTCAGAGGCGCCAACAATTGGGTAGACACCGCGCCACGCTGGGCGGCGCTCGCCCGATTGCATTACGCCGACGCGCTGCGCCAGAACGCGAAACCGGAAGAGCGCCGCAAAGCGTTTCTGCTGAGCCAGGAGGCAAGCCGTCAAGCCATCGCGTTGAACCCGGCATTGCCGGAGCCGTGGCTGCGTCTCGCGCAGTCGGAATACGGGCTCAACAAGAACTCGCCGCAGATGATCCGCGCGCTCGCCATGACTTACCGCACCGGGCGCTACAACCGCTTCACCGTGTTCGCCATGACGGAACTGGCCTTTCTTACCTGGGCGCAGCTCGAATCCGATACCCGCGCAATTGCCATTGAACAAATCGCCTTCGCCGTGAAACAGCGCAACCGACGCCTCGTCGCGATCTCGGAGAGGCTGCGCGCCACGCCCATCGTTCGCCGCGCGCTTCGTCGGCAACCGGAATTGCTGGCGAAATTCGACCGCGAAGTGACGCTGCAACGCGCCGGCGGTTAAACGTCACCCATCATCATATTGGGGATAGGGTTCGGCTTCGCTGCTTGAGCGGGATTGCGCGCAGGCGGCGCCGAGCATGGCGGCGAACACCACGCTGACCGCCGGTATTTGCAAACTGAAATCGACGACCGAATGGCTCGCCACGAGCACGCCGGCCGCGACGCCGGCGGCGGGATAGGCCTGATCCCGCCGTCGCCGGCGCACGCCGATCAAGCACAGCGCGCCGAGGCCTAGCAAAGTGCCCACCATCAGAATGGTCGCCGGCAGGCCCATTTCGGACGCCCATTCGAGATAGGTGTTGTGCGCCCGTTGATAGCCTCTCACCAGGGTTTCGTCGCGGTAAAGGCGGAACACTTCGGACCAGGCGCCGAGCCCGGAGCCTTCGGCGGGATAATCCTCGATCGCCGCCGCGCTATAGGTAAAGAGGACGCCGCGCTCCTCGCGTTCGACCGAGCGGTCGATGCCTTCTGCCGCCTGGCCAGCGACGAGAATAATGACCACTGCCGCCGCCGCGATGATGCCGCCATAAACCGCCAATGCCTTGCCGACCAAGCGCCCGCCGACGGCGAGGGCAACGAAGAACACCACCAGGCCGAGCGCCGTGGCGGCAATGCCGGCGCGCGAATGGCTAAGAATGAGCGCCGCGGCGGTGACCGCCATGATCAGGCCGTAGATCCAACCACCCCGGGAGAAGCGGTCGATCATCGCCATGAAACCTTGCCGGCTGAACGGATTGGTCACCTCCTCCTGGCGTCCGCCCGAGAACAGGATGACGAAACTCGAAATCAGGGCGAGGCCGGCATAGGTGGCGAAACTGTTGCGGTTCACGAAGGTGCTGGTCAGCGAATGCTTGTAGGCCCAGCGCTCAAACCACAGGATGGTCTCGTTGCCGCCAAGGGTGACGGCCAGGCCATATAAGGCGTAAACAAAGCCGGAGATGGCGACGGCCTGAAACAGGACATGGGCGCGCCGCCGGCTGCGGCAGAATTGCAGCGCCAGCCAGAACACGCCGCCATAGGCGAGCAGCCGCATGATCGTTTCCGCGCCGGCTGCGGGCTCGAGACTGATCGCACCGCTCAATCCGGTGCCGAGCGCGGCCTCGGCATCGCGCCATAACGGGTGATGCCAGGATTCCGGCGTCCAGGTCACCGCCTGAATGCCGGCCCAGACCATCAACAAAAGGAAAAGACAGGTGGCGACCCAATGATGCGACCAGGCGACCCGGACACGATTGGTATCGCGCAACACCGAAAGCGCCCAGACGATCAGCAACAGCCCGACGACCAGGCTCAGCAGGCTCCACGACCAGGGGCGGTTGGCGCCGAACGGCAGCGGCGCCAACGCCAAGACCATTATGAGGCCCCAATAGACCAGCCGGTTCATGGCGCTGCTTCCGATCCGGACCAGCGCACCCGGAGCACCTCGCGGTTGAGCGCGAGCCACTGCATGGCGATGATGATGCTGGCGGCGCTGATCGGCCGGTCCCGCAACTCGGCCATGGCCGCCTCGAAGGAGAGGACACAGACGCGAATATCCTCCGCCTCTTCGGCGAGGCCATGGACGCCGCCGGCCTTGCTTGAATCGGTGCGCCCGACAAAGAGCGAGACCCGCTCCGACGTGCCGCCCGGCGAGACGAGATAATCCTGCACATGGACGAGATCCTGTAATTCAAGACCCGCTTCCTCGCGCGCCTCGCGCCGCACCACCTCTTCGACGATTTCCCCGGCATCGATAATGCCGGCGACGATTTCGAGCAGCCAGGGGCTGCCCGGCGCCTCGATCGCGCCGATGCGGAACTGCTCCTGCAGCACGACCTCATCGCGCACCGGATCGTAAGGCAGAACCACGGCGGCATGGCCGCGCTCAAACACCTCGCGGTGGAACGGCTCCGTCCAGCCGCCGTCGAAACAGCGGTGGCGCAGCTTATATTTGTCGATACGGAAATATCCCTGGAACGGCGTTTCGCGTTCGATGATTTCGTATTCGTCAGGCGTTTCGCGCACGCAGTCTCTCCCGGCGGACAAGGGAGCGGTGCCCGCCGGGTTGTGCCGCAAACGGCAAAGAAGTTATCGGCGAAACGGCGTGGCGAATCTCATCCTTCCCGCCACGCCATTATGGAACGATGCGGTCAGGGTTCGATCCCTTTGTCCTTCAGGCCCAGTTTACCCTGCTCGCCGATGATCTCCAAAATTGTTTCGTCGCCACGAAACCAGCGCCGCGCTTTTTTGTCCTTCGCCTTCAGCCCGCGCTCGGCCGCCCATTCTTTAATGAACCCGTTCGTGCGGCTCCATTTGCCGTCCAAGGGGCGGATATATTGGATGGCGAAGGTGCGCACGCCGTAATTGATCGTAAACAGGCCATCCGCAGTGACCACTTTGCCACAATGGGGCAGCAGATCGGCCGAGGCGCCGGTGAAGGGACCGCCATTCTTGACCGGCAGAATAAGTTCGCCATCGTCCTTCAGCAGGCCAATGAGGCGCGTTCCGGCGCCGCAATCGGGCGGGCAATCGCCGGAGAGAACGCAGAGGACATCGGTGACCTTGGCATCGAACCGGGCTTTCTCTTCGCCCGGCAGGCCCCAACTGTCGGCGGCGGAAGCCATGTGGGAGAATGTGATGAGGGCTATCGCGAACAGGCCCGCGATGAGACCGGAGTTGATTTTTTTCATGGCCTAATTCCCGAACGGCTGAATTTCGAATTCGTCATGGCTGTGATTTACGATCCCGTGATCGTCGAGGATGGTGTCGATGGCGAGATATTTGATGCTGTCCCGCTCATAGAGATCGCCCTCGACCACCACCTCGTTGGTTTGCATCCTGAGAATGCCGTGATGGCCGATCACGCCGGCATCGCCCTCGACCTTGAGCACGATATAGACCTGCTCGTCCTGGCCGAGAATGCCGACGGGGACACCGCCGCGGGCGCACCAGATGGCGCATTGGTGATGCGCGCTGCCGGTCGCCCACATGATCTCGCTGAGATAGCACCAGGAATCGATTATTTCGCCGGTGACCTTCACGCGGCGGGGTTGCTCCGCTTCGGCGGGCATCGGCGCGGCCAGATAGACCGCGAGCGCCACCGCCGCAGCAGAAAGTATGAGTTTCGCCAATCGCCGCACTGGATATCTCCCTTTAAATTCGAACCGCGTTTCTTGGCCGGGAAGCTAATATAAAATTCGCCTAACGGCGATAAATTCTCCGTGTCCGGCAGGTGAAGAGTGTTGCGGTGGCGCTAAGGCGCCGCCGCCATTGCAAAGCCTTTCGCACCGTGCATGATGGCCCCGCTTGAAATGACGAGGCGGCATATGCGCGACTTTCAACTTCCCGGACGCTCCTCCGCGCACGGTATCCATGGCATGGCGGCGACGTCGCAGCCTTTGGCCACAGCGACGGCTATCGAGGTGCTCAAGGCCGGCGGCAATGCGGTGGACGCGGCGGTCGCCGCCTGCGCCGTACTCGGTGTCGTCGAGCCGCAATCGACCGGCATCGGCGGCGATTGCTTTGCCCTCTACGCACCCCAGGGGCGCATCCCACCGGTTGCGATCAACGGCTCCGGCTTTGCGCCGGGGGCGGCCACGGTCGAGAAGATGCGCGGCCTCGGGCTCGAGCGCATCGATTATCAAAGCCCCCACGCGGTTACTGTGCCCGGCGCGGTGGATGCTTGGTCCCAGCTTCTCTCCGACTACGGCAGCAAAGGTCTCGACGAGCTGCTGCAGCCGGCGATTAGGTTCGCGGAGAACGGCTTCGCCGTCTCGCCGCGCGTCGCCAATGATTGGGCGGCAAGCGCGGAGAAGCTCGCCGCCTGCCCCAATTCCACCCGCATGTTCCTTCCCGGCGGACAGGCACCGCGGGTTGGCGATATTCACCGCCAGCCGGAGCTCGCCAACAGCCTAAAAGCGATCGCCCAGGACGGCCGCGATGCGTTTTACAAAGGCGCCATCGGCGAGGATATCATCACCCATCTCGCCAGCCTGGGCAGCCTGATGACGATGCAGGATTTCGCCGGCTACCGGGCGCAATATGTCGCGCCGATCAAGACCAATTACCGTGGCTTCGATGTCTTTGAATGCCCACCCAACGGCCAGGGCATCATCGCCCTGATCATGCTCAACATCCTCCAGGGCTTCGACATGGCGGTGCTCGACCCCAATGGCGCCGAGCGCCTGCATCTCGAAGCGGAAGCGGCGCGCCTCGCCTATCGCGACCGCGCTCAGCTTATCGCCGACCCGGACGCCGTCGACGTGCCGAGCGAGCTATTGCTTTCACCCTCCTATGCCGACGGCCTGCGCACCCATATAGACCGCGGCCGGGCGATGGCCGCCCTTCCTCCGGCCGGCGAAACCGAACATCGCGACACGGTCTATCTCACCGTGGTCGACTCGGAGCGCAACGCGATCTCTTTCATCAATTCGACCTTCCATTCCTTCGGCAGCGGAATTTGCGCGCCGAAAAGCGGCGTCATGCTGCAGAACCGGGGCGCCAGCTTCGTGCTCGATGCGGACCATCCGAATTGCATCGCGCCAGGCAAGCGGCCGATGCACACGATCATCCCGGGCATGCTGAGCCAGGGCGAACGCGCGGTCATGCCCTTCGGCGTCATGGGTGGGCATTACCAGGCAGTGGGGCATACTCATTTTCTGACCAACTTCATCGATTACGGCATGGACCCGCAGGAAGCACTCGATTCTCCCCGCGCCTTTTATTACGAGGGCGCGCTGTCGCTGGAAAACGGCATCGGCCAGGCGACCGCCGCGGCCCTGGCAGAGCTCGGCCATCCGGTCGCGGCGGCCGATGTGCCAATCGGTGGCGGTCAGGCAATCCATATCGACTGGCAGCGCGGCACCCTCACCGGCGGCTCCGACCCGCGCAAGGACGGTTGCGCGTTGGGCTATTGAGACGGCTCTGCTAGCATTCCTCCTCCAAAACAAAAATGGGAGGACAACATGCACAGACGCCACAACCCCGACACAGTCATTGAGGCGTTCGGCAAAGGCTATAGCCAGGCAATCGAGATCGACCCCAACAAACGCTGGCTATTTACCGCCGGTCAGGTGGGTGCCGCACCCGACGGCAGCACACCGGAAAGTTTCGAAGACCAGGTGGCGCAAACCTGGGCCAATATCATGGCGCTGCTGAACGAAGGCGGCATGGGTGCTGACGATATCGTCAAGATCACCGGCTATATCGTCGGCACGGAGAATTTCCCGGCTTATGCCGCGGGGCGCAAGAAGGTGCTCGGCGACGCGCGTCCGGCTTCGACAGCGATCATCGTTCCGGCCCTGGCAATGCCGGAATGGCTGGTCGAGATCGAGGCGGTCGCGGCGAAATAAACTTTAACCGGGATAACAGCCCGCTTCGATGGCGCGCCGGCGCACCAGGGCATAGACCGCGTCGATGGTCGGCGTCGCGACGCCCACCAGGCGGCCAAGCTCGGCCACCGCGCCGACAAGCGCGTCGATCTCCATCGGCCGGCCGAGCATGAGATCCTGCAGCATGGAGGTGCGGTGGGCGCCGACCTGCTCGGCACCGTCGATGCGCTTGTCGACATCGATGGCGAAGCGCGCGCCGAGCGTCTCCGCGACGGCCTGGCCCTCGACCATCATGGCGCGCGCTAGCGCTCGGGTTTCTGCATCGCGCGCAATGTCTTCGAGGGTCGCGCCGGTGAGCGCGCTGATCGGATTGAACGCCAGATTGCCCCACAGCTTGACCCAGATGTCGGAGCGGATATCGGTCCGCACCGGCGCCTTGAAGCCGGCCGCGATCAAGGCTTGCGACAGCGCCTTCGAGCGCTCCGAGCGACTGCCGTCGGGCTCACCGATGGGCAGGCGATTCTGGCTCACATGGGGCGACACTTCGACCACGCCGGGCTCGACGATTTCCGCCGCCGGATAGACGACGCAGCCGATAGCGCGGCCGGGGCCGAGCTTGTTCCATTGCGCCTCGTCGGGATCGACGGCCTTAACGCGGTAGTCCGCCCACGGCCCGGACAGCTTGTGAAAATACCACCAGGGAATTCCGTTGACCGCAGTCACCACGGCGCTCTCCGGCCCGAGCAGGGGCTGCATCGCGTCGCACACGCCGGGCACCGAATGGGCCTTGAGGGTGACGATGACGAAATCCTGGGCGCCAAGCTCCGCCGGATCATCGGTGCAGCGCGGATGTTCGGTATGCTCCTCGTCGCCGACGCGAAGCGTGACGCCGTTTTTCTTCATTGCGGCGAGATGGGGCCCGCGGGCAACCAGCGACACATCGACCCCGCCGCGCGCCAGCTCGACGCCGAGATAAGCGCCGATTGCGCCGGCGCCGAAGATGCAGAGCCTCACGGAACCAGGCCGAGCTTTTCGGCGAGGCCGATGCGCTGCATTTTGCCGGTCGCCCCCTTGGGAATCTCATCCAGGAGCAGAACCTTGCGCGGCACCTTGAAGGCCGCCAGTCGTTCGGCGGCGAAATCGCGAATCTCCCGCTCACTCGCTTCCGCGCCCTCGCGCAGCACGACTGCGGCGGCGACATCTTCGCCGAGCTTGGCATGCGGCATGGCGAACACAACGGCCTGGGCGATGGCCGGATGTGTCATCAGGATATCGTCCACCTCGCGCGGCGAAATCTTCTCGCCGCCCCGGTTGATGATTTCCTTGAGCCGGCCGGTCAGGGTGAGATAGCCGGCCTCGTCCATCTGGCCCTGATCGCCGGTGCGGAACCAGCCGGCGGTGAAGGCCTCGGCATTGGCCTTGTCATTATTTTCGTAACCCTCGGTCACATTGTCGCCGCGGATGACGATCTCGCCGATCTCGCCGGGCGCAAGCAATTCGCCGTCGGGCGCCATGATCGCTACCTCCGGGCCGGCGGCGATGCCGACGCAGCCCGGCCGGCGCTCGCGCGGCGGCAAGGGGTTGCTCGCCATCTGATGCGCCGCTTCGGTCATGCCATAGGATTCGATCACCGGTGCGCCGAACACCTCTTCGAGCTCGGTCATCACCGGGCCCGGCAAGGACGAGGAGGAGGAGCGGATGAAGCGCAATGGATTGCGCTCGAGGATCTCCCGGTTGCGCGCCGCGCGGGACAAGATTGCCTGATGCATGGTCGGCACCGCCGTGTACCAAGTAGGCTTGATCTCATCGAACCAAGAGAAAAACTGCAGTGCGTTGAAACCCGGCGTACAGGCAACGCTGGCGCCGGCATAAAGCGAGGACAGCACGGCGGCGATCAGCCCATGAATATGAAAGAGCGGCATCACATTGAGGCAGCTATCGCCGGCTTCGAGCTCCAGCCAGCCGGAAATATTGCGCGCCGAGGCGGCGAGATTGCGCTGGCTGAGGGGCACGATCTTGGGCCGCGAGGTGGTGCCCGAAGTGTGCAGGATCAACCCCGTATCGTCCGGCTCCGCCATGCCACCATCAGCCGGCGACGACGCCCCCGCCGGGTTCAGGAAAAAGCCGCCGGCGGGCCCGTTCGGGCGCGGCGTGAGAGGTATCAGCGGTACGTTCAAATTGGCCGCCGCTGTGACGACCGGCGTATCGTCTCCCGCCAAGACCACCACCGCCTTGGCTTTGAGATCGGATATATAGAATTCGAACTCCTCCGCCTTATAGGCCGGGTTGAGCGGCGCGGCGGTGGCGCAGGATGCGATGGCGACAAAGGCGCTCGCCATTTCCGGACCGTTCGGCAGCACGATGGCGATGCGTTCATTGCGGCCGATGCCGGCGGCGTTGAGCGCCGCCATGGTCTCGCCGGAGAGCGCCCGCAGGCCATCGAAAGTCATGGCATCGCGCCCCGGAGCACGGAGCGCCGGCGCGTCACCCTCTCCGCGCTGCATCACATCGGCCAGACAAATAGATTCCGTCACGGTTCGAAATTCCTCTCACGCAATGGGGTAATGACGGCAATATGCCCGAGCGCCCGGAGCGAGGAAACCTGAATTTCGGCGATATATGTAATGACGCAGATGCTTCGTCGCGGGCCTATCCGCCCTTCAAGAACGTGACTTAGGCCGCGGCGCTCAGCGGGGGTAGATCGCGCAGGAATGTGCGCGACCGGTCGAGGGTCTCCTGATAAGCCTCGGTCGGCAGATGGCGTGAGAAGGCGCGCATTTCGTTCGGCATATGAGCTTTCAGAAAGCCGCTGTCATGCGCCATGAGCTGCGCCAAAGCGGGAACTGAATCGCCGAACTTTGCTGGCGGCGAGAGGCGTTGCTTGGACTCTCCCCCGGCCCGCCGGGCCGGCGTCTCGGCTGTGAACGGGACGTCGCGCCGCATCGCGCGGGCGCGGCCAGGCGGCGGATGCCGGCCCTGGGTGCGGAAAACCTGCTCATGCACCCGCTCGATCGGCTGGGCACGGCGCACGGCATTGGCGGTCTCCGCCGTGGGCAAGGCAATATCGGTCCCGCCCGCGAGCCCGTAGCCGCGGATATGCTGCGCAGATGCCTGGAGAGGCGTCATGTCGGCTTGGAAATGATCATCTGAATGAAATGCTCCACGAGAGCTTATATACGGGTATTTAAGAAATATTGAAGAGAAAAATCAAACTATTTTCTTATCCCAAATTAATCATTTCGCACATATATTTAGACAATTTCATGTGATACTAATGTTTTATTCTTGAGTTGTTAACCATAATTAGTTTGCGAATTGCTAATGAGCTTCAACTTTTCTTAAGAGAATCGGCCCTAAAGTGGGGTCACGCGTTGGCGCGTAATGCCGTTTTCCTACCCTGAGCGCCCATTCCGTCCAACGCAGTGCGGGGCCAATTCGAACGGTTGCTCAGGTAGGGCATGGATACCGATCGCTCACATTCTGAAATCATCAGCGATGCCATAGAGGCGTCGGGCGATGCCATTTACGATTGGGATTTGCGCACAGGCGCGATCGAATGGCTGGGCAACGCCAAAGACGTGCTCGGCGTCCGCGATTGCGTGGAAATCGGCCAGGCCGAGCGCTATCTGTCGCGCGTCAGCGCATCCAGCATCGGCGAGTTGCGGCGCACCCATACGGAGCGCGCGCAAACCGGTGCGCGGTTTACCTGCAGTTACGAATTCCGCCGCGGCGACCGCTCGGTTGTTTGGGTCGAGGATCGCGGCCGGTTTGTCTGTTCGCCCGAAGGCGAGCCGTTGCGCATTCTGGGAACGGTGCGCTGTCTCGATCAATCGCGACCGAGCGATGCGCGCATGACCCGGAGCGTGAATTTCGACGATCTCACCGGACAATATAATCGCGGTCGCCTGCGCGAATCATTGGAACACGCGATCGAATACGCCCTGCGCTACGATTCGTCCGGCGCATTCCTGCAGCTCGGCATCGACAATCTGCCGCTCATTCATGACACCTATGGCCGCGATATCGCTGAGCAAACTCTGGTTTCCGTATCGCGCGAGCTTGACCGCAGCCTGCGCGCCAGCGACACGATCGGCCGGGTCGCCCATGACCAGTTCGGTATCGTCTTGAGCGGTTGCTTGAGCGCCGACGTCTCCTCGGCGGCGGAGAAATTGCTCCATGCCGTGCAGGAATCGACGGTCATGACCGATAAGGGCCATATCCCCGTCACCGCGTCCGTCGGCGCCGTATCCTTCCCGGATATCGTGCGCACCTCCTACGACGCCATGGCGAAGGCCGATATATCGCTTGAAAAGGCGCGCCGCGCCGGCGCCAACAGTTTCAGCCTCTACAATCTCTCGGAAGAGCAGATGGCGGATCTGCGCGACAATCTCGCCGCCGCCGGCCTGGTGCAGACCGCGCTCCGCAACAAAAGTTTCCAGCTCTATTACCAGCCGGTCGTCGACGCCAAGCTCATGGAGCCCAAATTCCACGAGTGTCTGCTGCGCATGTTCGATCAGGACGGGGAATTGCTGGCAGCCGGCAAGTTCCTGCCGATCGCCGAAAAGATGGGCCTGATCCGCTCGATCGATCGCTTCGTTCAGGATGTCGCCATCGAGGAACTGATCGAAAGCCCCAAAGCTCATCTCGCCCTCAACATCTCCAGCCTGTCGACGACGGACCCCTCCTGGCTGCGCGCGCTAACCGCAAAAGTGAAGAAGCATGAGGAGATTGCCCAACGTCTTTTGGTCGAGATCACCGAGACGACGGCGCTCCACGACATGCGGGAAACCACAAAATTCATTGCGGCGTTGAAAGAGATGGGCTGCCGCGTGGCGCTCGACGATTTCGGCGCCGGCTATACCTCGTTCCGCCATCTTCAGGAACTGTCCGTCGATATCGTCAAGATCGACGGCTCGTTTGTCAAAACGATCGGCGAAAACACCAACTCGCAGCTCTTCGTCGAAACCCTGCAATCTTTTGCAGCGGGCCTCGGGCTTGAAACCGTGGCGGAATGCGTCGAGACAGAGCGTGTCGCGGAAATATTGCAGCGCTACGGCGTCACTTATATGCAGGGCTATCATTTCGGCGCACCAAGCGCCAACACGCCTTGGAATCCCCGCACGCCGAGGCTTCAGGTGGTGCCCAAGGACGCAACCGCCGAGGAGTTTGGCGGCGGCGAACGCCGGCAACCGAAATTACCGGCCGGCGGTAAGGTTATTAGTCTGGTAACGCGCCATTAAACGCCAATCACTTCGTCTCTTCCGCCTTGCGGGCGAGCTTATCTAACTGCGCCTGCATGCTGTCGAGCTGACCTTTCAAAATAGAAATCTCGTCGCCGTCATCGCTGTCCGGCTTGGCCGAACTGGTCTGCTCCGGTGGCGGCGCGGATTTGGCGGCGCTTGCCTCGGCGCCGGCCGCACCGAGGGGCGCGAACATATTCAGCGCCTTTTGAAAGGCGGCCATATTCTGACGGCCTAATTCCTCGAACTCGGCCATGGGAAACATGCCGCCGAACGCCTCGTCGAGGCGGGAGCGCATGCGCTCCTGATTGTGATTGAAATTTTCCATGGTCACTTCGAGATAGCGCGGCACGAGCGCCTGAATCGAATCGTCATAAAGGCGAATCAGCTGGCGCAGGAAGCCGATGGGCAGAAGGTTGTGGCCCTTCGCCTCTTCCTCGACAATGATCTGCGTCAGCACCTGATGGGTAATGTCCTCGCCGGTCTTGGCGTCGCGCACGATAAACTCCGTGCCTTGCTTGACCATCTTGCAGAGGTGATCGAGCGTGACATAGCTGCTGGTGGCGGTGTTGTAGAGACGGCGGTTGGCGTATTTCTTGATGATAACCGGCTCGCCATTCGCGCCGCCGGATGAGATATCTTCTGTCATACACGCGCCCTACGCGGTCAGTTTAGACATTCTCGAAGGGCATTAGTCTGGCACCCTTTGCTGCAATGCGCAATTTAATGTTGCGGCGCGTCATTGGAGACCGGGAGGCGCGATTGGGTTATATTGCCGCCATGAATAATGAGCGCGGCGGCGATGGCGGTGACGGCGGCAGTGGCGATAACGGTTCGCCGGGCGAGGACCAGCTTCAGGCGATTGCCTCGCGTTTTATCGATCTGTGGCAGCGCCAAATGGAAATCATGGCCGAGGACCCGGCGCTGCGCGAATGGATGAACGCCTACACCAATCTCGGCGCACAAACTGAAGCCGCGGTTCGCGGCGCTCAAACTGAAGCCGCGGTTCGCGGCGCTCAAACTGAAGCCGCGGTTCGCGGCGCAAGGGAAGACGGAAATCCGGATGACGACAGCGGAGACAAGGGACCCTCCGGCGCCCCGGCCGGGGCCACGACCGGGGCCAAGGCCGCTCAGCCTGCATCTCGGCAGCGCGGCGGCGAATTGGATGAGCTCACTCGCCGTCTTGCCGCATGCGAGGAGCGGCTCGCTCAGTTGGAGCGGGCCGCTGGTACCGCAAGCGGAAGCGCTGGCAAGCGAACTCGCAAGGCAAAATCCTGAAGCCCTCGCCGCCGCGGTAAGCGGCGAAATTCACCGTCGCATGGCGGATTTTCTCGATGGCATCGAGCGTTACCGCGACCACCCCTATCGCCGCGCCCGGGCGCTCCGCGACGCGGCGCCGGCGACGCTCTGGCAGAACGGCTCAAGCCGCCTTTTGGACTATGGCACGGGCGAAGATAAGGGCGGTGCGAAGATCGTGCTGTTCGTCCCCTCGCTGATCAACCGCGGCTATATATTGGATCTCACCCGCGAGCGCAGCCTGATGCGCTACCTCGCCGATTCGGGCCTACGCCCGATGCTTCTGGAATGGGGGGCGCCCACCGGTGAGGAGCGTGAATTCGGGCTGGAGGACTACATCGCCGGGCGTCTCGATGCGGCGCTCGACGCGGCGCTCGCCGAGGCCGGGCAGCCGGTCACGCTTGCCGGATATTGCATGGGCGGCCTGCTGACGATGCCCGCCGCCCTATCACGGCCGACCGATATTTCCGAGCTGGTTCTGATGGCCACGCCGTGGGATTTTCATACCGGCCTGCAGGGCGAGATCATCGGCGCGTTCAAATATCCCCTCGAAGCGATCATATCGGCTCTCGGCGTGTTGCCGGTCGATGTCATCCAGTCGCTGTTTGCCGCTCTCGACCCGATGCTGGCGGCGCGCATATTCAGCCAATTCGCCAAGCTCGCGCCGAACGGCGCGCCGGCGCGCAATTTCGTCGCGCTCGAGGATTGGCTCAATGACGGCGTCGATCTTGCCGGGCCGACGGCGCGCGAATGCCTGTTCGGCTGGTATATCGAAAATTCCGCAGCGCATGGCCGCTGGAAAGTCGCCGGCAATGCGATCCACCCTCAGCGCCTGACCCAGCCGGTGCTCAATATCGTGCCGCGGCGCGACCGCATCGTGCCGCCGGAATCCGCCGAGCCTTTGAGCGCACTCATCCCCACCGCCGAGACTTGGCGCCCGGCGCTCGGCCATATCGGCATGATCGCCAGCCCGCGCGCGAAACGCAGCCTGTGGCGGCCTCTCGCCGCCTGGCTCAAATCGGACCACGCGCGCGCCTAGCAAAGTGACGCGCACCCACGGGCGGGAGCGGGGCTTGCTTGCAATCACTCGCCCCGCGCGCCATATCTGTCGGCAAGAAATCAAGAAAGGGAGACCGTCATGGCCAGAGTCGCGATCGTGACCGGCGGCACGCGGGGTATCGGCGCCGCCATATCACAAGCCTTACATGAAAAGGGCTATCGAGTAGCCGCGAACTACGCCAGCAATGACGCTGCCGCGGAACGCTTCCATGCGGAAACCGGTATCGCGGTCTACAAATGGGATGTCGGCGATTTCGCCCAGTGCCAGGAAGGTATCGCCCGGGTCGAAGCGGAGCTGGGCCAGGTCGAAATTCTCGTCAACAATGCCGGCATCACCCGCGACGCCACCTTGCACAAGATGACGCCGGAGCAGTGGCAGGGCGTGCTCGATACCAATCTCGGCTCCTGCTTCAATATGTGCCGCGGCGTGATCGAATCGATGCGCGCCGGCAAGTTCGGCCGCATCGTCAATATCGGCTCGATCAATGGTCAGGCCGGACAATATGGCCAGGTCAATTACGCCGCCGCCAAATCGGGCATTCATGGCTTCACCAAGGCGCTGGCGCAGGAGGGTGCCAAAAGCGGCATCACCGTCAATGCGGTGGCGCCCGGCTATGTCGATACGGATATGGTTCGCGCGGTGCCGGAGAATGTGCTGGAGAAAATCGTCGCCAGCATCCCGGTCGGCCGGCTCGGCCGCGCCGGTGATATCGCGCGCACGGTCAATTTCCTCGTCGCCGACGATGCCGATTTCATCACCGGCTCGACGATCTCGGTGAATGGCGGACACCATATGTATTAACCGGGTGCCCCTAGGCGCGCCGGTGACGAACGATCAACGCAAAATAATAACGAGGACAGAAATATGCCGCGCTTGGCTTTGGTAACCGGCGGAACGAGAGGAATCGGGGCGGGCATTTGCCGCGCGCTGAAAGAGGCTGGCTATGACGTGGTGGCAAATTATCACAGCGACGATGAAGTGGCGCAGCGCTTCACGTCGGAAAGTGGCATTCCGGTATTCAAATGGGATGTCAGCGATTTCGCCACCTGCAAAGCCGGTATCGCCGAAGTGCGCGAGCAGCATGGCCCGGTCGATATTCTGATCAACAATGCCGGCACCGTTTCGGACAATAAGTTCGAGAATATGGAAGAGGCCCAATGGCACGGCGTGCTCCGGGTCAATCTCGATTCCCTCTTCCATATGTGCCAACAGGTCTATCCCGACATGATGGCGCGGAAATGGGGCCGCATCGTCAATATTGGCTCGATGAACGGCCAGGCCGGCCAACTGAACCAGGTCAATTATGTCGCCGCCAAGGCGGGCATGCATGGCTTCACCAAGGCGCTCGCGCTCGAAGGCGCGAAGCATGGCATCACCGTCAACACGGTCGCGCCGGGCTATGTCGATACCTATCTGATGCGCAACATGCCGGAGCGCATCCTCAACAAGATCGTCGGCAAATCGCCGATCCACCGCCTCGGCACGGAGCAAGAGGTCGGCCATGCGGTGGTCTTTTTGGTCGACGAAAAATCCGCCTGGACCACCGGCTCGACGGTGACCCTCAATGGCGGCACCCATATGTATTAGAACATCTAACCGCCCGGCGAGAAATCGGGCGGCGCCATTTCAAAACCGGCAAACTCGAAGGCCGGCGAAACCGTGCAGCCGACCAGGGTCCAGTCGCCGGAGCTGACGGCACTTTGCCAGGCCCCCTTGGCAACCACCGCCTGGGGCCGTTCGCCCAGCGCCAGATCGGCACCGAGCCGAATCTCCTCGACCCCGCCCCCATCGCGACCGAGCGACAGGGTCAATCCGGCGCCAGCGTAGAAATGCCAGATCTCCGCCGCATCGACGCGGTGCCAACGGGAACGCTCGCCGGCGCGCAGCAGATAATAGATCGCGCTGCCGGCGGCGCGCACGCCCCCTTCGGTATGTTCGCGCCAAGTCTCGCGGTAATGGCCGCCTTCGGGATGGGGCGCGAGCGCCAGCATGTCGATAATCTCTTCCGCCGTCGGTGCCATTGGATTCTCCCTTACTGCCCTATCGGCGAGACTATCACGCGCGCCGGCCATGCTATGATGCGGCGCCATGCGGCCTCATGTCATCGAGCTCAAGGAATTTTACGCCACCCGGCGCGGGCAGACCGCGCGGCGCGTCATTCGCCACGCGATCCGCGCCTTATGGCCGAAACTCACGGGCGAGGCGGTGCTTGGCCTGGGCTATGCCAGCCCCTGCCTCGGCATCTACCGCGAAGAGGCGGAGCGCGTGGTGGCGCTGATGCCGGCGGGCCAAGGCGTCATCCCCTGGCCCGGCGACGGTAAGCGGCTTGCGGCGATAAGCGCCGAATCCGAACTGCCTTTCGCCGACAATTCGTTCGACAAAATTCTGTTGCTCCATGCCCTCGAATTCAGCGAGGAACTGCATCCCATGATGGCCGAGATATGGCGCGTGCTGCGCCCTCAGGGCCGGCTGCTGGCGGTGGTGCCCAACCGGCGCGGCATGTGGGCGCGTATCGAGCGCACGCCGTTCGGCCATGGCCATCCCTTTACCGGCGGGCAATTGAGCCGTCTGTTGCGCGATCACGGCTTCGTCCCGTTGCGCCAGCAAATGACGCTTTACGTGCCGCCGAGCCGCTCGCGCATGGTGCTGAGAATGTCGGGTCTGTGGCAGAAGCTGGGCCAGCGCTTCGCCCGGCCGTTCGGCGGCGTGCTGCTGATCGAGGCCGAGAAGGAAGTTTACGAGGCCCGGCCCGTCGGCAGGCGCGCGCGGCGTAAAGCCCTCGCGCCGGTGCGCGGCGAGGCAGTACCGGCGGGCGCCGCCAGCGCGCGCCGCTAGCACCGTATTATGTTTTTCTTTTCCGCTCTCTTCGGCCGCTCGCGCGAGGTGCGGCGGCTGGACGATGCCCTGCGGGCGGCCGGTTTGCATCCCGCGCTGGTGCCGGACGCGGTGAAGATCGCAACACTCAAGCTCCTGACCGAGGCCGGCCACGGCAGCAGCCCCGACCCTTCGGCCTGCACGCTGGCGGCGGAAATGCTGACCTATTGCGCCCTGGGCGATCACGATTTTGGAGAGGAGCGCGGAGAAAGCGCGGCACGGGCGGCGGAAGCGCGGCTCGAGGCGGCGCTCGAGGCCGGCGACAGTCTGGATGCCCGCCTCGTCCTCCTTACCCTTCATGCCGGCATCATCCGGGGTTCGCTGGTCGATCGTTACGATCTCCGCGCGGCCGGCGAGACGTGAGAATTATCGCCCTATGCCAATGTTTTCTTTGATTTTTTTCTCCGCTTGCACTACCACTTCCGGTTTCCAGTTCATCGCTGTGCGGACCAATGGCCGATTCCAAAAAGGGAGATCCTTCCCTCGATACGCTTCGCCGCCAAATCGATAAGATCGACGATCAAATACATGATCTGTTGATGCGCCGCATCGATGTGGCGCGCGAGATCGGCGAGCGCAAAGATCAGGCGCGGAACATCGCCTACCGGCCGGCGC
Source organism: uncultured Rhizobiaceae bacterium (assembly GCA_964623955.1). Classification (GTDB taxonomy): domain Bacteria; phylum Pseudomonadota; class Alphaproteobacteria; order UBA828; family UBA828; genus PTKB01. The sequence continues at coordinate 30,937 of CAZUVO010000013.1, forward strand.
GCGAGGCACAGATCCTGCGCCGCCTCGCCGCGCGCCATGGCGGGCCGTTTCCATTCCGCGTGGCGGTGCGTATTTGGCGCGAGATCATTTCCGCCTCGCTCGGGGTCGAGGCTAAGTTCGTCGTCTCGGTCTATGTGCCGGAGCCGCTCGAGGACGGCCTCGCCTATATCGCCCTGGCGCGGACCTATTTCGGCGCCGAAACGCCGATCCTGCAGGCCCAGACCGAGGCGGGCGTGCTCCGCGCCGTGCGTGACGGCAAGGCTTCCGTCGGCGTGCTGCCGATCACCTCCGACACCCACACCGAGCGGGCCTCCGCCGAACCCTGGTGGTATACGCTAACCGCCGGTGGCGGCGAGCGGCCGCGTATCGTCGCCGTGCTGCCCTGGCTGACCGGCGGCGAAGCCGGCGCCGACGCGCCGCGCGCCATGGCGGTGGCGCGGCTCAGGCCTGAGGCCTCGGGCGAAGATATTTCCCTCATCGCCTTCGAATCGACGGAGAATATCAGCCGCGACCGCATCCGCCGCGAAGCGGAAAATGCCGGGCTTGCCCTCGATTGGGCGGCAACCTGGACGGAGGACGGCCAGGCGACGCGCTGGCAGCTCGCCGAGATCGACGGCTTCGTTCCCGAATCCGACCGTCGACTCGGTACGCTGATCGGCGCGCTCGACCAGGAGGTGACGCGCTTCGTCAATCTCGGCTGCTACGCCAAACCCGGCGCCGACGCGGAAAGCTGAGCGGCCCGGCGGGAGCCATCGAACATGACCACGCGAACCTCGCACCTAACGCCGCGGCCCGGGATCATGGGCATCTCGCCCTATGTCGCCGGCAGGTCCTCCGTCGACGGCCAGCAAAATGTCATCCGCCTGGCCGCCAATGAATCCGCCTTCGGCCCCAGTCCGCGCGCCATCGAAGCCTATGAAACGCTCGGATCGTCGCTGCACCGCTATCCGGATGGCGGCGCCAACGATTTGCGCGAGGCGCTCGGCGCGCTCAACGGCTTCGATCCCGCGCGCATCGTGTGCGGCGCAGGCTCGGATGAAATTTTGCAGCTTCTCGCCAAATCCTATGCCGGACCGGAAGACGAAGTGCTCTACAGCAAGCATGGATTTCTCGTCTATGAGCTCGCTGCCCGCGCCGCCGGCGCGACGCCGGTCGCGGCGCCGGAGACGGATTATCGCGCCGATGTGGATGCGCTCCTGGCTCATGTGACGGAAAAGACGCGCATCCTCTTTCTCGCCAATCCGAACAATCCGACCGGCAGCTATCTCTCCCAGGGCGAGCTGCGCAAGCTATGGGGCGGGTTGCCGGAAAACATCCTGCTGGTGATCGACGCGGCCTATGCGGAATATGTCACCGCCGCCGATTACGAAGCCGGCGCGGAACTTGTCGGCCGGGCGCGGAATGTGGTGATGACGCGCACCTTCTCGAAAATCTATGGCCTGGCGTCGCTCCGCTTGGGCTGGTGCTACGCCTCCGAAGAAGTGATCGACGTGATGAACCGGATGCGCGGCCCGTTCAACGTCACCGGCCCGGCGCTGGCCGCCGGCCTCGCCGCGGTCGGGGATCAGGAACATGTCGCGCAATCGCGCCGCCATAACGAGAAATGGCTCGCGCGTCTCGGCCCGGAGATGCAGGCGATCGGCATCGAGATGCTGCCAAGCGTGTGCAATTTCGTGTTGCTGCGCTTTGCCGAGGGCGGCGGGCGCGACGCCAAGGCGGCGGACGCGTTCCTGACCGAGCGTGGAATCCTCGCGCGCAATGTCGATAATTATCACTTGCCCGATTGCCTACGTGTCGGTATCGGACGGGACGAAGAGATGGACACCTTGCTGTCCGCTCTCAAGAACTTCATGGCGTAACTTATGACAGATAACATCATGTTCGAGCGCGTCGCGCTGATCGGTATCGGCCTGATCAATTCTTCCATCGCACGGCTTCTGAAGCGCGATAATCTGGCCGGCGAGATCGTGATAAATTCGCGCCGCCAGGAGACCTTGGACAGAGCCATGGAGCTCGGCCTCGGGGAGCGTGCGGAGGCGGATGCCGCCGCCGCGGTCGACGGCGCGGACTTTATTGTTCTCGGCGCGCCGGTGGGCGCCAACGCGGCCATCGCCGAGGCGATTGGCCCCAATCTCAAGCCTGGCGCGATTGTCAGCGATGTCGGCTCGGTCAAGGGGGCGGTCATCAGCGATGTGGCGCCCCATCTGCCTGACGGCGTACATCTCGTGCCGGCCCATCCGGTGGCGGGCACCGAATTTTCCGGCCCCGATGCGGGCTTTGCCGAACTGTTCGAAAATAGCTGGTGCATTCTGACACCGCCCGAAGGCTGCGATACGAATGCGCTGGAAAAGGTCGCAGATTTTTGGCGCCATGCCGGCTCGATGGTCGATGTCATGGATGCCGCCCATCATGACAAGGTGCTTGCGATCATTTCGCACCTGCCGCATCTCCTTGCCTATAACATTGTCGGCACGGTGAAGGATATCGAGCTTGTAACGGACCGGGATGTCGTCAAATACGCCGCCGGCGGCTTCAAGGATTTCACCCGCATCGCGGCGTCCGACCCCATCATGTGGCGCGATATTTTTCTCAAGAACCAGGACGCGGTGCTCGAAATGCTCGGCCGATTCAGCGAGGATTTAGCTGCCCTACAGCGCGCCATCCGATGGGGCGACGGCGAGAAGCTGGAAGAAATGTTCACCCGCACCCGCGAGATCCGCCGCGACCTCGTCGCCGCGAAGAAGGTCTAGAAACTAAGCGACGGCATCTTTGCCACGGTAACAGGCCCGACGAAGAGGCCGCCATCCTGGGCGGTTACAGGCACCGAACGGAGAACGGGCGGGCTGCCATCGTCGGGTCTGTCTGCGATCACATTGAAGGCGACCTTGGCGAGGAAGGCATCGCCGAGGGGGATCATGTTGCTCATGATCAGCGCGTCGATCACATCGCCATAGCCGATGATATCGGCGGTAAGTGCTGCGATGGGCCGCATTTCGCCATCGAGCGAGATGGTGCCGGTGGTCTCTATGCCGAGCGGGCCCCAGCGGACGCGGAAGGAATTGAGTTCCAACGTGCCGCCCTCGTCGCGCCACAGCCGCACCGCCTGGGCGGTGTTGCCGGGCGAGACCGGGCCGAAGAGGCTAAGGTCGAAATTGAGATATTCGATCTCCTCGCCCATTTCCTCGCCGAATCCGGGCGGCAGCCGAACACCCTCGAACTCAACCGCCGCCGAGCCGAAAGCATGCGGCTCGGGCGCTTCGTCCACATCGTCACCGGCAAGGCGTTCCGCCCGCGCCCGAAGGCGAGTGACGTAAGTCGACCCCTCGGCCCACGGGCCGACCACATCGACCCGGTTCAAATCGATCAGCATATTTTCGATGCGCCGCTCATCGTCGAGCTGCAGCCAGGCGCTGCCGTCTCCGACCTCGCCCTGAATGTCATGCCAGGCTTCGCCGTCGAAATAGCGGACATCGTTGCGGCCCTGGAATTTCAGATCAAACTCGTCGAACTGCCAGGGACGGAAACTGGCGGTGATGGCGTCGCCGCGCCACGCCCAGCCCTCGGCACTATGATCGACGGAAGGTTGGCTCAGAGATACTTCGAATTGCAGCGGGTAGCCGCTTACCTCCGGCTCGCCGGCTTCGACCGTCATGCCACGGGCGCGCTGCTCTTCGGCCCAGGCGGCGATGCGGTCACCGATTTCGTCTGCCGCCACAAACCAATAGGCGGTATAAGCGACGATCGCGATTGCGATGCCGCCCACCAGACTGAGCGCAAGCGGAATAATCTTGACGCGGCCCTGTCTCAACTTGCTCATGCTCCCGCCAACGCTACACTTCCGTCGCAACCATTATCTTGCCGGTGATGACGAAGACACGCAAAGACGAAATTTGGGTATTCGCCTATGGCTCCCTGATGTGGCGGCCGGATTTCGAATTCGCCGAATCCGGGCCGGCGCTCTTGCGCGGCTATCATCGCGCCTTTTGCATCTATTCCCACATTTATCGCGGCTCGCCGAAAAATCCCGGCCTGGTGCTCGGGCTCGATGCCGGCGGCTCCTGCGTCGGGCGCGCCTTCCGCCTGCGGCCGGATGCGGCGCCCGACATTCTCGCCCAGATCCATGCGCGGGAGATGATCTATCAGGTTTACGTCGCGCGCCACCTGCCGGTCACCCTGAGCCAA
>CAZUVO010000013.1:35128-35808 GCA_964623955.1 uncultured Rhizobiaceae bacterium
GCGAGTGCTGGCGCATACCTACACCGCCGACCGCGCGGGCCCGCAATATGCCGGCAAGCTCGATCATGACATCACCGTTGAACTGATTCGCAACGGGCAGGGCATAGCGGGCAATGCGCGCGATTATCTGGCCAATACGATCCATCATCTCCGCCAGTTGGGTTTGCCGGTCCGGCACTTGACGCGCCTTCTCGAAGAGGTAAACGCCGAAAACTAAAGCCTCAAGCGCATTTGGAAAAGCCGCAGGCCGTGCAGACATCGCACCCCTCCTGCTGAATGACGCCGAACTGACTGCAGCGCGGGCAGCTCCGCAAACGGTCGGGCGGCGGCGCGGCTTCGGCGGCGGGCGCGCGCCCGGCGGCCGGCGCCTGGGCGGGGGCAAAGCCGATCAGCGCCAAATGATGTTCGATCACTTCGCCGATGGCGGCGAGTATCGACGGCACGTAACGCCCATCCATCCATTGCCCGCCGCGCGGATCGAACACCGCCTTCAGCTCCTCGACGACGAAGGAGATATCGCCGCCGCGCCGGAAGACGGCGCTGATCATGCGGGTGAGCGCCACGGTCCAGGCATAATGTTCGGTGTTCTTCGAATTGATGAAAATCTCGAAGGGCTGGCGCCGGCCGTCGCGCATGATGTCGTTGATGGTGATGTAGATCGCGTGATCGCTCTCGGGCCA
>CAZUVO010000014.1:0-4397 GCA_964623955.1 uncultured Rhizobiaceae bacterium
CGCACGCGATGACTGGTTTTCAGTTCTGCGTGCGCCGTCAGCCATACCGGTAGGGTGGGCAGGTCGGCATCGACGGGCAGGCGTAGGACGCGCGGCTCGGTCTCGCCGATGGAGGTCTGATTGAAGCCGATGCCATAGCCGGCGACCACCATCCGCCAGCACACCACCTGATTGTCCGAACGGAAAGAGAAGAAGTCGCGCCCGACCGCCAGCCCCGCTTCGCGAAAGCCCCGGATGATCTGGTCGCTGCGGTCATAGCCGATAATGTCATGGTCGGCGAACTCCGCGAACGAGCGTGGCGCGCCGCGCCGGGCGACATAGCTCTCGGCGGCGAACATGCCGAGGCGAAGATCGGCCACCTTGCGCGTTACCACATCGGCTTGCGTCGGGCGGTACATGCGAATGGCGATATCCGCCTCGCGCTGCAACAGGTTTTCGGTTCTGTCCGAGGCGACCAGTTCTATTTCGATCTCCGGCTCGGCTTGGTGCAGGGCGACCAGAATATCGGGCAAGAGATAAGTCGCGACGATCTCGCTCGCCGTGATGCGGATGGTGCCGGCAACCGCCTCGGCCCGGCCTTCAGCCGCGAGCGCGAGCCGGTCCGCCGCCTCGGCCATGCGCTCGGCGTGATCGAGCAGATCGCTCCCGGTCGGGGTGAGCAGCAGGCCACCGCCGGCGCGTTCGAACAGGCGCACGCCGAGCTCCGCTTCGAGCGCCGCGACATGGCGGCCCATGGTCGGCTGGCTGCCGCCCAGCGCGCGCGCCGCCGCGCTGAGCGAGCCTTCCCGCGCCACGGCGATAAAACTCCGCAAATGAGCCCAATCGAACGTTTCGGCCATCGCATCCATACGAAAATGAATAATAGATAGCCATATTTTACGAATTCACATCCAAAATAGAATAGCTAAGTTGGATATATCGGATCCAACCAATTTGGGAGACAAGGATATGTCTGAGACCGTCATTATTCTCGGCGCTCGGGGCCGCTTCGGCCGCGCCGCCGCCGATGCTTTTCATGTCGCCGGCTGGCAGGTGCGCGGCTTCGCCCGCTCCGGCGCGGAAAATTCAGAGAAAATCGAATGGCGGATCGGCGATGCCTTCGATGCGCCGGCCCTCGCCGCCGCCTGCGATGGCTGCGATGTCATCGTCAACGCGCTCAATCCACCCTACGAGCGCTGGCGGCGCGAGCTGCCGAAGCTGACCGCAAGCGTCATCGCGGCGGCCAAATCCACCGGCGCGACGGTGATGATCCCGGGCAATATCTATCATTACGGCGCGCAAATGCCGGAACGCCTGGCCGAAGATACACCTGCCGCGCCGACCACCGGCAAAGGCCGGCTCCGCGCCGAGATGGAGCGCGCCTATGCCTATGCCGGCGATGACGGCGTGCAGACAATCATTCTCCGTGCCGGCGATTTCATCGAGCGGCGGAAAACCGGCAATTGGTTCGACAGCTATATCGCGGCGCATATCGGTGCCGGGCGGGTGATGTATCCCGGCCCGCTCGACCGCGCCCATGCCTGGGCCTATTTGCCCGATATGGCGCGCGCCATGGTCGAACTGGCGGAGAGGCGCGCCGGTTTCGCGCGCTTCGAGAGTTTCGGTTTTCCCGGCTATGCGTTGACCGGCCAAATGATGGTCGACGCCATGGCGCGCTCCGCCGGGCGCGAACTTAAGGTCAAGGGTCTCTCCTGGCCGATGATCCGCCTGCTCGGCCTGGCTTGGCCCAAGATGCGCGAGGTCGCCGAAATGTCCTATCTGTGGCGCCGGCCGCACGCCATCGACGGCGCCAAGCTCGCCGCCGCGCTGCCCGGCTTTCGCGCGACGCCCGCCGAGGCCGCCATCGCCGCGTCACTCCCCTGACCCACATGATCCACATCAAAGAGGGCACCGCCGCGCCCGGATAATCTCTCCGGGTGATGGCGGCGTATCTACTTCCCTCTACGCTCGACGAGGCGCGCGATCTGATGACGGCGCATGGCCGTGCGCTCGCCATCATGGCGGGCGGCACCAGCGCCATGCGCTGCGCCACCTGCCGGGGGCGCCATGGCCGCGGCATCGCGTGCATTGAATGCAATGGCCCGCGTCTGGTCGCCGTGCCCAACAGCAAATATGTCATGGGTATTGAGCGTCTCGGCCTGGGTGAAATCGAAACGCTGGACGGGTGTTTTCGCCTCGGCGCCGGCGTTACCATGCATGCTCTCGCCAAAGCGGACATGCCCGATGCGCTCCGCCAGGCCGCGCGCCGGGTCGCCGGGCCAGCGCTCAGGAATGTGGCGACGGTCGGCGGCAATATCTTCGCGCGCCAGCCCTATGGCACGGTCGCGGCGGTGCTGCTGGCGTTGGATGCGGTATTGGTCTTCGCCGCGCCGAACGGCGCACAGACAATCGCCCTGGCGGATTTCTACGCCACGGGCGATGCCGCGCCGGGCCTCCTGACCCATATCGAGTTTGCCCGGCCCGAAGGCCGCCTGGTCTTTGTCAAATGCGCCCGCCAGCGTTATGGCGGGCCGACGGTGATCTCCGTCGCCGCGCGCATCGCGTTCGATAATGACCGCAAGGTTTCGGCGGCGCGCATCGCGCTTGGCGGCGCCGGCGAGTTTCCCCTGCGCGCCGAAGAGGCGGAGCAATCGCTCCTCGGCCGCGCGCTCGACGCCGAGGCCATCGACGCGGCGTCCCGCGCCGCCGCCGCTGGGTGTGATCCCGCCGACGATCCGGTGGCGAGCGCCTGGTACCGCCGACGCATGGTCGGAATCTATACCGGCCGCGCTTTGACCGAGGCGGCAGCATGACGGGCAAGCTCATCAGCCTCACGGTTAATGGCAGCAAAGAACATGTCGCCGCCGACGGCTTCATTACCCTGCAACAAGTGCTGCGCGAAACTCTGGACTACAGCTCGGTCAAGGATGGCTGCACGCAAGGCAGTTGCGGCGCCTGCTCGGTATTGGTGAACGGCGAGTTGCGCATCGCCTGCCTGCTGCCGGTGGCCGGCCTCGATGGTGCGGAGATCACCACCCTGGAAGGGCTTAATCAAAGCAACAGCGCCAGGGTCGTGCAGGAGAGCTTCGTCGAACATTCGGCGGCGCAATGCGGCTATTGCACCTCGGGCATGATCGTCAGCGCCCATGCGCTCCTCGCCGAGAATCCGGCGCCGAGCCGAGACGATATCATGGAGGCGATCTCCGGCAATCTCTGCCGCTGCACCGGCTATCTGCCCATCATCGAAGCGGTCGAAAGCGCCGCCCGCAAGCTGGCGAAGGGAGAGGGCGCATGACCGCCAAGGCGAAACTTCAGCCCGGCCATGCCCTCGGCCGGCCGGTCAAGCAGCGCGATCTCGAGAGTCACGTCACCGGCGCGACGCGCTATTACGACGATATGCGCGTGCCGCGCATGCTGCATCTAAAAATCCACCGCAGCGCCCAGCCCCATGCCCACATCCTCGACATCGATACCTCGAAAGTCGAGCGTTCCCCGGGCGTGGTGGCCGTGCTGACCTATCGCGACGTGCCGGCGACGAAAGTGTGGAGCCATTTCGAGGCGGTGGGTATCGCTCCCGGCGCGGAACCCATTCTCGCTGTCGACAAAGTGCGCTGGAAAGGCGAGCCGATTGTCGCCGTGGCGGCGGAATCCTTAAGCCAGGCCGAGGACGCGGCGGCCAAGGTGAGAGTGCGTTACGACAAGCTGCCGACGGTGTTCGATATCGACGCGGCGCTCGCGCCGGACGCGCCCAATCTGTTCGATTGCTGGCCCGACAATCATTACATGTTCCCGGACGATCACGCGGCGGCGCAGATCCGCCTCGGCGATGTCGAGCAGGGTTTCGCGGAAGCCGATCACATCGTTGAACACGTCTATCAAACCCGGCCCATCGAGCAGGCGCCGATCGAGACCGCCGGCTGCATCGCCATGCCCGGCGGCGACGGGCGCTACACGCTCTATAGCAACAGCCAGTCGCTCTCCAACACACGCGACAATGCCGCCGAGATCGTCGGCCTCGATCCCGGCGCGCTGCACCTGATCGGCGGCACCGCCGGCGGCGGCTTCGGCGGCAAGGTGGACATGGCGATCGAGCCGATGGCGCTCCTTGCCGCGATGAAGGCCGGGCGCGCCGTGAAATACCGCTTCACCCGCGAGGAGGAGATGACCGTCTCCTCGACCCGCGCGGCCTGGCGCATCAAAATCAAGGACGGCGTCACGAAGGATGGCCGCCTCACCGCGCGCCGGGTGACGACGCATCAGGATATCGGCGCCTATTTGCGCAACAGCATCTATGGCGCCTTCAAGCATGCCTCGCACATGCCGGGGCCCTATACGGTCGCCAACGTCTCTGCGGACGTCTATTGCGTCTTCACCAACCGCACGCCCTCGGCGGCGATGCGCGGCTTCGGCGTCATGCC
>CAZUVO010000014.1:4459-10834 GCA_964623955.1 uncultured Rhizobiaceae bacterium
AGATGCAGATGGACCGGGTGGCCAAGCGGATCGGTATGGACCCGTGGCAGTTCCGCCTCAAAAACGCCTTCCGCAATGGCGATATGAAGGGGCACCACCGCCCGGTATGGGACGCCGCCCTGGTCGAGACCATCCAGGCGGCGGCGCGGCTTTCGGGTACGGAATTGCCCGAGCCATACCGCCGCATGTCGTCGGACGAGCGCGAGGCAGGTTGACATGAGCAAGAAACGCGGCAGCGGGATGGCGGCGGTAAGCTATCCCATCGGCATGCATCTCGGCGGCGATCCCACCGGCGCGCTGGTTCACGCCGCGCCGTCCGGCGCCTTCACCGTGGCGCTTGCCAGCGTCGATCTCGGCCAGGGGTTGAAGACGGTGATGGCGCAGCTCGCCGCCGAGACCCTCGGCGTGCCGCTCGAGACGGTGATCGTCGATACCGGCGATACCGACACCGGCCCCCATTGCAGCGGCACCGGCGCGAGCCGCACCACCCACCGCGCCGGCAACGCGGTGGTGATGGCGGCCAGGGAAGCGCGCGTGGCCATGCTCGACGTTGCCGCCGAGATGCTCGAAGTGAGCGCGGCGGATCTCGCCACCGACGGCAAGGGCAATATCCACGTCGCGGGGGTCGAGGAGAAAGCCGTCTCGGTGCGCGACACCCTCCAGGCCGCGACCTTCCAATATGGCAGGACCATCGCCGGGCGCGGCCTCTACCTCGTGCCGAAAAGCCCCCAGGACCCGGAGACCGGCGAAAGCGACCCGCACTCCACCCAGGCCCATGCCTGCACCGTCGCCGAGGTCGAGGTCGACACCGAGACCGGCGAGGTCGAAGTCCTCAGCCTCAAAAGCGCCTATGAAGTCGGCCGCCAGATCAACCCGGAGCTGGTCAAGGGCCAGATCACCGGCGGCGCCTGGATGGCCATCGGCCATGCCTTATGCGAAACCACCGCCCCCTACTACCCGAGCACCGCCCACGCGCCCCTAGACTTCCTCAATTACGGCATGGCCGGGGTGGCGGAAATGCCGCCGGTCGAATGCGAAGTATTGGAATACCCGAGCGCGAGCGGCCCCTTTGGGGCCAAGGGCGTCGGCGAAATGGTCGCCAACAGCCCGATCCCCGCCATCCTCAACGCCATCAACAACGCGCTTGATGTGGAGATCAGTGAGATACCGGCGACGCCGGAGGTTATTTTGCGGGCGCTGGATGAGAAGGGGGCACGCGCGGAAGCGATTTCATAGCTCACTCGCTTACAAGCCCTTCCTTCTCAGCGGGAAGGGAGAGCCAAGCGCGCCCAAGCCAAGGGCGCGGACGCGCCCGCCCGGCGATTGAGGGCCAACAAAAAAGCGCGCTCACTCGACCGGAGAGAACGGGTGCGGGCCCAATTCCGTTACCATGACGTAATCCAATGTCGTGGCGCCCTTGAACGGATCCCATTGGAATTTGCCCCCGGGAATGCGATAGATCACGACGCAAATTTCCTGCGTCTTGTTGTACTCCGGCCACAACTCGCACAGCATGTCGTCCTCGATCCGGCCGACGCCGGCGGTCACGCCGGTGATGCCGACATGGGACGGGAAGCCGTCATGCTCCACCGCGCCGCCCGCTGTGCGCCGCTGGGTCCAACTGCTGCCTCCTTCCCAGAAATCGTAGCCGCCGATCTCGCGGTCGAACAGGAGAGACTTGATCTCCGCGCCACTCAGTTTGTTGCCGTCGTGGAGCGGCAAATGGTCTATGCCGCCGTCTTCCTCCGAGGGCACGCCGGCCGCCCTGAAACCGGCGGCGAGGCGATCCAGAACGCTTTCCTGCGCGAACGGGTACATCAGCACCGACCAATCCAAGGCGGGCGGGATGTAGTAGCCCTTGGCGAAATCGGCGAAGGCGGTCTTGGCTTCTTCCACCATGCCAAGCTCACCGTAAGCGGCCGCGAGAAGACCGGCGTAATGAGAAATATCCGGCGCGTGCTGCCGCGCGCGGTGCAATAGCTCGACCGATTTTTCGGAATTGCCGAACGTAAACTCCGCCAACCCGAGGACGAAAAGAGGATATGCGGGAAGCGTGGGGTTGAGGCGCATGGCCTGCCGCGCGAACGGGATGCCCTCATTCGGGCGCCCGGCATAAATCAGCGCTTCGGCCAATGCCACGAAGGTTTCGTCATGGTTCGGGTTGAGCGCGAGGGCCTGCTCCGCTTCGGCGATCGCACGGTCGTACTGACGGAAGCGCCTGGCAATCCAGGATCGGATAAGATGATTGTCCGCGCTTGGCCGGGCCATGCCCTTCTCCAGATACCCCCAATACACGGACGGCATGTGGCGGAACGGAATCTTCAATGCGTCGGCCGCCTGAATCCCGTCCGAGGATTTCCATGCGTAAACCTTGGCAAGCGCGGTGTAGGCCGCCGCATAGTCCGGGTCCAGCTCGACAGCATTTTTTAAATGGGCCACCGCCTCGACGATGCCCTCAAGCGTTTGCCGGTTGTAATGGCTAAGGCCGAGGAGATAGGCATCGTGCGCCGCAAGGTTGTCGGTCTCGGCCCGGCCGATGCGCGCCGCCTCTTGCGGCGTCAGCTTCAGCGCCAAAGCGCGGACGATCAGTCCCGCCACTTGATCCTGCAGCGCGAACACGTCGGCCGCCGCGCCGTCGAATCGCTCGGCCCAGACATGGCCGCCTTCGGCGGCTTCGATAAGCTGGGCGTTGATCCGCACGCGGCCCCCCGCACGCTGCACGCTGCCCTCGACGATGTAGCGCACGCCGAGCTCGCGCCCGACCTGCTTGATATCGACCGCCCTGCCCTTATAGGTGAAGGAGGTGTTGCGCGCGATGACGAACAGATCCGTGACCTTCGCCAAGTCCGTGATCAGCGTTTCGGTCATGCCGTCGACGAAATATTCCTGATCCGGATCGGCGGAGAGGTTGGTGAACGGCAGCACGGCGATGGAGGGTTTTTCCGGCAAGGGCGGCGGCGGTTGCTCGATGCCGAAGCGGCAGAGGAACCGTGTGTTCGACACCATGTTGGTTGAAATCAGGGCGCCGGCGGGACCGCAGCCCGTACCGACCAGCAGATATTGCTCCAGGCTTCCCGGCGCGCCTGTTGGATTGCGGTAGACGCGGCTGCAACGCTTGTAGTCCTCGGCCGCGTCCCATGCCCAGCAGGCCCAGCCGTCCTCGACGGCAAATGTGCCGTGCGATTCGTTTTCGTCATTGTCCCAGCGCCGGGCGCCGCCGCCGACATCCTGGCGGTACCACCAGCGGAGGCCGGAGGCGAAATCCTCCCCGGCGATCGTTTGGTTCGACAACAGATTGCCGACCTCCTCAGGTGCGAGAAGCTGCCCTCGAAAATCCGCCTCCTGCTCCAAGACCGGCAAACCGGCGAGGCGAAAGCCATCGAGAAAATGGCGCTGATCGCGCTCCGATTTCATCGGGATCAGACGGAATCCCGCCAGCAATTGCAGGGTCAACTCGGGCCGATGCTTGGTGAGGATGGCGAGCTCGGCGTTCGCCTCTGTCACATTTCCAAGAAAGGCTAGCGCCGGCGCGAGAATCCACGATGCGAAATGGCTCGTTGGAACTTCCGTTTGGTACAGCGCCGCATTCTCAACCGCTTCGCCGTAACGCCCGAGATGAAACAGGATGGTCGCCTTTTCCAGTGAATAGCGCGCCGGAGGCTTGGGATCGAGACGGTACGCCTCGTCCAAGACTTCCAATGCACGCGTATGCGCGCCGCTGCTGCTCAAAAGCGACGCATAGGTCATGAGAATTTCCGGGTCGTCGGGCGCGAGGGAGACGGCCTCGCGAATTACTTTGAGCGCCTGGTCGAAGCGGTCGTGGCGGCTGTAATCGTAACTTCTCATGCGCGCCTGCAGCGCCTTGACGATAGCGTCGTCGGGATCAAGCTCCTGCGCGGTTAATATGGCTTGCCAGGCGAGATCGCTGGGCGTGCCTTTCTGCAGATTGTCGAACTCGCCGGACAATTGCCATTTCACGACTTCCACCCTCGCCCGGACATGGGCGGCATGAGCGAGGGCGAACCCGGGGTCGATGGCGAGCGCCTTCTCGAAGAAGGTTATGGAACGTTCAAGGTCCGCCAGATTGTATTTGTGGATCGTCTCCATGCCGCGCAAATAAAGGTCATAGGCTTCGAGGCTCCGGCTTGGCACAGGCCTCTCGGTCTGATCGGCCGGCACAATGGGCAGCGCCGCGATGATCTTGGCGATGGCTTCATCCTGCAGTGCGAAGATGTCCGCGTTGGCGCGGTCGAAGCGCTCGGACCAGACATGGCCGCCGGTCGTCGCGTCGATCAGCTGGGCGTTGATCCGCACCCGTCCGCCAGCGCGCTGCACCGAGCCTTCGAGCACGTAGCGCACGCCGAGCTCGCGCCCCACCCGCTTCACGTCCACCGCCTGACCCTTGTAGGTGAAGGAGGTGTTACGCGCGATGACGAAGAGCTCCGGGATGTTGGAGAGATCGGTAATGAGGGTGTCCGTCATGCCGTCGACGAAATATTCCTGATCGGAATCGGCGGAAATGTTGGTGAACGGCAAGACGGCGATGGAGGGTTTTTCCGGCAGGGGTGGCGGCGGCGGCGCGATCTCGAAGGCGCAGATGCAGCCGGTGCCGGCCCTGAGATATTTGCCCGCCTCCGGCGTCGCGCCCTCCTCGGTGCGGTAGACCCGGTCGCAGCGCTTGAAATCGTCCGCCGCGTCCCATTCCCAGCACGCCCAGCCGTCCTCGATGGTGAAGCTGCCGGCCACCTCGTCGCCGGCATCGTCCCAACGCCTCGCCGAGCCGTTCGTCTCCTGCGCCTGCCACCAACGAACGCCGCTCGCCAAATCGCGGCCGGTGATGGTGCGGCCACCGAGCAACACCGCGATCTCGTCGCCGGAGAGGCGCTCGCCCTTTGGTTCCGCGCCGCCTTCGGTAATCGGCAGCCCGGCGAGGCGATAGCCTTCGACGAGCCGGCCACGTTCTCGCAAGCTCCGCGATCCGTGCCATTCCTGATACCAGTAGAGATTTCTTGTCGGATCGTGCTTCAGGATGATGGCGAGATGCGCCTCTGCCTCTTCCCGGTTGCCGAGATAGGCATGGGCGGGTGCCAATACCTCCGATGCGAGGTCACTGTCAGGCGCCGCCGCCCTGAATGTTTCGGCGGCGGCCAGGGCGCTCTCGTAATCACCGAGGTGAAACAGGATCCAGGCACGAATAAGGGCGTATTTCGCCGGCGGCTTCGGGTTGCGCCGGCCGGCTTCGTCGAGAACTCCGAGCGCCTCATTGGAATTTCGCGTGAAATTCAGAAGTCTCGCGTACTCGGCCAGAATGTCCGGATTGTCCGGCTCGCGCGCGACGGCTTTCTCGGCCCACTCTAGGGCCGCATCATGCCGGTCCTCGCGCCATGGCATGCCGAGCATCAAGCTCGCGGCCGTGATATAGGGCTCGGCGAGCCTCGGTTCTAGACGCAGAGCGGCTTTGACATGCTCGAACGCCGTGACCAACGTCGCCCCCACCTGCGCTTCACCCGACGAAAACAGTTGCGAAGACGCGCGATCGGAGTAGGACTTCGCCAAGCCGCTATAGGCGAGCGCGAAGTTGGGATCGAGCTCGATGGCGCGCTCGAAAAATCCGATGGCGCGCTCGAAATCGCGCACATTTTGCCCGCGCAGGGCCTGCCGGCCGCGCAAGTAAAAATCATAGGCGTCGAGGCTCGCGGTCGGCGCCGGCTTGGCGACCGTGCCCGACGGTACAATCGGCAGCGCCGCGATGATCTTGCCGACCGCCTCGTCCTGTAGCGCAAAGATGTCCTCGTTGGCGCGGTCGAAGCGCTCGGACCAGACGTGGCCGCCGGTCGTTGCATCAATGAGCTGGGCGTTGATCCGCACGCGCCCGCTGGCGCGCTGCACCGAGCCTTCGAGCACATAACGCACGCCGAGCTCGCGCCCCACCCGCTTCACATCCACCGCCTGGCCCTTATAGGTAAACGACGTATTGCGCGCGATGACGAAGAGCTCGGGGATGTTGGAGAGGTCGGTGATCAGCGTGTCTGTCATGCCATCGACGAAATAGTCCTGGTCCGCATCGGCGGAGAGGTTGGTGAACGGCAGGACGGCGATGGAGGGCTTGTCGGGGAGCGGCGGCGGCGGGTTTTCCGGCAGGCCGGCTTGGCGCAGGGCGGTGAGATAGCGGTCCACGAAAGCCTGGTCTTTGAACATGTTCAAGAATTGGCTCTTGAAGGTGGCGATATTTGCGACCGGATTGTTGTCAGACCACGCCTCGATGCGCTTGCGCGCGCCTGCCACGTCGCCTTCGAGTACCGAGATCACGGCCTGTCCGGGCGGTGCGTGAAGCTGAACGAGAGGATGATCCGCGCGCGACGCCCAAACACCCTC
>CAZUVO010000014.1:10877-34965 GCA_964623955.1 uncultured Rhizobiaceae bacterium
GTGCCATATGATTGAGCGCCAGATAAAGCGGCAGCCAGGCGGGATGAATGGGATCGAGGCGCATACCTCGCATCATAATCGGCTCCGCCTCCCCAGGCTGACCGGCAATAGATTTGATCCATCCGGCGATAGCGACGTGATATCCGTCATTGGGGGCGATTTGGAGCACGCGTTCCGCGCGGGCAATCGCCGAATCGTGGCGCCCCTCGCCAAGGTCCAGCGCACCCATGAGATTGAGGCCTTGCGCGTATTCGTCGTTGAGCGCCAGCGCCTTCTCGGCGTAGTCGCGCGCCCGGGCCCAATCCTGGGCCGGGTTCTCGCTGATGCCCAAATAAACTTTTTGCCAATACACCGAGCCGAGCGTGCCAATGGTATACTCGTTGTCGGGCAGCCGCTTCAGCGCCTCGAGGTAAAGTCTCTCGGCCTCCCGGTTACCCTCGGGAGTTTGACGTTCCCAATGCTGACCGGCGTCCCACAGCAAACGGAAGGTATCCAGGTCGCGGACGCTTTTCCAGCGCCGCCGCGCGCCCTCGCCCTCCAGCAACTCGACATGAATTTCGACCAGAATTCGTTTGGTGATTTCGTCTTGAACCGCGAACAGGCTTTCGACGTCCAGTTCGCGGTCGTAGCGTTCGGCCCAAAGGTGGCGGCCGTCGATCGCATCGACAAGTTGGGCGGTAACCCGCAAGCGATTGCCATCGCGCTGCACGCTGCCTTCCAACACGTAGCGCACACCGAGCTGCTCGGCGACTTCATTTACGAGCGTCGGCTTCCCTTTGAAAGTGAAAACCGAATTGCGCGCGATGACGAAAAGCCCGGGCGAATTCGACAACACGGCGATGATGTTCTCCGTAAGGCCGTCGCCGAGATAATCCTGCTCTGGATCGCCGGTGAGATTGTCGAACGGCAGCACGGCGATGGAGGGCTTCTCCGGCAATGCGTAAGCCATCTTGGTCGGGTCCGCCGGCTCGACTTGCGGCACCCAGGGCTCAAGGGCAAAGAGGACGCCGGCGACGACGGCGATGACGATGGCGGCGGCGGCGGCCGGGATGGCCCAGCGCCGGCGCTTGCCGGGTGGTTTTTCCGCGTCCTTGCGCGCCGCGGGTTCGCCCGCCTCGCTTGGCTCCAGCACGACCCGGAAAACCCGCACCGGGCGCGCGATATTCTTGACTTCGTGCTCGCCCAGATCTTCGAGCGCGTAGGGTAGCCTGTCGCGCACCTGGTCGCGCGCCGAGCGCGAGATGCAGATGCCGCCGGGCTCAGCCATGGCCTCCAGGCGCGCCGCGACATTGACGCCGTCGCCGTGGATGTCGTCGCCCTCGACGATGATGTCGCCGAGATTGATGCCGATACGCAGGACGATGCGCCGCTCTTCCGCTTCGCCTTCGTTGCGCTCGGCCATGCCGCGCTGGATTTCGGCGGCGCAGCGCACCGCATCGACCACGCTGGCGAACTCGACCAGCACGCCGTCGCCCATCAGCTTGACGATGCGTCCGTTATGTTCGCTGAATTTGGGGTCGATAAGCTCGCGCCGGTGCGCCGCCAGGCGCGCGAGCGTGCCTTCCTCGTCGGCGCCCATGAGGCGGCCGTATCCGACGACGTCGGCGCTCAGAATCGCCGCGAGCCTGCGCTCAACCTTCTCCGCCGTGGCCTCCCCGATCCATGATGCGGGTGGGGGAAAAAACTTAGGTAGGAAAGGCGCGCGAGTCTAGCGCGCCGCGACCGGCCCGACAGGTTAAAGGCCCTTCTTCCCCAGCGGGGAAGGAGGGTTTGGGTGGAAGGGGAGAACTTAGCGCGCTCCGCGCGCTCATGGTGCCGGATCAATCGACTCTGACCCCATTGATCGGCGTATCGAGCGCGCTTCCGCGCGCTTGGGTCACCCATCTTCCCAACCCTTCTTCCCTTAAGGGAAGAAGGGCCTGTAACTGGGGCGCTGTCAGTCGGGGCCGGCGCCTAGGATGGCTTCCGCGTCAATCTCCACCAGATAGGCCGGGTCCACCAGGGTGCTGACGCCGATCAGGGTGGAGCAGGGGAAGTCGCCGGTGAAGAATTCCTGGCGCGCTTCGAGCACCGCCGGGCGGTGGCGGATGTCGGTGAGGTAGATGCGCACGCGGGCGATATCGCTCATCTTGCCGCCGGCGGCTTCGAGATAATGCTGCATGTTGCGCAAGATCACCCGCGTCTGCTCGCCGGGATCGTTGATGCCGAGCACTTCGCCGTCGGCGGAGAGCGACACGAAGCCGGATATAAAAATCTGGTCGCCGCAGCGCATGCAGTTGGACCACAGGCCCGGCGCCGGTTCCTTGACATGTTCGGTGAGGATTCGTTCGAGCTTCGCCATGTTCTTCTCCCTAGCGCCGGTTATCCGGCCTCTTCGAAATTGACCGGGAAATCCTCCGGCAGGTCCGGGCCCCAGACATAGAGCGAATCTTCCAAGGGCCAGTCCTTGGCCTGCCATTCCATATCCGTGGGGATGTAGTCGATATCGCAGAAATATTCCGCCAGCCCGTTCCACGGGTCGCGGATGTAATGGAAGAAATTGGAGCCGATCACATGGCGGCCCAAGCCCCAGCCATTCTTGTGGCCCTTGGCGATCATCTGGCAGCCGCCGAGGCCGACCTCGTCGACGCTGGCGACTTCGAAGCTGGCATGATGGAAGCCGGGCGCATCACCGGCGAGAAAGGCGAGCACGTGATGGTCGCTGCCAACCGGCGCGTCCGGGCAGTAGAGGAACGCCACCACATCGCCGGCGCGGTCGGCCAGGCCCATGCCGAGCACGTTTGTGTAGAAATCGATCTTGGCGTTCATATCGGTGGTGAAGGAAAGCATATGGCCGAGGCGGCGCGGCTTGATCACACTGTCGCGCGGCGGGAAGCCGCGGTCGCCGAGGCGCTCGACATGGCCGGGCTGATTGATGCGCCATTCCTCCGCGCCCGCCCAGGGCGCCGCCTCGGCGACGCGCAAATTAACCAGCACCCCCTCGGGGTCGCGGAACCACAAGCCGTCGCCGCCGGCTTGGCTCGGCGCATCGAGCAATTCCGTCCCGTTCGCTTCTAAGGCCGCCTGAGACGATTCGAGCCCGGCCTTATCCGTGCCCAAACAAATGTGATGCAATTGCCGGCGTGCGCCCTCGACGAGGACGATCTGGTCCTGGTCCCGTCCGGCGCAGCGCATCGCGATGTGATCGCCGCGGCCCTCGGCGTCGAGGCCGAAATCGCTATAGAACTCTCCGCCGCGCGCCGCATCGGGCACCGCCAGACAAATATGCTGCAAGGATCGTGCGGCCATTTTTTCGCCCCCCAAAATTTCATTCTCGCGGTTACGTTATTCCCGGATCGGCCCCACCGCAACAGAGGGTCACAACAGAGGCAAAACCCCGCATTGATTGGGGGCGGCATTCCCCGGCGTCTTACATTACACTCCGCCGCGATCGAATCTCTCGGTTTGGGGGAATGGCGCGAATGGGGAACTGGCACAAGCTCACCGCCGGCGCGGCGCGCATACCGCTGGTGCCGACCGCCATGCTGTTCGCCTGCGGCATCCTGTGGGGCATGAGCTTCTCGCTCAACAAGATCGCCATCACCTCGGGCATTCCCTTCGTCCCCTATCTCTTTTGGCAAAGCCTCGGCGCCGGGCTGATCCTGTTTATTCTCTCCGTCGCCACGCGCAACCGCATCAATCTCAGCCGGGCGCATCTCAAGCTCTATGGCGCCGCTGCGCTGTTCGAATTCGTGCTGCCCTTTTTGGCGCTGACCTATGTCGCCGACCGCCTGCCCGCCGGCGTCGTCAGCATCGGCCAATCTCTGGTGCCGGCACTGACCTTCGCCTTTGCCCTGGCGTTCCGCGTCGACCGCTACAGCACGCTCAAATTTCTCGGGCTTTGTATCGGCCTTGCCGGAGTACTGCTGGTGCTGCTGCCGGAGGAGAGCCTGCCCGAGCCGGACATGATCGGCTGGATGCTGATCGCGCTGCTCGCGCCGCTTTTTTACGGCCTCGCCAATACGCTGGTGGCGATCATGCGGCCGCCGGAATCCCATTCCATTCCGCTCGCCGCCGGGCTGTTGCTCTGCTCCTGCGTGTTCCTGCTGGTGATCATGGCGGCGACCGGCTCCTGGTGGTTTTTCGATGCCGGGCTGGACGATGGCGGCCTGGCGCTGATCGGCGTCACCCTGCTCAATGTGGTTTTCTGGTATCTCCTGTTCGAGATCATCCACATCGCCGGGCCGGTCTTCTTCGCCAGCTATAATTACATCTCGCCGCTGGCCGGCATCGGCTGGGCCGTGGTGTTTTTCGGCGAGCGTCACAGCGTCTGGATCTGGGCCGCGCTGGCGCTGATGTTCATCAGCCTGTTTCTCGTCACGCGGCGGGTAAAAAATTCAGAGTAACGGGTTGTCGATCTCCAGGCCGAGGGCGACGCGGCCATAGGTCGTCGCGTTGGGCTCCCAGTTCTGCGTGATATGGGCACGGCCGGCATGGATGTCGCGGAAGGCGCGCGACACGAAATTTTTGTCATAAAGCCCGCCGCCGCCTGACGCGGTGAACACCAGATCGACCGCGCGGCAGCAAAGCGTTGCGGCGAAGGCGCCCTGGGCGCGGTAGCGCGCGCGGTCCTCGAGGGTGGGCAGGCCGCCGGCCTCGACGATCGCCGTCGCCTCGTCGCAATTCTGCAAGTAAAGCCGGCGCGCCATGTCGACGGAGTTGAGCGCCTCGGCGAGATTGACCTGCACCGTGCCGTAATCGGCGACGCGCTGGCCGCTGTAATTGGCCAGCCGGCTCTTGGTTGCCGCGACGTAATCCGCGACCGCACCCTCGGCGGTGCCGAGCACCGTGGCGCCGACCCAGGTGAAGAACATCGAAAAAAGCGGCAGTCTGTAGACCGTGCCGGGATTGACCGCGTTGCCCGGAGCCGTGCCCGCGCGCGTATCCTCGGCGCGCAGGCGGCGATGGCCGGGCACGAAGACGTCGTCTATTCGGGCGTCCTGGCTGCCGGTGCCGCGCAGGCCCGCAGCGTGCCACGTGTCGATGATGGTGTAATCGGATTTCGGCACGAGGAACATACTGAGCGTGCCGTCTTCCTCGGTCGCGGCGAAGAAGTTCCAACTGGCATGATCGATGCCGCTGCCGAACGGCCAGCGGCCGGAGAGGCGCCAGCCGCCATCGGCCGGCTTGGCGCGCCCGGCGGGAAAGATCAGGGAGCCTGTCAGGATGGCGTCGCGCGATTCGTTCCACACCTCGTCCTGCGCCTCTTGCGGCCAAAGCGCGAGCTTGAAGGTGCAGCTGAGGAAATTGCACGTCACCCAGGCGGTCGAGGCGCAGCCATGGGCCAGGGTGGCGACGATCTCCATGATGGTGCGGTAATCGACCTCGCTGCCGCCGAGGCGGCTCGGGAGCGTCGCGCGGATAAGGCCGGTATCGATCAAATCCTGCACGGTTTCGTCCGGCAGGCGGCGCAGCTCTTCCGCTTCCGCCGCGCGCTCGCGCAAGCGCGGCACCAGCCCCTCGGCGGCGGCGAGGAGCGCCTCGCGGGTCATCGGTGTGTCCGTCATAAGCTACTCGGCGGCGGCCTGGCGCGACGCTTGGCGCGGCGCGCGCGGACGCTTGTGGTAGCTGCCGTCCTTCATGATCATCAGAATATTGGCGGCATCCTGAAGGAGCGTGAGATCGGCCAGCGGGTTGCCGTCAATGAGAAGAAGATCGGCGAGATAGCCCGGCGCGACGCGGCCCAACTCGTCGCCCGAGCCGAACGCCTCGGCGCCGTAAGCGGTCGCCGCGCGCAGGATCTCATAGGGCTTGAAGCCGAGATAATTGGTGAAATGCTCGAAGTCCCGCGTCTCGGTGCCATGCGGCGTCCAGGGGAAGCCGTAATCGCCGAACGGTAGCACCTTGATGCCGCGGGCATGCATTTTGCTCAGCGTCTCGGCGCCGATCTCGAGCTCGCGCACGAAGCCCCACTCCGCCGCCGTCTCCGGCGAAATGCCGTAATCGCCCGCCTCATAGGCGGTGGCATGGGTGAAGCCGATCGCCGGCGTGACCCAGAACTCGTCCTTGTTGGCCTCCAGGAGATCGAGCGATTCCTCATCCGCCAGGGTGCCGTGATAGACCAGCGAGATGCCGTATTTGACGCAGCGCTTGATCGATTCCGGATTGCGCGCATGCGCCGCCAGCATTCTTTTGCGCTGATGCGCGACACCGGTGCCGGCGGCAACCTCGTCCTCGTCCATGGCGCTCTGATCGGCGTCGCACATGCCGGGGATGAGATGATCGCCCGACAGCATCAGCTTGATCACGTCGACGCCCTCGCGGACCATTTCGCGGCACACGCGGCGAATCTGCTCCGGCCCGTCGGCATAGAGCGAGAGATCGTTGTGATATTTATGCATCTGGCGGATATCGCCGAGCCCGCCCGTGACGGTGATCTCCGGCGAGGCGGCACGGTAGCGCGGCCCGGGGCTGTAGCCCGCGTTGATCTCGTTGCGCGCGACGACATCGAGGCGCGGCTTGGCGGCGCCGGCGCCGATCGCCGCGGTAAAACCGTGATCGATGATCGTCTTGGCCTGGCGCATGGTTAGGAGCATATGCTCCTCGACCGGGATATCGCCCATGGTCTCGGGCCCGGTATAGCTCATATGGCAGTGGCTATTGACCAGGCCAGGCATCAGCGTCGCGCCGCCGCCATCGACGATGGTCGCACCCTCGCGCGGCAGTTTCTTGCGCCCCTTGGCGACGTTCTGGATGCGGTTGCCCTGCACCAGGACTTCGCCCGGCGCTGCGGTTTGCCCCGTCCCGTCGAAGATTTTGACATTGGTGAACAGTGTCTGTGGCATGGCCTCGATCTCCCTCCCAAAGGGTCCTCGTCCGCGCGAGATTGTCACCACCGGGCGGCGGCGCGTCAATCCTGGCGAGCGTACCGGTTGACTGCGCGGGTGTGGGCGATAAGCTCTATCCAGATCGTGCGAAGACACGGCGGCGTTAAAGAATAGGGAGGGAGAGGTGAAACCTGCACCATTCGAATATGTTCGCGCCGAGAATGTCGAGGCCGCCTTGGCGGCTTTGACGGCAAACGGCGAGGCCCGTGTGCTGGCCGGCGGACAAAGCCTCATCGCGATGATGAATCTGCGCCTGGCGAAACCGGGCTGTCTGGTCGATATCAACCGCCTCGCCGAGCTCGACTATATCCGCGCCGAAGGGGACGAGCTGGCGATCGGCGCGCTGACGCGCCACACCGCCGCTGCCACCTCGCCCGAGGTCGCGGAGTTTTGCCCGTTGATGCGCGCGGCCTACAATCACATCGCCCACCGCGCGGTGCGCAACCGGGGCACGGTCGGCGGCAATCTCTGCCATGCCGATCCCTCGTCGGAGAATCCCGCCGTCGCCATCGCCAGCGGTGCCACCCTGGTGCTGCGGAGCGCCGGCGGCGAACGGCGCGTCGCGGCGGAGGATTTCTTCCTCGGCCTCTATGAGACGGCGGCCGAGCAAAACGAAATGCTCACCGAAATCCGCTACCCCAAGGCGCCGAAAGGCCAAGGCTGGTCGTTCCAGGAGACGAGCACGCGCAAGGGCGATTTCGCCCTCGCCGGCGTCGCCGCGACGCTCGATGCCACGGGCGGCGCCTGCTCGGGCGCGCGCATCGTCGCCGTCGGCATCGGCGAAAAAGCAACGCGCCTCCAGGCCGCCGAAGACGCGGTCACCGGCGGTGAGATAAACGAGGCGAGCCTGGCTGCGGCGGGCGAAGCGGCGCGCGGCGCGGTCGATCCGCCGTCGGATTTTCACGCCGATGCGCAGTATCGCCGCGATCTCGTCTTCGCCCTCACCAAGCGGGCGCTTGAAGAGGCGAATGATCGCACCGGGGCGGGAGGATAAGAAAATGGAAAACGTAAAAATCAAAGTCACCGTCAATGGCCGCAGCTATGAACGCGAGACCGAGCCGCGCCGCCTGTTGAGCGATTTCCTGCGCGAGGATCTCCGCCTCACCGGCACCCATGTCGGTTGCGAGCATGGCGTTTGCGGCTCCTGCACGGTCCTCATGGACGGGCAAACCACGCGCTCCTGCCTGACCTTCGCGGTGATGGCGGACGGCGCGGAGATCGACACCATCGAGGGCCT
The DNA here is from genome assembly GCA_964623955.1 of uncultured Rhizobiaceae bacterium. Classification (GTDB taxonomy): domain Bacteria; phylum Pseudomonadota; class Alphaproteobacteria; order UBA828; family UBA828; genus PTKB01. The sequence continues at coordinate 18,981 of CAZUVO010000014.1, forward strand.
CGGCTCCGTCGATGACATGCATCCGCTGCAGGCGGCGTTCTGGGAAAAGCACGGCTTGCAATGCGGCTTCTGTACGCCGGGCATGCTGATGACCGCGCTCGAGCTGCTGCGCGAAAACCCGGATGCCGACCGCGATGACATCCGCGAGGCGCTGTCGGGCAATCTCTGCCGCTGTACCGGCTATCAAACCATCATCGAGGCCATCGAATCGGCGGCCGCGACCATGCGGGGAGCAGGTAAATGAGTTTGGACGCCTTTATTCCGGAAAGCCGGCAGACCGAAAAGCCGCGCGACTCTTATAACTATATCGGCAAGAGCATGAAGCGGGTCGAGGACCCGAGGCTGCTGGTCGGCCGCGGCGTTTTCGCCGACGACACAAATTTTGCGGACATGGCCCATGCCGCCATTCTGCGCAGCCCGCATGCCCATGCGAAAATCGTCAGTATCGATAAGAGCAAGGCGGAAGCGCTGCCCGGCGTGCTGTGCGTCATGACCGGCGCCGAGGCGGCGGAGGTCACCGGCCCGCTGCCGAGCTGGGCCAACCCGCCGGTGCACCAGCATTGCATCGCGCAAGACAAGGTGCGCCATGTCGGCGAAGCGGTCGTCGCGGTCGCCGCCGAATCGCGCTATATCGCCGAGGATGCCTGCGATCTGATCGAGGTCGAGTATGAGCCGCTGCCGGCGGTGGTCGATCTCGAGGAAGCGCTGACTTCTTCGGGCGACGCCGTCCTTCATCCCTATCGCGGCGACACCAATGTCGCGCTCGCCCGCACCCTGACCTTCGGCACGGTGGAGGAAGATTTCGCCAAGGCCGACCGGGTGATCGAGCGCCGCTTCCGCTGGCCGCGCTCCGGCGGCACGCCGATGGAAACCCACGGCGCGGTGGCGAGTTACGATCCCGGCACCGGCAAGTTCACCATCCATGCCAATACCTCGATGTATAATTATTGCGGCTGGATGATCGCCGGTTCGCTCGGCGTCGACGCCCATAAACTGAATATCGTGCCGACACTCGCCGGCGGCAGTTTCGGCGCCAAGCTGTTCAGCCATAAGCCCTGCGTTCTGGCGGCGACGCTGGCGCGCGCAATCGGCCGGCCGGTCAAATTCATGGAAGACCGTATCGACAACACCACCGGCTGCGACGCGCACGGCTCCGACCGGGTCTATTACGCCAAGCTGGCGATAAAAGACGATGGCACGCTCCTCAGCCTCAGGACCCACATCATCGACGATTACGGCGCCTATTTTCAGTTCGGCGTCGGCCAGCATGGCAATGCCCTCTCGCAATGCGTCGGCCCCTATGCCATCAACTCGGTCGAGGTCGAACTTGAAGCGGTGCTCACCAACAAATGCCAGCAGGGCGCCTATCGCGGCTTCGGCTCCGAGGTCGCCAATTTCGTCATCGAACGCCTGGTCGACGGCGCGGCGGCGGAGCTCGGCATGGATCCGGTCGACATCCGGCGCATGAATTTTATCCAGCCCGATCAGTTCCCCTATCTGATCCCGACCGGCAATATGTATGACAGCGGCAATTATGCCGCCGTGCTCGACGAAACCCTGAAATTGTCGGAATACGATAGCTGGCGCGCCAAGCAGGAGGAGTTGCGCAAGGAGGGCCGCTATGTCGGCATCGGCGTCGCCACCTGCCAGGAGCGCAGCGTGTTCAGCACCACCGAGTTCTGGATGTGGAATCTGGAGCCGGGCGGCGAATGGACCAGCTCGCCCGATGCGGTTTCGCTCAAGATCGACCCGACCGGCAAGGCCTTTATCACCCTGCACTCGCCGTTCTGGGGCAACAGCCCGGAGACCGTCGCGGTGCAGGTTCTCGCCGAGCAACTGACCCTGGACCCGGAGAACATCGAGGTCACTTACTCGGATTCGGACCATGGCTTCAATTCCACCGGTCCCGGCGGCAGCCGCTTCACGGTGATGATCACCGGCGCCGTGGTCGGCGCGGCGGATCAGATCAAGAAGAAGCTGCTGCGCATCGCCGGCCATCTGATGGAGGCGGACACCGAGGATCTCGAATTCCGCGACGGCGCGGTGTCGCTCAAGGGCGCGCCGGACAAGCGCCTAACCATCGCCGAGCTCGCCAACACGGCGCATTATTTCCGCCTCGATATGCCGGACGACATGGACCTCACCAGCGGCTTGGATGCGAGTTACGTTTATGACCATCCGGTCACGACTCTGCCGGCCGAGGACAATTCCCATATGGGCATTTTCTATCCGATCATGGGCCATATGTGTCACATCCCGGTCGTCGAAGTGGATATCGAGACCGGCAAGATCGCCTTCCTCAATTACGCCTGCGTGCATGATTGCGGCACCATGATCAATCCGATGACCCTGAAGGGCCATGTCCGGGGCGGCGTGGTAAACGGCATCGGCAGCGCGATGATGGAGCATTATCATTATGACGAGAGCGGCCAGCTCGATAACGCCCTCTTTACCGATTATCTGCTGCCTTCGACCCTGGAATCGCCCGACGATATCAAGGTCGGCCATGTGGTGACGCCCTCGCCCTTTACCGAATACGGCGTCAAGGGCGGCGGCGAAGGCGGGCGCATGGGCGCGCCGCCGGCGCTTGCCGCGGCGATCGAGGATGCGCTGCGTCCGCTCGGCGTCACGATCGACGAGCTGCCGCTCAGCCCGAACCGCTTGCGCGGCTTGATTCGCGAAGCCCAGGAAGGGCGGTCGTAGAATTTTGAGAATTTCTTTGCGTCTCGGACGCGACGGGAAATTGGCATGCCGCTTTGCAACCAATCCGTATTGGCTCGACCAATTAAGGGAAATAGTTAATCGAAAGCGTGATTTGCGGCTCGACAAAGTTTGTGGACATTGATTGAATGTCAGCAGCGTAATGTTTTCGGGAGACTAGGTCAGCATTCATAACGACTGTGCTTAAACAGTTCTGTATCAAGGGAGGTACTAATGAAAATATGGACATTATCGGCCGCGATCGCCTTCGGCTTGGCGCTCGCATTTACCATCCTGGCGCCAAGCCAGGCAAAGGCGGAAGGTTGGTCCGCCGACATTCAAGTCTACAATCCGTCTTGCACCAATGGCGACGAAGCCTGCTGGGCGGTCGCGCAGGGCGCCGGTCTCGAGACCGTCACCTATACGGCGCTGGATAGTGCCGACGCGAAGCACCACATCTGCGTTTCGTTCCCGCATCTCAAAGACTCCTACTGGGTCGGCGCGGCGTACGGAATCATCGAGGAAGGTAAACGCCTCGGGCAAAAAATCACGCTGATGGAAGCCGGTGGCTACACGCAGCTTGAAAAGCAAATCGCGCAGATCGAAGACTGCATCGCCAATGGCGCGGACGCGCTGGTCATGGCCGCAATTTCCAATGACGGTAATGTCAAGCAGATCCAAGAAATTCGCGCCAAGGGCATTCCCGTCATCGACCTTATCAATGGCGTGAAGACCCTGGTCGATGCCAAGTCGCTGATGAGCTACTACTCCATGGGCAAGAATTCCTGCTCATGGGTCGCGGCACAGCACCCGGCTGGCAGCGGTAAAGTCAAACTCGCATGGTTCCCGGGACCTCCCGGAGCGGGTTGGTCGACCGGTGGCGATGCCGGCTGCAATGATGCGGTCAAAGGCAGCGACGTTGAAATCGTCCAGACCAAATGGGGCGACACGGGCAAAGAGATCCAGCTGAAATTGGTTGAGGACGTCATCCAGTCCCAGACCTTCGACGGCGAGGTTGAGCTCGACTACATCGTCGGCGTCGCGCCGGCGATCGAGGGTGCCATCGCGACGTTGCGCGATCTGGAAATCTCGGATCAGGTCAAGCTGGTGTCCTACTATTACACCCCGGGCATGCATATGTTCCTGCAACAGGGCCGCATGGCCATGGCGCCGACGGATCAGATGATCATCCAGGCCCGCATCTCCATCGATCAGGCCGTTCGCCTGCTCGAGAACAAGGGCTATGCGACGGGTGGACGTCCGGAGTTTGGCGATACCGGCCGCATGATCGAGCATGCTCAGCCGGTGGCGATGAACGTCACGCCTGAGAACTTCAAGGATTTCGATCCGAGCACGACGTTGGCCCCCAAGGGCTGGGTTCCGTCCTTTAGCGTCGACTGACGTTGGAGGCGTAACGATAACCTAACTGATGAAAGCCCTGTTCTCGTGGTTGAAACATCAGTAAGCGATGATACTGCGTCCCCGGAGTCTCGAAGCTCCGGGGACGTAATTCTTCGGCTTGAAGGAATTTCCAAGCAGTTCCCCGGAACGCTGGCCCTCGACGGCGTCGATTTCGACGTACGCAGCGGCGAAGTGCATGTGCTGTTCGGCGAGAACGGCGCGGGGAAATCGACCCTCATTCAAATCGTCGCCGGCGTCTATCGGCAATCCTCGGGCTCGGTCAATCTGAACGGCAAGGATGTGTCCCTGTCCTCGGTGCAGCGCGCGCGCGAGCTTGGCGTCAGCGCCGTTTTTCAGGAATTTTCCCTGGTCCCCGAGCTCAGCGTCGAAGACAATCTCTTTCTCGGCTCCGAGCTGACGCGCGGCCCCCTGTTGAACAAGGTGGCGCTACGCAAGCAGGCGCGGGAGACCCTAGACCGGCTCGGCTTTCCGCTGAAAGCCAACAGCATCGTGCTTTATCTTTCGCGTGCCGAGCAGCAGATGGTCGAGATCGCCAAGGCGTTTCGCACCAAACCCGACATCATGATTTTCGACGAGCCGACCGCCTCGCTCACCGAGCGCGAGACCGAGCGGCTGTTCCAATTGATCGAACAATTGAAATCCGAAGGCATCGGCATCGTCTACATCACCCACCGGATGAACGAGATCAAGCGGATCGGCGACCGCATCACGGTGCTGCGCGACGGCAGGCTGATCGACACCATCCCGGTGGAAGAGGCGAGCGACCAGAAGCTCGTCGAATTGATGACCGGGCGGGTTATCGATCAGATTTTCCCGGACATCAAAAAACAGGTCGGCGAGGAATTGCTGTCGATCGAGCATTTGAGCATCACCGGCGATAACGCGGTGCATGACGGCTCGATCAATGTGCATCGCGGCGAAGTGGTGGGGATTGCCGGCCTGGTGGGCTCGGGGAAATCCTCCATGGGGCGCGCCTGCTTTGGGCTTGAGCGCATCGTGGCGGGCAAGATCACCTTCAAAGGCGAGGTCGTTTACGATCGTGAAGCGCATGTGAACAGGCTCGGCCCCCGGCGGATGCTGGATCGCGGGCTCTATTACCTGCCCTCGAACCGCCGCGCCGAAGGCCTGGTGATGCTGCAGAATGTGCGCGAGAACGTCACCATCGCCTCGCTTGCCCTGTCGAAATTTTCCAACAAATTGTTCCTTAAGAAACGGACCGAGAAAAACGAATCCAAGGATGTCGCGCAACGTCTTGATCTCTCGCCGCCCAATATCGAACGCGACTTGGAACATTTCTCCGGCGGCAATCAGCAGAAGGTGATGATCGGCAAATGCCTGGTGCGGGACGTCGATCTCTTTATCTTCGACGAACCGACCGTCGGCGTGGATGTCGGCGCGCGGGTATCGATTTACGAATTTATCCGCGATCTGTGCGAGGCGGGCGCCGGGGTGCTGCTGATCTCGTCGGACCTGCCCGAGATACTTCATCTGACCCATCGCAGCTACGTCATGTATCGCGGCGAAGTGCGGGCCGAATTGGACAAGTCAGAAATTAGCGAAGAATCGATTTTGAATTATTTCTTCGAAAAATCCGCGTGAGACCGGTTCCGACCGACTAATTTGCGAATCCAGGAGAGCTTCCATGGCCAATATCACCGCTCCACGTGAGGAGTCGTTACTTTCCAAGATTGAACAGCGAGCGGCGGTCATATTCGTTAAGGGCGGCGTGCTTCCCTGGTTCCTGATCCTGGCGATTCTGATTTTCTGGCTCTCCACCGATAATTTTCTGTCGGGCAAGAACATTCTCAGCATGCTGCGCCAGGCGACCTATCTGACCATGGTGGCCATGGCGCAGATGGTCGTGCTGTTGACCGCCGGGCTCGATCTCTCCGTCGGCGTCATGTTCGCCATTACCTCGGTTGTGACCTCGATGGTCATGGTCGGCGCCTGGTCGGGCGAGGGCGCCGGGTGGGGCGCGATCGCGCTGGGCTGCGCCGCCGGCATGGGCGCCGGCACGCTGGTCGGCATCTTCAACGGTATCGGCGTCTCGATCTTCCGCGTGCCGCCCTTCATGATGACGCTCGCCATGGCGTCGATCGTCTTTGGTCTCGCGCTCACCATCACCGGCGGCACGCCGATCTACGGCATGCCGACCGCTTTTGCCGAGACCTTCGGCTACGGCAAATTCATCACCGTGCCGGTGCCGATCTGGCTGACCATCGGCTTCATCATCATGATGTATGTCTTCATCAACTGGACCCGCATGGGCCGCTATCTCTATGCCTTGGGCGGCAATCTGAAGGCCTCGCAGCTCTCCGGCATCAACACGCGGCTCTATCTGTTCCTGGCCTATGTGGTGTGCGCGGCGATCACCACCTTCGCCGCCCTGATGCTGACGGCGCGGCTCGAAAGCGGCGAATCGAATATCGGCACGCATTATCCGCTGCTCTCCATTTCCGCCTGCGTGATCGGCGGTGTCAGTCTCTTCGGCGGCACCGGGCGGCTGCCCAATGTGGTGCTCGGCGCGATTTTCATCATTCTGGTGCAGAACGGCATGAATCTGCTGCGCATCAATTCCTATTTGCAAATGGTCGTCATCGGGATATTGCTCATCCTCGCGGTGATCGGCGACAATTACCGGCAAAAGGTCATGCTGACACTGCGCGACTGAGGGTGAAATCGGTCGACGCCGATCTATGTAAGTTACGTGAATACCGAAATAGGGGAGGTTTTGATGATACCGAATATTCCCGAGAAAACCGGCATTCAAGAGAATCGCGGCCATTCGCTGACCGACGATTTTATCACCCGGACCTATGTCCTGCCGCTGTTGACCGATGCCGAGAGCAAGGCGCGCATCATCGACGAACATAAGAACAATCCGATCGGCGTGCCGGGCAAGGCCGGCAACAAGGCGATCGGCCATAGCGACGATCTTGCCCGCGTGCTCGATAAGCTGCGGCGCGCGCCGATGACCGGCAAATATGTCCGCATCTGCGTCAAGCCGCATGAGGGCTACAATATTGGCATCACGTCTGGCGTGCGCGGCGAGCCGGTCAAAATCCTCGAAGACGAGACCTACCCCAGCGAGGAGGCGTGCGAGCACGCGATTTTCGTGCGCCGGGTGGAGGATCTGCTGGCTGCTTACGGCCTGAGCTAAACACCGCGAAAAAAATCGAATCAGAATACGCGGACCACGCATTCCAAGGGAGATGAGTGATGTTGCGGATTACCGGTTATAGCGATTGCTATTCACTGTGCCCCGGCGACACGATCCAGTTCTACGTCAATTCCGAAAAAGGCGAGAGCTACCGCGCCGATATCGTCCGGATGATTCACGGCGATACCAACCCGGCCGGCCCGGGCTTCAAAGTGGAGGAACTCGACACCCCGGTCAGCAAGGAATATGACGGGCGCAATCAGGTCATCCATGGCGGCTCCTATATCGTCGTGCCGCATGATCATCGCATGGATGTCGAGAGCTTCACGCTGCAGGCGTTTATCTTCCCGACGACGCCCGGCAAGGGGGTTCAGGGTGTGCTGACCAAAGGCGTCGGCGGCGCCGGCTGCGGCCTCTTTATCGACGAGAACGCAAATCTCGCGCTCTGGATCGGCGACGGCAAGGGCAAGGTCGAGAAGATCGCGAGCGGCAAGCCGCTGCTGCGCAAAGTGTGGTATCTCGCCGCCGCGTCCTATGACGCGGCAACCGGCGAGGTCCGGCTTTATCAGGAGCCGGTGGTGACCTCGGCCAATGGCGGCCTCGGCATGGCGCTCCTCCACCCGCAGGAAGAGACCGCCTCCGTCGTCACGGGCAAATCCTCCATCGCGCCGCCGGCCAACGATGCGCCCTTCCTGATGGCGGCGCGCACCGAAGTATCGAAATCCGGGCGCAAGATTCAAGGCGGCCATTTCAAGGAGGCGCGCGAGGCGATCGCCCTGCCGCAGCAGGCCGATGTCTATAACGGCAAGATCGACCGCCCGCGATTTTCTTCTCGCGCCCTCGACAAGAGCGAGATCGACGCGTTGGCGCGCGGCTTCAAGGGCTGCCCGGCGGAGCTCCGCAAGAGCGTCGTCGGCGCGTGGGATTTCCACGCCAACATCACCAACAATATCGCCTCGACGCAGATCATCGACACCTCGCCCAACGTCTTGCACGGCCATATCGTCAATCTGCCGGCGCGCGGCATGACCGGCTATAACTGGACCGGCGACGAGATCGTCTATCACCACGCGCCCGAGGAATACGGCGCGATCCATTTCCATGACGACGATATCGACGATGCGCGCTGGGAGGTCGATTTCAAATTCAAGGTGCCGAAAGGCACCAAGAGCGGCGCCTTCGCGGCGCGCCTTCGGGTCGGCGGCGAAAGCTCGCCCGAGACGGAGGATTTCATCACCTTCTTCGTCCGCCCGCCGCTCGGCAAGGCGACGGCGAAGGTCTGCCTGATCATTCCCTCGGCGAGCTATCTCGCCTATTCGAACGACAATCTCTCGACCAATTCCGTGGTCGCCGAGCTGCTCGCCGGCAAGGTGCCGATCATGCAGGCTTCGGATATCTATCTCAACGAGCACCGCGAATACGGCCTCTCGACCTATTCGCTGCATTCCGACGGCTCGGGCGTGTGCTATTCCTCGCGCCTCCGCCCCATTCTCAACATGCGGCCGAAATACCGCCACTGGCTGTCGCCCTCGCTGTGGCAGCTCAACGGCGATCTGCATCTGACCGACTGGCTCGAGCAGAAGGGCTTCGATTTCGACGTCCATACCGACGAAGACCTCGACCGCGAGGGCGTCGATCTTCTCAGCCGCTATCCGGTGGTGCTCACCGGCAGCCATCCGGAATATTCCTCCGAGAAGATGATCGACGCCTATGAGGCCTATCAGCATCAGGGCGGCCGCTGGCTCTATCTCGGCGCCGACGGCTTCTACTGGATCACCGAGTTCCACCCGGACAATGGCAACATCGTCGAGGTGCGCAAGGGCGAGGCCGGCACCCGCGCCTGGACCGCCAACCCGGGCGAATACAACAACGCCTTCGACGGCAAATATGGCGGCATGTGGCGCGCCCGCGGCCGCATCCCGAGCAAGGTCTGCGGCCTCACCTTCACCGCCTATGGCTTCGACGTCTCGTCCTATTACCGGCGCGATACCGACAGCTTCCGCCCGGAATGCAACTGGATGTTCGAGGGCATCGGCGATGACGAGATCATCGGCGATTTCGGCCTGGTCGGCGGCGGCGCCGCGGGTCTCGAGCTCGACCGCTACGATCTCGAATTCGGCACGCCGCACAATGGCTATCTCCTGGCGCGCTCGGAAGGCCACACCGATCTCATGATGCAGGTCAATGAGGAGATTCACTTCACCGTGCGCGGCTATTACGGCGGCGGCGACGAGAACCCGATGATCCGCGCCGACATGATCTATTACAAGACACCCAATGACGGCGCCGTGTTCGCGCCCGGCTCGCTCGCCTGGTGCGGCTCGCTCTCGCATAACAATTACGGCAACAACGTCTCGCGCCTGATGGAGAATGTCATCAACGGCTTTCTGCAGGACGGGCCGCTGCCTTAGAGCAAATCCCGAGCAGGTGGAATCACCTGCGACGACGCATTTGCTTCAACACAAAAGAGCTAGAGTCTGTCGGGTGAGCGCAGGCGAACCTGACATGCTCTAGGCAGGGAGATCATGTCCGACAAAACCCGTTCCTCGCCGATGCCGCTCGTCACGCCGCCGCCCGGCAAGAACATGATGCCGACCCGGGCGGAACCGGCGAGCGCCTTGGAACAGGCGATCCTCGGCGGGCTTGACCGCGAGAAGCTAAGCGATCTCGCCGAGGTGCTGTTTGCCCTCAACAAGCATCGCCACGGCCCGATCCCGGGCTTTTACGTCGTGGTGTGCACCAAAGCCGACAAGGAATGGTGCGTCGGCCAACTGAGCGCCGACCGCGAGATGCCGCTCATCCTGCATGAAGACGCGCTCTACGATTCGCCCGAGGCCGCGCAAGCGGCCGCCGAGCGCATGAAGGCCGAGGACCCGCCGGCGGCTCAGCCGGGCAGCTCCATGTTGTAGAACCGGGCGCAGTTGCGGTAGACGATATCGTCGCGCGTCTCCTGGTCGAGGTGGCCGAACACCCGCTCGATCACATCGCCGGTGTTCGGGTAGGTGCAGCGCGCATGGGGGAAGTCCGAGCCCCACATGATGGTCTTGGGGTCGATCACGTCGAGCACCTTGTCGAGATAGGGGTCGTCGATCAGGCCGTGATAGATCTGGCCCATATATTCCTCGACCGGCTTTTTGATTTCCGGAATGCTCATCGCCGGGCCGAAATCGTCCTGGATCTGCTTGGTGCGGAAGAACCAATAGGGCAGCCAGGAAACCTCATATTCGGAACAGACCAGCTTGAGCTCCGGGAAACGGTCGAGCACCCCGCCGAAGATGAACTCGTTGGTCAGCACCGGCCCCGCCTCGGCGAACACGCCGATCGTGCTGCGCGGCACATTGATGCGGTCCTTGCCGTGCAGGGTAAAGAGATCGACCTCGTTGCCGGTGATGATGTGCAGCGTCACCGGCTGATCGAGCTCCACCGCCTTGGCCCAGAACGGGTCGTAATGCTTGTCCTGATAGGGCGCCCAATCGGGCCGCGCATCGCAATTGATGATGCAGCTTTTGAGGCCCATCTTGGCGGTCCGCTCCAGCTCGGCGACAGCCCAATCGATATCGGCCATATGGATCATCGAGGTGCCGTAGAGCCGCTTCGGAGCATGGCTGCAATATTCCGCCAGCCAATCGTTGAACACCTTGCAGCAATCCTCGACCAGGCGGTCGTTAAGCGCGCGCATGGTGTAGAGCATCCAGGTCGAGTTGACGATCTCGCCCCACACGCCGTCCTCGTCCATGCAGTCGAGGCGCACCACCGGGTCGGTGCCCGAGGCGATCAGCTTCTTCTGCAGCTCCGCATCGCCTTCGACGATCTCGTCGATGCGGATATATTCATAGCCGGTGAAGAAATGATCGGTCTTCTCGCCGTTATATTCCTTCAGCAATCGCGGCAGGGCGTCTTCGCCATATTTTTTGCCCAGCGGTTTGGTGAAGAGTTCCGCCGGCTCGATGACATGCGAATCGCCGGAAATGACAATTTTCGACATCGCTGATTTCTCTCCCAAATTCGCCAACTGTTATTATTCCGCGGCGCGCTGGGCCTGACCGCCGGCCATGCCGATCTCCTTGATGCGCTCCTGGGTGTAGATGTCGCTCCAAATATTGTAGGAAAATTCAGAGCGCAGACGCCGCGCATTCGGGTTGATGTCGAGCTTGACCGTCTCGCCGCCCTGGATGATCTCGCGGATACGCGTACGGTCCTGCAGCACCGAGATATCCGCCAGCGGGTCGCCGTCGATCACCAGAACATCCGCCAGCTTGCCGGCTTCGAGGGCGCCGACCTGGCCGTTCTCGCGCACGAACTCGCCATTGTTGACCGTCGCGCATTTGATCGCTTCGGCCGGGCTGAAGCCGAGATATTTGACATAATGCTCGAGCTCGCGGGCATGCCATTCGCCGTAAGGCGTCACGGCAAAGCCCGAATCGGTGCCGAGCATGAACTTGACACCGGCCTCGCGCGCCTTCGGCAGGCTTTCGCGGGCGCGGTCGAGCTCGCGCTGATGGGCATCGGGGAAATCCGGATAACAGCCATCGCCGGGCCGGGTGAAATCGATATCGTTGACCACCAGGCTGAGGGTCGGGCAAAGGTTGCAGCCGTTCTCAAGCACCGCGTCGAGCCCTTCATCGTCCATCCAGGCGGCATGGAGGATGATATCCGCCTTGGCGCGCGCCGAATAGAGCACGCCCTCGGCGCCGCGCGCATGGACCACGACTTTTTTGCCGAGCCGGTGCGCTTCCGTCACCATCGCGGTCATCTCGTCCTGGTCGTAGCCGGCGACGAGCACATCGGTTGACGGGTTCATCGAATCGCCGTCGATCGCGATCTTGATGAAATCGACGCCGTCTTTCACTTCGAGGCGGATCTCCGCGATGCCTTCGGCGGCATCCCGGCATAAGACGCCGATCGAAGTGTCCGGCACGCCGATCCAGCTCGGATACCAGTCCGACAGGCCCTGGCGGTTGGTGATCTGCCGCCCCGATGAGGAGATACGCGGGCCGGGAAAGAGGCCGGCATCGATCGCGTCGCGAATCGCCAGGCTGACACGCCCCGATGTGGTCGGGTCGGCCATCGTCGTAAAGCCCGCCGCCAGCACGCGCTGCGCCGCTTCCAACCCTCTCAGGGCGCGGAATTCGAGCGGCGCGTAAAGGTCGATATCCTCTTCCGTCTTGGCATTGCCATAGGACAGGTGAACATGCATGTCGATCAGGCCGGGCATCACGAAATGATCCGAGTGATCGGTCACTTCGTCGCCGGGGGCCGGCTTCGGCGCCTTGGCGCTGGGGCCGACATAGCTGATGGAATCGCCGTCCATGACGATGGTTTGCTTCGTCTCGGCGCCGTCGCCGAGGCCGGTGAATAATTTTCCGCAAGTGATATGTCTTGCCATGATTTGTCGCTCCTTTGACATCTCCAATCGAAGCCGGGCGTCTGGTCCTCCCCGAGCCCGGCCTCACTTGTGCGCGTGTTTCACCCCATTCGCATCGAATTACGTTGTTCGCCCGAGGTCAACCGCAGGCTTCGATCGCCCGTTTCGCCATCACGCCGACCAGATGGGCGCGGTATTCCGCATCCGCATGGTGATCGTCATTGACGCCGTCCGGAGAAATTTTTACGCCCGCGATGGCGTCGGCCGAGAAATTGCCGGCCAGGGCCTGCTCCATATCAGCGGCGCGGAAGACGCAATCCTTGGCGCCGGTCACCGCCACCCGCACGCCCCCGCCGCCGGCGGAGACCATCACGGCAACGATGGCGAAGCGCGAGGCGAGATTGGCGAATTTCGACCAGCCGGCCTTTTCCGGCACCGGAAAAGTCACGGCGGTGACGATTTCGCCCTCGTTCAGCGCCGTCTCGTAAAGCCCGGTGAAAAAATCATCCGCCGCAATGGAGCGCTCGCTGGTGACGACCGTGGCGCCGAGGCCGACGAGACCCGCCGGGTAATCCGCCGCCGGGTCGTTGAAGCAGATCGAGCCGCCGATGGTGCCCCGGTTCCTGACCTGGACATCGCCGATACCGCCGGCAAGCGCGGTCAATGCGGGAATGGCGCCCGCCACTTCCGCCGAGGCGGCGACCTCGGCATGGCGCGTCATCGCACCGATGGTGAGCGTATCGCCGTCCAGTTTGATGCCGCTGAGGTCGCTCAATCCGTTGAGGTCGATCAACTCGCCCGGCGACGAGAGGCGCAGCTTCATGGTCGGGATGAGCGACATGCCGCCGGCCAGCACATGGCCTTCGGAGGCGTTGCGCAAACTGTCCGACGCGTCTTTCACCGAGGCGGCATTGTTATAGGTAAATTCGTACATGGCTCTCTCCCTCAGCCCGACATGGCTTTCGCGCCGGCCGCGATGGCCTTGACGATATTGTGATACCCGGTACAACGGCAGAGATTGCCTTCGAGCTCATGGCGGATATCCGCCTCGCTCGGCGTGCCGCCATGACGCTTGGCGATATCGAGCCCCATCATGACCATGCCCGGCGTGCAGAAGCCGCATTGCAGGCCATGCTCTTCCTTGAACGCCTCCTGCATGGGATGCAGCGCATCTTCCGTGCCCACGCCCTCGATGGTCTTGACCTCGGCGCCCTCCGCCTGCACCGCGAAGATGGTGCAGGATTTGACCGGTGTGCCGTCGACATGGACCGTGCAGGCGCCGCATTGGCTGGTGTCGCAGCCGACATGGGTGCCCGTCAGTTTCAACTGTTCGCGCAGAAAATGAACCAGCAGCGTTCTCGGATCGATCTCCCCGGATACCGCTTCCCCGTTCACCGTCATATTAACTTTGTTGCTCGGCATTTTTTGCTTCTCCGTCGCTGAATGTCTTATGGAATTAATTTGCCGCGGGCGCTACGCCGCCCCGGCGTCTTGTATCGCCCGCCAAATTTTCTTCGGCGTCATGGGCTGGGTGACTTGCCGCACGCCGAGAGGCCACAGCGCGTCGATCACGCCGTTGCTGACACAAGCGGGTGCGCCGATGGTGCCGCTCTCGCCGGCGCCTTTGATGCCGAGCGGATTGCTCGGCGCATAGGTAACTTCCGTGCCGACGCCGAAGGAAGGAATATCCGCCGCGCGCGGAATGGCGTAATCCAGGAAGGTGCCGCTGATATACTGGCCCGTCTCCGCATCATAGGTGCAATCCTCCATCAGCGCCTGGCCGATGCCTTGCACCAGGCCGCCATGGATCTGGCCCTCGACGACCATCGGGTTGACCAGCGTCCCGACATCGTCGACCGCCCAGTAATCGCGCAAGCTCACGCCGCCCGTCTCGGGGTCGACCAGAACGACGCAGATGTGAATGGCCGAGGGATAGTTGCAATCCGTCGGGTCATAAAAATGGGTTTCCTCGAGGCCGATTTCGAGGCCCTCGGGCCGGTCGCCGCTATGATAGGCGGCATCCGCGACCTCGGCATAGCTCATCGAGCGGTCGGTTCCCTTGACCGAGAATTTCGAGCCGGCGACCTCGATATCCTCGACCGCGCATTCCAGCTTGTGGGCGGCGATCAGCTTCGCCTTGGCGAGCACCTTGTCGGACGCCACCGCGACCGCCATGCCGGCGGTGGAGAGCGAACGCGAGCCCCAGGTGCCGATGCCGAAGGGCACGCGGTCGGTATCGCCCTCGACAAGTTCGGTATCCTCGATATCGCAGCCGAGGCTATCGGCGGCAATCTGCGTCCAGGTCGTGGCGTGGGCCTGGCCGTGGCTATGGCTGCCGGCGAACACGGTGATCTTGCCGCTCGGATGCACCCGGATACTGGCGACGTCATAACAACCGATCTTGGCGCCCAGCGAGTTCATCATCTTGGTCGGCCCGGCGCCCGCCATATCGAAGAAGCAGCAGGTGCCGATACCCATCAGCGTGCCTTCCGCGCGCAGCCGCTTTTGCTCTTCCCTAAGCCCCTGATAATCGCTCGCCTTGCGGATGTTCGCATAGAGCACAGGCAGGTCGGCAATGTCATAGGTAATGCCGGTCGCGGTCTGATAGGGGAATTTGTCGGTGGCGATGAGGTTCTTCTCGCGCAGGTCCAAGGCGTCGATGCCGAGTTCCTGGGCGCCGTTCTCGATCAGGCGCTCGACCTGATAGACCGCCTCGGGCCGCCCCGCGCCGCGATAGGCGTCGACCGGCGTGGTGTGGCTGTAGACGCTTTTGACATGGGTGAAGATGGCCGGGATGTCATAGCCGCAGGACAGCAGGCAATAGTGATAGGCATTGGCGATACTTGCCTGGAACTGGCTTTCATAGGCGCCGAACGCGGCCAAGGTCTCGAACTTCATGCCGAGGATCATGCCATCGGCGTCGAACGCCATCTTGCCCACCGTGTAGTGATCGCGCGCGTGGGTGTCCGAGGCCTGCACCTCCGTCCGCGTGCCGGTCCAGCGTACCGGGCGGCCAACGACCTTGGAGGCCCACAGCACCGTCGGCTCTTCCGGATAGTGGTAGAGCTTCATGCCGAAGCCGCCGCCGACATCGGGCGCGATGACGCGGCATTTATGTTCCGGAATCTTCATCGAGACCGTGAGATGCCGGCGCTCCAGATGCGGCGCCTGGGTGGCCGACCACAGCGTGTAGTAATCGCTCTTGGCGTCGTACTGGCCCATATAGGAGCGCGGCTCGATCGGCGCCGCCGTCACCCGGTTGGTCGGCACCTCGCATTCGGTGATATGCGCCGCCTTGGCGAACGCCGCGTCGGTCGCGGCCTCGTCGCCATGGGTGG
>CAZUVO010000015.1:0-12953 GCA_964623955.1 uncultured Rhizobiaceae bacterium
GCCCTTCGTCGAGGCCGGTCGCTTGCTTGAAGTCGCGCGCGGTGAAGATGAACCGCGCGCCGTCGGTAAAGCGCTGATCGTCGGGGCCGATAATGAAGCGCACGATGCCGTTGAACACGAACATGACGCCGATCGAGGTGAGGATGTAGATCACCGAGGGCGCCTTCTTGCGGCGGTAGAAGCGGTAGACCAGACGGTCGGTGCCGAGGCTGAGAAGGACCGCCGCGGCAATGCCGAAGGGCAGCGCGATGAGCGCCGTCGGCAGCGGCGCGATGCTGACGCCGATCGCCTGGAACCACCAGGTGATGAGAATTACCACCATGGTGGCGAAGGCCATCAGATCGCCATGGGCGAAATTGGCGAAGCGGAGGATGCCGTAAATCAGCGTGACGCCGAGCGCGCCGAGCGCCAGCTGCGAGCCGTAGGTCAGGCCCGGCAGCAGGACGAAATTAGTGAGCAGCACAATGGCGTCGAGAAATTCGGTCATAGGCGCCGCTCAGCCGCCGAGGAAGGAGCGGCGCACTTCCGGGTCTTCGAGAAGTGCCTTGCCGGTATCGGTGAAGCGGTTTTCGCCGGTCACCAGCACATAGCCGCGGTCAGCGATGGCGAGCGCCTGGGCGGCGTTCTGCTCGACCATGAGGACGGCGATGCCGCTGTCGCGGATCTCCAGGATGCGGTCGAACAATTCGTCCATGACGATGGGCGAGACTCCGGCGGTGGGTTCGTCGAGCATGAGGACGCGGGGCTGCATCATCAGGGCGCGTGCCACGGCGACCTGCTGGCGCTGGCCGCCGGAAAGCTCGCCGGCGCTCTGGCGCGCCTTGTCTCGGAGGATCGGGAAGAGGTCGAGAATTTGCTCCATGGTCTCGGAAATGTCGTCGTTCCGGAGATAGGCGCCCATCTCGAGATTTTCGCGCACGGTCATTGAGGTGAAGATGTTCTGGGTCTGCGGCACGAAGCCCATGCCCTCGCGCACCCGCGCCTGCGGGCTGAGCCGGGTGATGTCCTTGCCGTCGAGCGTCACTGAACCCTCGCGCAAGTTCAGCATGCCGAAAATCGCCTTCATCGCGGTCGATTTGCCGGCGCCGTTGGGCCCGACGATAACGACGATCTCGCCCGGCTCCACGGCGATGGTGCAGCCATGCAGAATATCGGCGGCGCCATAACCGCCGGTCATGTTCTCGCCGATCAGGAAGCTCATGACGCGGCTCTCATAGGGGCGCCATTTCGCGGTTCTTGAGGCCGGTGCCGAGATAGGCCTCGATCACCCGGCTATCCGATTTCACCTCCTCGGCGCTGCCTTGCATCAGCACCTGGCCCTCGGCCATGACGATCACCGGGTCGCACAGCCGCGCGATGAAATCCATGTCATGCTCAATGAGGCAGAAGGTGTAGCCGCGCTCGGAGTTGAGGCGGAGGATGGCGTCGCCGATGGTGCGCAGGAGCGTGCGGTTGACCCCGGCGCCGACCTCGTCGAGAAAGACGATCTTGGCTTCGACCATCATGGTGCGGCCGAGCTCGAGCAGTTTCTTCTGGCCGCCGGAGAGATTGCCGGCCTGCTCGTGCCGGAGATGGTCGAGGCCGAGAAAATCCATCACCTCGCCCGCCTTGTCGCGAATCTCGGCTTCCTGGCGGCGCACCGCGCCGGGGCGGAACCAGGCATCGATGAGGTTTTCGCCGGCCTGGCCGCCCGGCACCATCATCAGGTTTTCCTCGACCGTCAGCGTGGTGAATTCATGCGCAATTTGAAAGGTGCGCAGCACGCCGCGAGCGAACAATTCATGCGGCGCGAGACCGGTAATATCCGCCCCGTCGAGATAGACATGGCCCTCGGTCGGCGGGAAGGCGCCGGCGATAACGTTGAATAGGGTGGTCTTGCCGGCGCCGTTGGGGCCAATCAGGCCGGTGATGGAGCCCGGCGCAATTTCCAGGCTGGCGCCGTCAACGGCACGCAAGCCGCCGAAACGCTTATGCAGGTTTTCGACGCGGATCATCGTCCGCAAGCCGGGCGCTTAGGCCCGGTGCGACGCAACGGCCCGGCACAGCGTGCCGGACCGTCGCGGATCACATCGCCTAGTGGACCTTGATGGTCTTGAACGCGCCGTTCTTGACCTCGAGCTCCTTATAGGAACCGGCGGCTTCGCCGGGGCCGATCAGCTCGACATTGGTCGCGCCCTGATAATCGACCTGGCCGCCATCGGCGAGGATTTGCAGCGCCTTGCCAAGCTCGCCCGGCAGGATCTGCTCACCCGGCGCATTGGCCACGGCCAATAAATTCGCCTGGATGGAGCTGCGATCCGCCGAACCGCCGGCCTGGATCGCCAGCGCGATCAGCGCCGCGGCGTCATAGGATTCGCCGCGGAACGGGCCGTCGCCGTCAACGCCGCCGGCCTTGGCGACATCGAGGAACATCTTGGCGCCCGCCGATTCGGAGCCCGGCAGCGTGCCGATGGCGCCGTTGAGGCCGGAGCCGATATTATCGATCAGCGACTGGCCGATCATGCCGTCGGCGAGGACGAAGCTGTCGAAGGCACCGGTGTCGAGCGAGGTCTGGATGATGCCCTTGCCGCCCTGGTCGAGATAGCCGAGCACCACGAGATGGCTCGCACCCGACGCCGCGAGCGCGCCCACTTCGGCGGAATAGTCGCCCTTGCCGTCTTCATGGGCGGCGTTCATCTCAACCTTGCCGCCATGCGCCTTGAAGGCACCGATGAAACTTTCCGCCAGACCCTTGCCATAGTCATTGTTGGTGTAGGTGACGGCGACATCCATCATGCCGCGCGACTTCAGCACATCGGCCAGCACCTGGCCCTGACGGGCGTCGGACGGCGCGGTGCGGAAGAAGAAGCCCTTGTCGTCGATGGTCGAGAGCGCCGGCGAAGTTGCCGAGGGCGACACCATGACCACGCCGTTCGGCACGGCGGTGTTGTTGGCGATCGCCGTGGTCACGCCGGAACAGTCGGCGCCCATGATGGCGGCGACCGAATCGGCGGTGACGAGACGCTCGGCCGCGGCCTGCGCGGCGGCGGCATCGACGCAGGTCGAATCGCCGCGTACCGGAACAAGCGCCTTGCCGCCCAGCAATTTGCCGGAATCGGTGACTTCTTTCATCGCCAGCTCGGCCGAATCGGCCATGCCCGGAGTCAATGATTCGATGGGGCCGGTGAAGCCGAGAATGACGCCGACCTTGATGGCGTGGCCATCGGCCTTGGCGGCGGGTGCCAGCCCGAAGCCCATAGCCGCCGCAACCGCGATGGCGGCCGCCGCACCGAGAATCCTGTTTGGAACTTTCATGTCTATCCGTCTCCCTTGTTTTGTAACGGTTTATGTAACGCATTATCCATTGGCGCAGGCGCCCTACCGCCATGCACGTGTCTCATTAACAGAAATCTATTGTGGAACATGGCGCAGTCAATATCCAGCGGACAATGCATCGCCGAAAGCAAGTTGATTTCCGGGCAAATCCCGCTAGCGTGGCGCAAAATCGTCACGATCACCCGGGGAGTGAGCGCCATGAACGACATCGAAAAACGCAATCTCAAGATCATCACCGATGTGTGCGAGGCGTTTAACCGCCATGACGCCGAGGCAATTTTGGCGCAATTCGCCGAGGACGGCGTCTGGGTCGTCTCGCGCGGCACCCAGCCGGACGGCGATACGCTCCATGGCAAAGCCGCGGTCGCCAAGATGCTCGAGCGGCGCTTCACCTCGATTCCCGACATGGCGTGGGAGATTCACAGTCATTGGGTCGGCGGCAATCGCGGCTGCTCGGAATGGACCGTGACCGGCACCGAATCCAACGGCAACCGCCTCAACTGGATGGGCTGCGACCTGTGGGTGCTCGACGATGACGGCATCATCACCCGCAAGGACACCTACTGGAAATATGAGGGCGGCGAGTAGCTAGGGCGGCGAATAGCTAAAGAATCCCGGAATGCCCTTCGCATTCCGGCAAGCGCGCCAAGCCAAGGGCGCGGACGCGCCCGCCCGGCGCTTGAGGGCTCACAAAAGCGCGCCCGAGTTAATACGAGGTAAGCCAAGGGCGCGGACGCCCCCGCCCGGCGCTTGAGGATCTAGTAAATAGTGAGGACGTCCGTCAGTCCGCCACCCCTGCCTTGCGCAATCCTTCCCTGATTTTCTCGGCATGTTGCGGATTTGCGAAAGGCAGCCGGCCGATATGACCAGTTGCCGAATATTGCGGATTGATTTCCATAAGCTCACGCCAGATTTGCCCGGCCTCCTCCGCCTGATCCAAATGGCCCAATGTCGCGGCGAGCAGTGCGCGCGATAGATCGGTTGCCGGATTGGCGGATATTCGCGCCCTGAAATGTTCCGCCGCGCTCACATAATCCCCGGCGACAAAATAGGCCGTGGCGAGAAAATGCAGATATTGATCCCGGGACGCGGGATCGAGGCGTATCGTCTGTTCAATGTAAGGTATCGCCTTGTCCGGCTCGCCCGCATATATGAAGACAGCGCCGCGCGCACCGGTTGCTTGGGCATAGTTGGGGTTGAGCGAAAGGGCGGTATCGGCGGCGCGGGCCGCTCGCGCAAGGTCTTTCTTGAAGGTGGCGACCATGCTGGCCACCAAATGGGCGAACGGCTCCTTGTCGTCGAGGGCAATGGCCTCGCCGATAAGCCGGTCCGCTTCGTCGATCGAATCTTCGGGCGCGGCGCTCCAACGGTTCTGGTAATCCAGCAGGTATGCCCCGGCTAGGCCGGCGCGCGGCAACGCGTAATCCGCGTCGAGCGCGATGGCGCGGCGGAAACAGGTACACGCCTCTTCAAATCTCTCACGGCCCTTTTTGGCCCCCCAGATCACTTCCCGGCCTTTTAGGTATAAGTCATGCGCTTCCGTGCTCGTGGTGCCGCCGCCCGCGATCAGCGATTTCTCGGATTCGTTCAGCGTGACCTTCAGCGCGCCAACGATTTGTTGCGTGACATCGTCCTGAACTTCGAAAATATCGGTGAGGTCGCGGTCATAACGCTCGGCCCAGAGATGCCCGCCGCTTGCTCCGTCGATCAACTGGGCGGTGATGCGTACCCGGTTGCCGGCCTTGCGGATGCTGCCTTCGAGGGCGAATTTGACACCGAACTCGCGGCATACATCAGGCACCTTGAAGGATTTTCCTTTGTAAAAAAAAGCAGAATTCCGTGCGATCACGAACAGGCCGGACGCCTTGCCGAGGTCGGTAATGATGTCCTCGGTGATGCCGTCGGAGAAATATTCCTGCTCCGGGTCCTGGCTCATATTGTCAAACGGAAGAACGATGATGGATGGCTTGTCGGCGTCAACCGCCGCATCGGGCTGAGCCGCAGTTTCGATGTTCGGCGCCGTCCTCGCCGCGCCGTCGAAAACAATTTGAAATATTCTGACCGGCCTCGGGATATTCTTGACTTCGACCTCTCCCAAATCCTCGAGCGCATGTTCGAGCTTGTCGCGCACCTGGTCGCGCGCCGCCCTGGAGATACAGATGCCACCGGGTTTGGCGATGCCTTCGAGGCGCGCCGCGACATTGACGCCGTCGCCGAAAATATCGTCGCCCTCGGCGATGATGTCGCCAAGATTGACGCCGATGCGAAACAGCATCCGCTTGTCTTCCGAAAGGCCAGCGGCGCGCGCCGCCATGGCCGATTGCACCTCGACCGCACAGCGCACGGCATCGACCACGCTGGCGAATTCCACCAAAAAACCGTCACCGGTGGTTTTCACGATGCGGCCATTATGCGCGGCAATCTCGCCGTCGAGCATCTCCGTCCTAAGCGCTTTCAGGCGAGACAGCGTGCCCGATTCATCGGCCGCCATCATGCGGCTGTAGCCGACGATATCGGCGGCAAGAATCGCCGCCAGCCGCCGTTTCTCTCCGCTCTCAGACACGCCTACTCGTCATTTGATTTGCCCTTCGGCGTTATATTTCCCGACCCACCGCCCCTGCAAAGGCCTCCGGGCCGGGCAGCGGCCTCGCGACATAATTGCTCTGCGCCAGCTCGACGCCGTGCGCGCGCGATATTCTCCAATCCTCTTCTCCTTCGACGCCTTCGGCAACAATTAACGGATCGAGCTTCCGGGACAGACCGGCACGAATTCAATTCGCCAGATGCTCCATCGACCCGGTAATTTCGCCGCGCCGCATGGGGATGCAGGCGGGGTCGAGGTCTTGCACGATCTCATGGCCGCCGTCGCGCACGAGATTGATGAATTCGTCGAGCCGGTCCATCGAGCCGGTTTTTGTCCCGTCGGGCCAACCGGCGATATCGTGCAGCACCAGGGTGGTCCAGGGCCGCGATTCGATTTCCGCGATGCCGCGCGCGAGCCAGCCCTCGCGGTCCGCCCAATCGCCCGTCACCGCATTGAACATCACGCAGGTGTAGCCGTCCGCCGCGAGGCGCTCGATATGGCCGCGCTTGAAGACGCGGTGATCGATGATCCCGGCATTGCAGAACGGGCGGAACAGCCGGTCGGGATGGGCGAGATCGCCGATGATCTCCTGGCTCTTGGTCACCTCGATGTCATAGATGTCCGGGTCGTCGCTGGCGCCGAGCGAGACGCTGTGGCTGTAGGAATGATTGCCGATCCAATGGCCCTCCGCCTTGGCGCGCGCCACCGCGGCGCGGCCCTCTTCGCTCTCGACCTTGCGGCCGATGACATAAAAACTGGTCTTGATGCCGTGGCGGGCGAGAACGTCGAGCACATGATGGGTGATCGGCGGCTCCGGCCCGTTGTCGAAAGTGATGGTGACTTTGGCCATGTTTGATATCTCCCCTGGTCAGGTCAGGCAATTTTCTCGACGCCGTGGCGGGTTACGCGGATGCCGGCCTGCTCGCGGTCCCAAGTTTCCGGCGTAATGCCTTCCTCGCGCAGCTCGATCTTACGCACCTTCTGTGTCGGCGTGCGCGGCAGGTCGGCTTTGAACTCGATATAGCGCGGTACCATGAAATAGGGCATCTCCTCGACGCAATAATCGAGGAGCGCCTCGGCGCTGAGATCGGCGCCGGCGCTCGGCACCACCACCGCCTTGACCTCGTCCTCACCATCCGCCGCCTTGACCGCGATGGCGGCGCTTTCCGCCACATCGTCATGCAGATTGAGAATGCGCTCGACCTCGAAGGACGAGATATTCTCGCCGCGCCGGCGGATCGCATCCTTCATGCGGTCGAGGAAGAAGAAATAACCGTTTTCGTCCCAGGTGCCCTTATCGCCGGAATGGAACCAGAGCTGGCGAAACGCCTCGAGGGATTTTTCCGCCATGCCGTAATAGCCCGCCATCAGCGTGTTGGGATATTTCGGCCTGACGACGAACTCGCCGGCCTCGCCGGGCAGGCAGTCGCGCCCTTGCGCATCGACGATCCTCACCTCATATTCCGGCGCCGCCCGTCCGCAGGAGCCCTCGGGCGTAGTCTCGCCGGGGCGGGTGTAGACGCAGATATTGGCTTCCGTCGAGCCATAGCCTTCGGTGAGCTCGACGCCGAAACGCGCCTTGAATTCCTCCAGCACTTCATGCGGATTGGGTACGGAATAGATCATGCGCAGGGGATTGTCGGCATCGTCCGGCTGGGGCGGCTGGGCGTAGAGCATGTGGCAGATACCGCCCACCGCCGTGGTGACCGTGACCCCATGGCGGCGCACATCGGGCCAGAATTGCGATGCGCTGAAGCGCTCGCTGAGGATCATCCGCCCGCCGGTCAGAAGCGGGCTCATGAGCTGAAACTTACCGGCGATATGGAAAAAGGGGAGCATGTTGTAGCTCACATCCTCCGCCGTCAGCGCGACGATATCATTGTAGATGATGGAAAAGGCGATCTCGAAATGGTGGTTGAGCATCACCCCCTTGGAGGGGCCGGTGGTGCCGGAGGTAAACATGATGCAGGCGAGATCCTCGGGCGAGATATCGAGCGCGGGATTGTCGCCCGCGCCGGCCGGGAGCTGGGCGAAATCATGCCGCGCACCGGGCAGCGTCGCACCGTCCGCCACGCCTTCCTCCGCGCGCACGATGAAATGCTCGAGCGCCGGGCAGCGCGCCGCCACCGCCGCTGCGGCGGGTAGGAATTCGGCGTCGAGCACCATCATGGTGGCGCCGGAATTATTCAGCATGTGGGTGAGAATTTCGCCCTTGTAGGCAGTGTTGAGCGGCACCTCGACGGCGCCCGCCTTGGCGATGGCGAACCACATATCGATATATTCCGGCGCGCTCTTCATCATCACCGCGACCCGCGCACCCTTCTCCAGGCCGAGCGCCATCAGGCCCGCCGCCATGCGGTTGGCGCGGCTGTTCATCTCCGCGTGGGTAAAGTCCCGCCCTTCGAAATGGAGGAAGGGGAAATCCGGCGCCGCCTCGGCGCGCACCTCCAACAGGCGGTGCACCCGCCAGCCATGTTCCGGTGTTGCGTCAAATCCCGACATGCCCCTCCCCACGCTGCGCCGCGCGTATTGAAGCAAACCGGGCGGCAAAGGACAATTTTCGCGCCACCCGCGAAAAGGGGGTTGGCGCGGCGGGGGAATGCAGGTCAAGCTAGGGTCATGAAGATTCCTTCCGGCCTTGCCTTCCCCACCTTTCTGCTCGTCCTGGGCGGTGCCTCTTATGGCAGCATTTTCTCCGCCAACAAGCTGGCGGTCGATGCCGGCATGCCGGCCTTGGCGTTGGCGTTCTGGCAGATCGTCACCGCAGCCGCGGTGATGCTGCCGGTCTCGATTATACTGCGCTCGCCGCCGCGGCTGAGTTTTGCCCATTTGCGGGTCTATGCCTTCGTCGCCACGGTCGGCCTGTCGGGTCCGACCATGATCGTGGTGGTTCTCGCCGACAAGCTGTCGCCCGCCATCATCACCCTGGCGGCGGCGCTGATCGCCTCGGCGACCTACCTGCTGTCCCTCGCGGTACGGGCTGAATCCTTCCGCTGGCTCGCCTTGCTCGGCGTTGTGCTGGGGTTCGGCGGGGTGCTCTTCATCGTGCTGCCGGAGGAAGGCCTGCCGGAGACGGCCTCGGCGGGCTGGGTGCTGTTCGCGCTGCTGCTGCCGGCGAGCGCCGCGGCCAACAATACCTTCACCGCCAGGCTGATGCCCGAGGGCGTCAATTCCCTTTCGCTCACCGCCGGGTTGATGACTTTGAGCGCAATCCTGCTTTTTATCATCATGATGGCGACCGACGGGCCGGTACTGCTGACCCATGGCGGGTTCGCCACGGTCTGGCCGGTGATCTGGGCGAGCGCCGCCACGGTCATAACCTATCTCTGCTTTTTCGAGATTCTGCGCCGCGCCGGGGGGCTCTTTTTCGCCCAACTCAATTATGTCGTCGTCGCCGCCGGTGTGCTGTGGGCCTATATCATTTTCGGCGACGAGCCCAATGTCTGGCTGTGGGCGGCGATCGTCACCATCGCCCTCGGCCTCGCGGCGATGAATTTCTCCAAGGCCCGGGCCGAGCGGCAGGCGGAAAAAGTTTCGTAGCGAGAGCCGCGATCAACCACTAGGCTAGCGGTAACGAATAAGACCAAGGCGAGGGAGACGAGATGTATAAGACCAGCGACGGCGAAGAAATCTTCGTGATCGACGCGCATATCCATTTGTGGGACGCGCGGCCGGAGAACCAGCGCAATGTCCATGGCGCCCAGTTCATCAATTGCTTTCACGATTATCACTCGGCCTTGAGCCCGCCGGAATATCTCTGGCCGGCGGAGAAATTTCAGTATTACGGCCCCGAGGCGCTCTATGAGGACGTCTTCGTCAACGGCTATGCCGATATGGCGATCTGCCAGCCGACCTATCTCAAGGAGTTCTACAATAAGGGCTTCAACACCACCGAGCAGAACGCCGAGCTGCTCAAGAACTATGCCGACCGCATCGTGCTGAACGGCGCGTTCGATCCGCGCGACGGCGAAGCCGGGTTGGAGGCGCTGGAAGCGCTGGTCGAGACCTACGGCATCCAGGGCGTCAAGCTCTACACCGCCGAGTGGCATGGCGATTCCAAGGGCTACAAGCTGAGCGATCCGTGGGCCAAAACCTATCTCGAAAAGGCGCAATCCCTCGGCATCAAGAACATCCATGTCCATAAGGGCCCGACCATCCTGCCCTTGAACCGCGACGCCTTCGACGTCGCCGATATCGACCATGCGGCGACGGATTTCCCCGAGCTCAATTTCATCGTCGATCATGTCGGATTGCCGAGGCTCGACGATTTCTGTTGGATCGCGGTGCAGGAGCAGAATGTCTATGGCGGTCTCGCGGTGGCCTCGGCCTTCGTCCATTCGCGGCCGCGCTATTTCGCCGAGATGATGGCGGAGCTCCTCTTCTGGGTCGGCGAGGACAATCTGCTGTTCGCCAGCGATTACGGCATCTGGCAGCCCAAATGGCTGATCGAAAAATTCATGGCCTTCGAAATGCCGGACGACCTCAAGGCGGAGACCGGCGTCGACCTCACGCCGGAAGCCAAGCGCAAAATCCTCGGCCTCAACGCGGCGAGGCTCTACGGCGTCGATATCGAGGCCAAGAAGGCCGAACTCGGCACCGCGTGACGGCGATGAACGTACCAGGACCAGGCGCTGGCGGCGCGCGCCTTGAGGAGGTGTGGGCGCGACTCGCCACGGTGAGCGATCCGGAGCTCGACGAATCGGTTGCCGATATGGGCTTCGTCAAATCGGTCGCGCTCAGCCAAGGTGGCAAGGTGCGCATCGGCTTCTGCTTGCCGACCTACTGGTGCGCGCCCAATTTCGCCTATCTCATGGCGCGCGACATGCGCGAAGCCATCGAGGCGCTCGACTGGGTGGAACGCGCCGACATCGAGCTTAGAGATCATTGCAACGCCGAAGAGATCAACCGCGGCATCGCCGGCGGGCTCTCCTTCGCCGAGACCTTCCCCGGTCAGACCGCGGCGGAGCTCGACGATCTCCGCGCCACCTTCCGCCGCAAGGCCTATCAGGGCCGCCAGGAAAAACTTCTGCGCCGCCTCATGGCGGAAGATTACACGTCCGGCCAACTCTGCAAATTGTCCATGCGCTGCTTGGCGGCGCTCGACATCGCGGGCAGCGATTTCGCCAAGCTGCGCGGCCGCTATGTCGAGATTCGCGGCGAATTCGGCGGCCCGGCGGGCGAAGAGAATACGGCCTTCACCACGCCCGAGGGCGAGGCGCTCGATCCGGAGAACCTGACGCAATATCTCGGCGCGCTGCGCCGCGTGCGCATGAACGCCCAGTTCAACGCCAATATGTGCAAGAGCCTCCTCGACACCCGTTATGGCGAGGCCGGCGAATAGCCGGTTGCTTGTTTCGGCCGCGGCCCTCGTTCTCGCCGCCGCGCTGATCACGGGCGTTTCCGCCGCCGGCGCCATGGGCGCGGACCGCGAGCTGCCAGTGGCAGTGAAATACCCGGTGCGCTGGTCCGCCGCGCTCGGCCTCGAGTCCCTCGGCGATCTCGACCGCCGCCAGGCGCAGCCGCTCTGGGGTCCGGCGGGCATTCTCTTGGCGCAGCGCTGGCGCTATACCGGCGAAGGCTCGCCGCCGGAGCCGATCGCGCCGAAGCGCATCCTCTCCTGCACCGATTACCGCGCGGCGGATATCGCCGGCCTCAACACCCGCTCGCAGAGCGACCACAATCTGCTGCGCGAATTCGCCGCTACCTGCCGGGCGCTCGAACTGCTCGGCAGGGCGCGGCCGTCGCGCAAGAGCTTCGTCGCCGATTTCCGCTTCGGCGAGGCGGCGGCGGACATGCTTCCCGCCGGCGCCGCCATTCCGATCAGCCCGGTCGAGCGCCGCGAGATCGACGAAGCGGAAGCCCGGGGCTGGACCTGGCGCGCCTGGCATGAAAGCCGCGGCAGCAGTCTCACCGGCGTGCGCATCGCGGCCGACGGCGGCGCGGTCTTCGCCTGGACGCGCGCGCGCAGCCGGCTGGAGATTCTCGCCCGGGGCGATTTCAACGGCGACGGCGTTGAGGATTTTCTGCTGCGTAATATCGAATGGCCGGGCTACGCCCATGCCATGCGAAGCGAGGTTTTTATCGTCACCCGGCGAAACGCCGATGCGGTCTTGCGTCTCGTGCCGCTGCCGGGAGATGAGGGATAGCACCCCCGCCGCCAAAGGCATAAGATTTCGCCGCGCGCCATGGGGAGACGCCGCAATGCTTGAGAAGTTCGAACGTTATCCGCTGACTTTCGGCCCGACGCCGATCGAGAAACTGAGCCGCTTATCGGCCCATCTCGGCGGCGGTGTCGAGATTTACGCCAAGCGCGAGGATTGCAATTCCGGCCTCGCCTTCGGCGGCAACAAGATCCGCAAGCTCGAATATATCGTGCCCGACGCGCTCGCCTCCAATGCCGATACGCTGGTCACCATCGGCGGCGTGCAGTCCAACCACACGCGCCAGGTCGCCGCCGTCGCGGCCAAGCTCGGCATGAAGTGCCGCCTCGTCCAGGAAGGCTGGGTGCCGTTCGAGGACGCGGTCTATGACCGGGTCGGCAATATCCTGATGAGCCGCGTCATGGGGGCGGAGATCGAGCTGGTCGATGAGGGTTTCGATATCGGCATCCGCGAAAGCTGGACGCGCGCCCTCGAGGACGTCAAAGCCAAGGGCGGCAAGCCCTACGCCATTCCCGCCGGCGCGTCGGTCCACAAGCTGGGCGGCCTCGGCTATGTCGGCTTCGCCGAAGAGGTGCGCGCCCAGGAAGCGGAGATGGGGCTCACATTCGATTTCATCATCGTCTGCAGCGTCACCGGCTCGACCCATGCCGGCATGATCGTCGGCTTCGCCAAGGATGGCCGGGCGCAGAACGTCATCGGCATCGACGCCTCGGCGACGCCGGCGCAAACCAAGGCGCAAATTCTCGATATCGCGCGGAACACGGCGGCGCTGATCGAGCTCGGCCGCGACATCGAAGCGGCGGATGTCGTGCTCAACGAGGATTACGCCTATCCCTGCTACGGCGTGCCGTCGGAAGAGACCAATGAAGCGATCCGCCTCGCTGCCCGCACCG
>CAZUVO010000015.1:12963-34768 GCA_964623955.1 uncultured Rhizobiaceae bacterium
GGGGAAATCAATGCAGGGGATGATCGATCTGGTGCGCAAGGATTTCTTCCCGGCGGGTTCGAAAATTCTCTACGCCCATCTCGGCGGCGTGCCGGCGATCAACGCCTACAGTTACGTCTACCGCAACGGATAAAAAAGGGAACAGCCATGGCCAAGATTCGTATCGACGACGCGCTCGAACTCGCTTACGAGGAAAACGGCACTGGCCGGCCCATCGTATTTATCCACGGCGTCTTCATGAGCGCGCGCTATTTCCATAAGCAACTGCCCGAGCTCGGGCAAAACCACCATGCCATCGCGCTCGATCTCAGAGGCCATGGCGGCTCCTCCCACACGCCGGATGGCCATACCATGGCGACCTATGCGCGGGACGTGCACGCCTTCCTCAAAGCCAAGGATTTGCAGGGCGCGGTGCTGGTCGGCTGGTCGATGGGCTGCATGGTCATATGGGATTATTTCAAACAGTTCGGCGGCGAGAATATTGCCGGTACGGTGCTGGTCGATCAGACTCCGAGCGATTTCAAATGGCCGGACTGGGAGCAGGGCCTGTTTGACCTGCCGACGCTCATTCATCTGATGTCGGAAATACAGACCGGGCGCGAGGAGGTGTTTCGCGGTTTCGTGCCGATGATGTTCAAGGAGCCGCCGGCCGAGGAAGACATCGAGTGGATGGTGGCCGAGAATATGCGCCTGCCGGCAAGCATCGCGAGCGCCGTCCTGTTCGATCAAACCATGCAGGATTACCGCGCCGATCTCGCCAAGGTCACGGTGCCGACCCTGATCATCTCCGGCGGGGCGGAAGGTAAATTGCTACCGGTCGAGGGGCTCCGCTTCGTGCACGAAAACATCCCCGGCTCGAGCTTCTCGCTCTATGAGGACAGCAGCCACTGCCCCTTCTTGGAGGAAACCGAGCGTTTCAATAAGGAAGTTGCCGATTTCGTCGGCGGGCTTAGCTAAAGTAAGCGAAACCGGCGGCGAAGCCGCAGCGCTCGGAATAATCCCATTTCAGCATGCCGTCGTCGCAAGCGAGGCTTGAGACGGATTCCTGACCGGGCCGGTCGGGGCCGGAAATGAAGCAGGTCACGCTACCGTCGAAGGGGACGTCCCTTTCCACCTCGGCCGAGGCGATATTGCCGATCTTGATGCGCTCGGCGCCGGCCGTGTGGTCGAGCGCGATGCGCGCCCGCTTGATGCCGAGGATTTCGCCGAAGGCGCCGGTGAAGCGCATATTGCCGCCGGCATTGCCCTGGAAAATCTCGCCGAGCGCTTCGAACTGCCCGTCGCTCGCGCGCTCATCGATATAGATCGAAACGCGCCACGGCACGCCCGGCTCGTCATCGTCATAGCGCCCAGTGATACCGACCGCGAGGCCGGAGAGATCGACGTCTCCCGCTTCGCCTTTGTCGATCTGCCAGGAGAGAACGAAGTCGCAAATGCCATGAGTCGAGCGCCCGCTCGCCACGCCATTCTGCTTGCGGCAGGGACAGATCGCGTCGCAATTGCACGCTTCGTAATAGCTGCCTTCGATATGAAAATTGTCGACCATTTGCCGCTTCCCATCGCCCCGTAACCATCATCGTCGCAAATCGCTTGTCGCGCAATCGCCGACCGCCTAGGCTCTTTGCTCCACGCAACCGACAATAGGGGGGAGCGGCGGATGAGCGACAGTCACCAGGGAGCGTGTTTTTGCGGCGCGGTCACCATCGAGGCGACCGGCCAGCCGGCGATGATGGGCTATTGCCATTGCGAATCCTGCCGCCATTGGTCGGCCGGGCCGGTCAACGCCTTCAGCCTGTGGCCGCCGGACGCGGTCAGCGTCACCGGCGGGGCGGAACATCTCGCCAGCTACACCAAGAACCCGTCGAGCGAGCGGCAATATTGCAGCAAATGTGGCGGCCATGTGCTGACCAAGCATCCCGGCCTCGGCCTCACCGACGTCTACGCCGCGATCCTGCCGAGCTTAACGTTCGAGCCCGCCATTCACGTCAATTACGCCGAGACGGTGCTGCGCATCAAGGACGGCCTGCCCAAACAAAAGGATTTCCCCGCCGAAGTCGGCGGCTCCGGCGAACTCCTGCCGGAGTAATTTCGCGGGCCGGCCGGATTGGCGCGTTCCGGGTGGTGCGCCGCCAGCGATAATAACTAAAATAACGCCAGATGAACCGCGCCCGCCATGTTTGACGCCACTCCGCTTCTTCGCCTCTACGCCAAGCGCCGCCTGGCGCGCCTCGGCGCGCAGCGCCCGCGCGAAACCCAACAGCGCGAACTCCTAAGCTTGCTGCGCAAGGCGGCAGGGACGCGCTTCGGCCGCGATTACGGGTTCGCCGCCATGCGCACCGTCGAGGACTTCCAGTCGGGCGTACCCTTGCGCAAATTCGAGGATATGGACCGCGACTATTGGAGCGCGGCGTTTCCCACCCTCGACGATTGCTCCTGGCCCGGGCGGATGCCGTTCTTCGCCGTCACCTCCGGCACCACCACGGGGGTCGATAAGTTTATTCCCTGCTCGTGGGAGATGGTGCGGGCCAACCGGCGCGCCGCGCTCGACCTTCTCAGTCATCACCTCGCCAACCGGCCGGAGAGCCGCATCTTCGGCGGCAAAACCTTCATGCTCGGCGGCAGCACGGTGCTCGACCGCGAAGCGGAAGGCGTGTTGAGCGGTGAATTGAGCGGTATCGCCGCCAAGACCGTCCCCTTCTGGGCGCGCTCGCGCTTTTTTCCGCCCAAGGACCTCGCCGTTCTCTCCGATTGGGAGGAGAAAGTCGACAAGATGGCCAAGGCCGCTATCGGCGAAAACATAAGGGGTTTCGGTGGCACGCCGAGCTGGGTGCTGATCTTTCTCGACAAGCTGGCCGAGCTCAGCCCGCTGGCCGACCGGCGCAGCCTCAAGCCCTTTCCCGATCTCGAAATGATCATGCATGGCGGCGTCAATTTCGCCCCCTACCGGCGCCAGTTCGACGAGCTGTGCCACGGCACCCGGGCCGAGCTGCGCGAGGTCTATCCGGCGAGCGAGGGATTTGTCGCCGTGCAGGACCGCGGCCCCGACGAGGGCCTGAGACTCCTGATCGACAACGGCCTCTTCTTCGAATTCGTGCCGTTGGAGGAACTCGATTCGCCGACGCCGACGCGCCACTGGGTCGGCACCGCCGAACTCGGCGTCAATTACGCGGTGGTGCTCAGCTCCTGCGCCGGCATGTGGTCCTATATGCTCGGCGACACGGTGAAGTTCGTCGACCTCGATCCGCCGCGCATTCTCGTCACCGGGCGCACCTCCTATATGCTCTCCACCTTCGGCGAGCATTTGATCGGCGAGCAGATCGAAAGCGCCGTGACATCGGGCGCCGACGCCATCGATGCGACGATCAGCGATTATTCCGTCGGCTCCATCATGCCGGAGAAGGAGGGCGAGCTCGGCGGCCATCTCTATATCGTCGAATTTCTCGAGGGCGATGTGAGCGCGGAGCGGCTTGAGAAATTCGGCCAAACCCTCGACCGCGAACTCATCGACAATAACGACGATTATAAGGCGCACCGCTCGGAGGGCTTCGGCCTGCATTCGCCGCGCATCCTCGCCGTGCCGCCGGGCAGCTTCGCCGCCTGGATGAAGAGCCGCGGCAAACTCGGCGGCCAGCACAAGGTCCCGCGCATCATCAACGACCAGGACCTGTTCCGCAATCTGCGCGCCCATGCGAGGGATTTATAGACCCGGCTTGCCGTCCGATTGCCTCGACAATATTAAGAAATCGGCTTTCCGGACCTGTCCGTAAATCCATCGCCCGCAGCGCTTCTTTCGTAAACCAAATCCACGTCCGGATAATGGACGCGCTCGGACTCGGCGCGGGGGCCGATCTCGAGGCAGACGGCGTCGCTTGCGGAGCGGTTGACAAGATGGTGTCCGTCGGCGACGCCGGCCTTGAACCCGGCGGCCTCGCCGGCGCGCAGCGCCGTCTCGCCGCCGTCCTCGATAAGGACAAGCTCGCCGGATACGACGAAGATCAGCTCGTCCTCGGCTTCGTGCCAGTGACGCAGCGCCGACGCGGTGCCCGGGGGAATAAGCGTCAGATTGACGCCGAATTGGCTGAGCCCTGCGGCATTGCCGAGAGCGCGCCTGACGCAGGCCGCGTCCGGCCCGCCGAATTGCTCCGGGTAATAGCCGCCGGTAAATTCTGAACTATTGGCGATTTCAATTTTTGGCATGTCTTTCTCCTCATCCTTCCAGCGCCTCGGCCGGCAATTGCGCGATCCGGACAAAATTTCCGAACAGGCGGCGCGCGTCGGCGTTGAGGCGGGGCATGTGCTCGGTTGCTTGGGCGGTGAAGACGGCGCGGGCGTCGGGGCCGAGGATGGTTTGCAGTTCCTCTTCGTGGCCGGGGGGCGCGAGCCATTCGTCGAGGGTACCGCCATTGGCTTCTATATGGAACTGCACGCCCCAGGCGCGGGGGCCTGCGCGCATCGCCTGGATCGGGCAGAGCGCCGAGGCGGCCAGCGGCACCGCGCCGGGCGGCGGCTCCGCGACCTGCCATTCATGCCATTGAAAGCCGGGCGCGGTGGGAGCCAGGCCGGCGAAGAGAGGGTCGCGCTTGCCCGCCTCGTTAAGCGCGATGTCAACGACGCCGGCTTCGGTCTTTTGCATCTCCGAAAGCGAGCCGCCGAGGGCGAGCGCGAGGAGCTGATGGCCAAGGCAAATACCGAGGGTCGGCAGTGAGCGCTCCACCACCGCCTCGCGGATGATCGCCGTCTCGTCCGCGAGCCACGGATGATCGTCATAGTCGAGCGGGCCCATCGGGCCGCCGAGCACGATCAATGCGCCATAAGGATCAAGGTCGGGGACAGTATCGCCCTCGTCGAGTGCCACCACGTCGAAGCGGATGCCGTCCTCGTGCATGAAGTCGCGCAAAATGCCCGCATGCTCAAACGCCGCGTGTTGTAAAATGGATATGCGCATCACAGCGCCGCCGCCCGCTCCCGCAGCGTGAACTTTTGTACTTTGCCCGTCGAGGTTTTCGGCAGGTCGCCGAACACTACCGTCTTGGGCGCTTTGAAATGGGCCATGTTGTCGCGGCAGAAGGCGATGAGGTCTTCGGCGCTCGCATCCGTATCGGGTTTGAGGGTGACGAAGGCGCAAGGGGTCTCGCCCCATTTCTCGTCGGGGCGGCCGACGACCGCCGCTTCGAGCACGGCTTCGTGCTTGTAGAGCACGTCCTCGACCTCGATGGTGCTGATATTCTCGCCGCCCGAAATAATAATGTCCTTGGCGCGGTCCTTCAGTTCGATATAGCCGTCCTTATGCATGACGCCGAGATCGCCGGTGTGGAACCAGCCGCCGGCGAAGGCTTCCTCGGTGGCGGGCGCGTTTTTGAGATAGCCCTTCATCACCGTATTGCCGCGCATCACAACCTCGCCGATGGTCGCGCCGTCCGCCGGCACCATATCGTCGCTTCCCTGGGTCATGACGCCGAGGCCGTCGAGGGTGACGTAAGCGACGCCCTGGCGCGCCTTCAGCGCCGCCTGTTCCTCGATCTCGAGGGCGTCCCACTTGCCGTGCCAGGCGCAGACGGTGACGGGCCCATAAACCTCCGTCAGGCCGTAGACATGGGTGACGTGAAAACCGTCGCGCTCCATCGCGGCGATGACGGCGGCGGGCGGCGGCGCGGCGGCGGTCATCACATCAACCTTGTGATCGAATTGGCTGCGTGCTTCGGCAGGCGCGTTGACGATCATGTTGAGGACGATCGGCGCGCCGCAGAAGCGGTTGACGCCATGGTCGCGGATCGCATCGAAGATCGCCGCCGCCTCGACTTTCCTGAGACACACATGAGTGCCACCCTGGGCGGTGATGGTCCAGGTGAAGCACCAGCCATTGCAGTGGAACATCGGCAGGGTCCAGAGATAGATCGGCGCATCGCCGAGGCTCCAGGTGAGAGAATTGCCGATGGCGTTGAGATAGGCGCCCCGGTGATGCAGCACCACACCCTTGGGGTTGCCCGTGGTGCCCGAGGTGTAGCAGAGGGAAATCGCTTCCCACTCGTCGGCCGGCCAGCGCCAGTCATGTTCCGGATCGCCGCCATCGAGGAAAGCCTCATATTCGATAGACCCGAGAAACTCACCGCCTTCTTCCGGCGCATCGTCGATATCGATCACCAGCGGGTCGCACTCGGCGAGCTTGAGCGCTTCGGATATGACCGGCGAAAAGGCGCGGTCGGTAAAGAGGATCTTGGCCTCGGCATGATCGAGGATGAAGGCGATGGCCGGCGCGTCGAGGCGGACATTGAGCGCGTTTAAGACGGCGCCGGTCATCGGCACGCCGTAATGCGCCTCCAACATGGCCGGCGTGTTGGGCGCCATGATACTGACCGTATCGCCGACG
Source organism: uncultured Rhizobiaceae bacterium (assembly GCA_964623955.1). Classification (GTDB taxonomy): domain Bacteria; phylum Pseudomonadota; class Alphaproteobacteria; order UBA828; family UBA828; genus PTKB01. Next base: position 19,331 of record CAZUVO010000015.1, read on the forward strand.
CCGATGCCGCGCGCCGCCAGCGCCGAGGCGAGGCGGCGCGAACGGTCGTAAAATTCGCTATAGCTGACGCTCCGCGCGCCATGCTGCCAGGCGGTGCGTTCGGGATAGACATGGGCGGCGCGGGCGAGGAAGCCGAGCGGCGTCAGCGCCACATGATTGGCCGGATTGCGGTCGAGCCCGATTTCATAAGGGTTTCCCGTGGCGCTGTGATCGGCCATTCTTGTGCGCTCCCATTCGTCAAGTTTCGGCGCGTCATTTAACAGGAGCCGGCGCGCTTTCGGCAAGGAGATCGGCAATCAAAAGCCTCTACATCATGCGCCATGGCGAGGCGGAAGGGCGCGGCGCCGGCGGCGACGCCGAGCGGGCGCTGACACCGCGCGGCATCGCCGATTGCCGCCGCCTGGCAGAAAAGCTGGCCGATGACGGCGCCGCATGGGACGCGATCCTCTGTTCGAGCGCGCGGCGGGCGCGGGAGAGCGCCGAATGCATGGCGGGTGGCATGAACGCTGCACCGGCGCTCGATATGCGCGATGCCCTCAACCTCGCCGGTACGGATACGCTGCTTGAAGCGCTCCGCGGTCTCTCCGACGAGGCATCTTCGGTCTTGCTGGTGGCGCATAATCCGGGGGTTCACGCCCTCGTTCTGCTGCTCGCCGGCACCAGCGGCGGCCGTGCCGCGCGCCGCGCCGCAAAGGATTTTCCGCCCGGCGCCCTGGCGCGTCTCGCCTTTGACGGCGAGACCTGGGCCCGGCTTGCCGCCGGCACTGCCGGTTTGCGCGATTTCCTCACCCCGGGCGACATTGGCGAGAGCCGTTAACTAAGAAAACACAATAAATTCACGCCCTTGTGATGCCCATCACAGCCGATTTGCCTTAATCTCGTCATTATCATTCGTATCTTCCCTATACCCCTCCCGGAAGAGAGAAGCGCGGACCCTCCCGCGCAACTCGTCTCCCTCCCCTCCGGGCCGGCCTCCCACCGGCCCGGATTTTTTTGTCAGATTGGTGCAGCCGCCAAAAGCCAGTGTACCCGTTACAAGCCCTTCCTCCCCGAGGGGAGGAAGGGTTGGGTAGGTGGGGCAAACAAAGCGCGTAGCGCGCGCTAGAGCGCCCAAACGGTGATCGCCCCGCTTCTCCCCCGAATCTCCTGCCCCGCCCGCTCCGCAAACCCATCCAGCAGCGCCTCGCCATCGCCAACCCGGCGCACTTCCGCCACCAAATCGCCCCCGGCAACGATCGCCGCATCCAGGCTCCGCGTCAGATGCTCGAGCCGGCTCGCGACATTGACCGTATCGCCGATCACGGCGAACTCCAGGCGATGCGCGCCACCGGTATCGCCGAGCACCGCCGGGCCATATTGCAGGCCGATACCGACTTTGACCGGCGCTTCGCCCGCCGCCGCGCGCTCCTTGTTCCAGGTCTGGATCGTCTCGGCCATGGCGCGGGCGCAGGCGAGCGCGTCGGCGGCGTCGCGCGGGCCTGTGCGCGGCGTGCCGAAGGTCGCCATCACCGCATCGCCGATATATTTGTCGAGCGTGCCGTCATGGGCGAACACCACGTTCTCCATGCGGCCGTGAAAGCCGCGCAGGAGCGCGATGACGTCTTCCGGGCTGCGGTTTTCGCTCATGCCGGTGAAGCCGACGATATCGGCGAACAGCACGGCGACATTCTGCCGCCGCACCTCGCCCAGTGGCGTATCCGAGGCGGCGAGCTCGTCGACCAGATTAGGCGAGAAATAACGCGAGAGATTGGCCCGCTCGCGCTCGGTCGCGGCTTGCGTCTCGACCAGCCGCCGGGCGCGCCACACCACCATCGCCACGATGCCGGTGAAGATCGCATAGACGACGATCTGCTGCACCCAGCCCATGACGAAGACGAAATGCTGGTCGAGAAAGATGCGCCGCGTCTCGACGGCCGAGAGCGGCTCGTCGAAATCGGCATAGGTAATCGAATCGGGCAGCGAGATGATCAACCAGGTGCCGATGCTCCAGGCCGCGATGGTGGCGATGCCGTTCCACACCACCAGGCGCGGTGAATAGGACAGGATCGTGCTGCCCATGACGACGAGGAAATAAAGGAAATTGGGGCCGCGCAAATGCATGCTGGCGGGGTCGTAGGCATCGTAGAACGGCGACGGCATGAGCACCGTAAAGCCGAGCAGAAAGACATCCGCCGTGGTAAAGAGATATTTGTGAACCGGGTGGGCGAAGCGCGATTTCGCCAGCCAATAATGGCCGATGCCGAGCAGGAAGAAGACCGCGATGATGGCCTCGAAATAAAGCGTCGCGGCCGCGCCGGTCTCCCAATTCTGCACCGCGACGAGAATGGCGATGGCCCCGAGCGCAATACTCCGCGCCCGGGTCGAGATCTTAAGCCCGGTCATCACCTCGCGCTGAAACGCGGCGGATAGCCGCTCGGCGGCGGCATCGCCAACCCGCGATGGGCGTATGCCGATGGAAATCGCTTGGTCCGTCATGGCGTGGTTCTTTCGCGCTATCGGATAAGGATCAAACTCCCGCCGAGTGTACTTTCATTTGACCCGTAAAGGCATATCGCCCAACGCGGTAGCGGTCCTTGCACGCAACCGATAATTGATTAGGCTGTGCCGGGGAGTTGTCGGAGGGAGGACGGGCCTTGAGTCCCAGCGAAAGCCAGGAGCGCCTCGACCGCCTGCGCGAATCGGCCGACGCCAGCGCACGCAACTTCCGCACGGTGTTCGTTTCCTACCTTGTCATCGCGCTTTACATTCTGGTGATCATCTCGTCCACGGACCACGAACTACTGTTTCGCGCCGGCGACGTGCAAGCGCCGATCATCAATGTCGGCGTGCCCGTGGTGTGGTTCTTCACCTTTGTGCCGTGGATTCTCCTGTTTCTCCATTTCAACCTGTTGCTTCAGGGCATGTTTCTGTCGCGCAAGGTTCACGCCTACAGAGCTTTGCTGCCGGACATCTCCGATAAAGCGAGGGCGGCGAAAGCGAAGGCCGGCACGACGGAGACGAATTGGAAAGCGACGGCGTGGGCGGCAAAGATCGCCGAGGCGACGAAGTCGGAAGCGGCGCGGACGGAGGTGGGCGCCGCCAAATCGGAGTGGGAATTGGCCGTGAAAGAAGCGGCGCAAGCTGAGAAGGCGACGCAGGATAAGTGGGCGGGGACGGATTGGAAGGCGAAGACCCGGGAGGAACAGATTGATCTTCTCTTTCCCGCGCCGCTCGCGCATATGGTGGGTGGCGGCGATTCCAGGCGGGGCACGCGCGTTCTGCTCTCTGCGATGGTAATCATCTCCGTCGCCATACTGCCGCTGGCCATCCTGATCTATGCGGAAATTCAATTTCTGCCTTATCAGGATGAGGCCCGCACTTGGATGCACCGCGCATTGGTGATGGTGGATTTCGCCCTTCTCTGGTGGCTCTGGCCGCGCCTCTCCACGCCCGGGCAGGGCTGGCGCGAATGGTGGGGTAGGACCCAGCGGGACGCCGACGGGGACCGCCTGAACCGGATTTCGCCGCTCCGCCATTTGAGAAACACGGTCAACAGCATAGTCACGTTCAGTGCGGTGTTTTTCATCATTTTTATCGCGGAATTTCCGGGTGGCGCAGTGGACGAGCTGTGGCCTTTGGAAAAGATGCGTGATGGCTTGGATCGAAAGTATGCACTCTCAGAACGGGTCCTGATATTGGAAGAACCCGCGCCCGAAACGCTGGCGGCTTATGTGTCGGGTTGCGGCCGAGGAAAACCAAAGAATGGCGAGCCGGAAAATGCGAATTCGGATAAGGGGCTGTGCAATACGAGAGCGCTCGATAAGGGCTCGATATTATGGTGCAAGCACGCAAAGCCGCTGCACTTGAACGGTCGCTCCTTGCAACATGCGGATTTGCGAGGGTCAACGCTGTGTGCGGCCGAACTGGAATTTTCGGACTTGTCCCACGCTAACCTCAACGGAATTCGGCTGGGTAGTGCCAAGCTGCACGGCGCTGTGATGCGCGAGGCTCAATTGTCAGGTGCCGTCCTAAGTTCGGCAAATTTGGCCGGGGCCGACCTTACGGACGCAACCATGAGAGGCGCCCATCTTAGCTTTGCGAATTTTGTACCGGGCGAGATGAAGGACGGCACCATTCAATCCGCAAGACTGAATGGCGCGGATCTCACGGTTGCTGAGCTTCACAGCGCGGATCTCGACAAGGCCAAGCTTAACCGCGCTAACCTTTTGTTTGCTAAGCTTCACGGCACCAACTTACCAGAGGCCGAGCTTCAAGGCGCGCTCCTCAGTTTTGCAGAGCTATACGGCACGGACCTCCGGGCGGCCAATCTTAACGGTGCGTGGCTCTTCGGCGCCGAACTTTATGGCGCCTATCTTAGGGAGGCTAAGCTTAACGGTGCGGGGCTCCTCGGGGCCAAGCTTAACGGCGCGAACCTCTGGGAAGCAAAGCTTAATGGCGCGAACCTCCAGCAAGCCGAGCTTCACGGCGCAGACATCAGAGAGGCCGAGCTTCACGGCGCGAATTTGAAAGGCGCACGCATGGTTGGGATTCAACTCCACAACGCCAATCTAACACTAAGTGACCTTCGTGATATAAATTTAACGGATGCTCCAGATTGGGAGGCTCTTCGAGAAAAAGTCAGCGATAAGATTTCCGACCCGGCTGTCACAGCAGAAGTATTAGAAAGATTAGCTGATGCCGAGCAACGTAAAACGATTTTTTCGCTGCTCTTGATCAACAATTCGATTTTTGGAAGAAATAATGAATTGGCGCGTTCTCTTGGTTTGTTGACCCAAAATCCAATGCAATTTTCACCTGATCGCGAAGCGGAATATCTTGAACTGCTGTACCCCTATCTCGCTAACGACGTCGCCTGCGGGGACGACGAAGGCTACATTGTGCGGAGATATGCTTCCCCATTCTTCTATTCGCTAGATCGGAAGAAGTCTGCCGGATTGGCGCTGGCATTAACGCGTGCGCCGTGCACGGAAACGATAGAGAAGGGATTGGCTATGTTGACAGAGACTAGTCGCGATGATTTCTATGAGGCAATCGCTCGGCAGGAAGCAGTCGAGGAAACACAATAGAGTCGTTCCACTAATTTTTTCTGACGCCCCGCCCTTTGCATCCACAATTACCGTGCTAAAATTGGTGCTCTTGGAAGCCACAGCGGGCAAATGCGAAAACCCATGACCAAAGGCATCGTACCCCTAATCGATATCGCGCCGTTTCTGCATGGCGGGGCGGAGGATAAGGCGCTGGTTGCCGCCGAGGTCGATAAGGCGTGCCGCGAGATCGGGTTTTTGGTCATCTCCGGTCACGATGTGCCCGCGGCACTGATCGCCGATATGCATGCCATGAGCGACGATTATTTCGGCCTGCCCTATTGGGAGAAGATGCGCCACAAGCTGCCGGTCGACCGCATGCGCGGCTATTCGCCGGCGGAAAGCCATAGTCTCGCCTACAGCATGAACGAGGAAACGCCGACGGATTTGCGCGAATCCTGGAATATGGGGCCGTTCGATCACCCGTTCGACGAATATCATTTCGGCGAGGCGGGCGCGGGCTTCTTCCCGCCCAATATCTGGCCCGACCGGCCGGATAAGATGCGCTCCTTGTGCGAAGAATATTACCGCGAGATGACCAAGCTCGCCGGCAGCATGATGCGCATCTTCGCGCTCGCGCTCGATCTCGAAGAGGATTTCTTCGAAGCCAAGATCGACAAGCACATAACCATGTTCTGCATCAATTATTATCCGCCCCAGCCCGACGCGCCCCTGCAGAAACAGCTGCGCGGCGGGGCGCATTGTGATTATGGCAGCCTCACCATCGTCCACACCGACACCGATATCGGCGGCCTTCAGGTCCACCGCAAGGACGGCAGCTGGGAGACGGTGCCGCATATTCCCGGTACCTTCGCCATCAATATCGGCGATCTGATGGCCGATTGGACCAACGATCAATGGGTCTCGACGCTGCACCGGGTGACCAACCCGCCGCGCGAGCAGGCCCATCTCAGCAAGACCTCGCTGCTCTTCTTCCACCAGCCCAATTACGACGCGCCGGTCGAATGCCTGCCGCACTGCCACGGCCCGGACAACCCGCCGAAACACGCACCGACCACCTCGGGCGCGCACATCATGGCGAAGTTCGAGAAGCTGCGGGCGCCGGAGTTTGAATCGGCTGAGGCGGATTAAAACTCCTTCTTTTTGATTGCCCCTCAAACGCCGGGCGGTCGCCTCCGCCCCCTTGGCTACCTCGTATTAACTCGGGCGCGCGGTCGCGCTTGCCGGAATGCAAGGAAGCATTCCGGTTGGTGGTGCCGCTTTGAAGAATTCTTAAATCACGCCGTCGTCTTTGAGCGCTACCAGTTCGTCGTCGCTGAATCCGAGCTCGCCGCCATAGATGTCGCCATTGCCTTCGCCCAAGGCCGGGCCGAGATGGGTTATGCGGCCGGGGGTGTCGGAGAGGCGGGGGAGGACGTTGGGGACGGTGATTTCGCCGGCCTTGTCGTCTTCCACGGTCACCAGGGTTTCGCGCGCCTTGTATTGCGGGTCGGCGAAAATGTCGGCGATGGAATAGACCGGCGCGGCCGGCACGTCGCCGGCGACGCAGGCCGCCATCAATTTGTCGCGCGACATGGAGAGGGTGAAGGCGCTGACCAGGCCGTCGACATCCTCGCGGTTGGCGACGCGGTCGGCGGCGGTCTTGTAGCGTGGGTCCGGGCCGAGCTCGGGGCGGCCCAAGACTTCGGCCATGCGCACCCACATCTTGTCGCTGGTGCACGCGATCGCCACCCACTCGCCGTCGCCGCATTCGAAATGGCCATGCGGGCAGACATTGGCCGTGCCCAGACCCAGGCGCGGGCGGACGAAACCGTTGGCGGCGAAGAGCGGCGCCATCTCATCGAGCACGCGGAAGATCGATTCGTAGAGCGCGACATCGATCTCCTGGCCTTGGCCGGTCTCCTCACGCGCGCGCAAAGACAGCATGATGCCGAGCGCGCCATAAAGGCCGGAAATATAATCGGCGAGCGAGGTTGAGCCCGGCGTGAGCGGCGGCCCGCCCGGCTCGCCGGTGAGGTAGGTCAGGCCGCCAAAGGCATGGGCGATGCGGGCAAAGCCGGGGCGGTCCTTATAGGGGCCGGTCTGGCCATAGCCCGAGATGCGCAGCAGCACCAGGCGCGGATTGACCTCTTTCAGCACCTCCGGTCCGAGGCCCCATTTCTCCAGCGTGCCGGGGCGGAAATTCTCGCACAGCACATCGGCGCTCTTGACCAGGCGCTTGAAAATCTCGGCGCCGGCCGGCTTACGCAGATCGAGCGTGACCGAGCGCTTGTTGCGCTGCTCGGAAAGCCAGGTATAGCCATCGCCATTGGGGCTGGGAGTGCCGAATTTGCGCAGCGGATCGCCCGCGCCCGGCTGTTCGATCTTGATCACTTCGGCGCCGAATTCGGCCAATATGGCGGCGCTGAACGGGCCGGCGACGAAAGTTGCGAGATCGAGCACGCGCAGGCCCGCGAGGGGCAGTTTGTTGTTTTGCTGTGTCTTTTCCATGGACCCTAGGAAGCCGCGCTTTTCCGCGCCTGTCAATCGCGCCTATGCAAATTGGCGGGGCTGGCGAAAGGAGCCGCTTTTGCGCTAAGGTTCGGACAAATAAATCAAGCCAAATTGGGAGAGCGCATCATGTCATTATTGATCAAGGGCGGAACCGTCGTCACGGCCGAAGAGACCTACCGCGCCGATGTCTATTGCGCCGAGGGCGCGATCCAGGCGATCGGCGAAAATCTCGAAGCGCCGGGCGGCGCCGAAGTGGTGGATGCCGGCGAAGCGCTGGTGATACCGGGCGGCATCGATCCGCACACTCATATGGAATTGCCGTTTATGGGCACGGTGACGGCGGATGATTTCATGAGCGGTCCGTCCGCCGCGCTTGCCGGCGGCACCACCATGATTATCGATTTCGTCATCCCGAGCCCGGAGCAATCGCTGCTCGAGGCCTATGATACTTGGATGGCGAACGCCGAGAAGGCGCCGGCGGATTATTCCTTCCACGTCGCCGTTACCTGGTGGAGCGATCAGGTGCGTGAGGAGATGGGCACCCTCACGCGCGAGCGCGGCGTCAACAGCTTCAAGCATTTCATGGCCTATAAGGGCGCCATCATGCTCGACGACGAAATCCTGCTGAACAGCTTCGACCGCTGCCAGGAGCTCGGCGCCATGGCGACCGTCCATGCCGAAAACGGCGAGATCATCTATTATTTGCAGAACAAGCTCCTCGCCATGGGCATCACCGGGCCGGAAGGCCATGTCCAGTCGCGCCCGCCGGAGGTCGAGGGCGAGGCGGCGAGGCGCGTCATCACCGTCGCCGGCGCGGTAAACGCACCGCTCTATGTGGTGCATTGCTCTTGCCAGCAGGCGCTCGACGCCGTCGCCGAGGCGCGCGCCAATGGCCAGGCGGTTTACGGCGAAGTGCTGGCGCAGCATCTGGTGATCGACGAGGCGACCCATTATCTGCCCGACTTCACCCAGGCCGCGGCCCATGTGATGAGCCCGCCGTTCCGCACCAAGGAGCATCGCGATGCGCTGTGGGGCGGCTTGCAGGCGGGCACACTGCAGACCACGGCGAGCGATCATTGCGCCTTCTGCGCGCCGCAAAAGGCTCTCGGCAAGGACAATTTCGCCATGATGCCGAACGGCTGCGGCGGTCTTGAGGACCGCATGTCGATCCTGTGGGACCGCGGCGTGAAGACCGGCTTGCTCACGCCCAACGATTTCGTCCGCGTCACTTCGCAGGCGGCGGCGGAGATCTTCAATGTCTATCCGCGCAAGGGCTCGATCAGCGTCGGCGCCGATGCCGACATCGCCGTGTGGGACCCCAATGCGAGCCGCACCGTCTCGGCCAAGACCCACCATTCGAACATGGACTTCAACCTCTATGAGGGCGAGACGCTCACCGGCATTGCGCGCGCCACCATCAGCCAGGGCAAGCAAGTGTGGGACGGCAGCGAGCTCAAGATCGAGAAGGGCGTCGGGCGCTATATCCCGCGGCCGACTTATTCCAAGGTGTTCGATCGGGTGAAGACCTATGCCGAGCTCAACGCGCCGCGCCGGGTGGAACGCGCACAAGCCGCCGAGTAAAGCGGCTCACATAACCGGAGGGCTTGAACCATGTCGCTCCTTATCCAGGGCGGAACGGTAACGACCGCAGAGGAAAGTTTTCGCGCCGACGTTTATTGCGCCGACGGCTTGATCCGGGAGATCGGCGAAAATCTCGACGTGCCGGCGGGCGCGGAGACCGTCGACGCCGGCGGCGCGCTGGTGATGCCGGGCGGCATCGATCCGCACACCCATATGGAGATCCCGTTCATGGGCGGGCGCGCGGGCGATGATTTCTTCACCGGTCCGGCGGCGGGCCTCTCCGGCGGCACCACGATGATCATCGATTTCGTCATCCCGGCGCATGATGAGCTGCCGCTCGACATGTACCATGTGTGGCGCTCGAGGTCCGAGAAAGCGCCGGCGGACTACTCGTTTCATGTCGCGATCACGAGCTGGAGCGATCGGGTCGCCGAGGATATGGGCGTGCTCGTGCGCGAGCACGGCGTCAACAGCTTCAAGCATTTCATGGCCTATAAGGACGACATCATGCTCGACGGCGAGCATCTGATGCACAGCTTCCAGCGCTGCCGCGAGCTCGGCGCCATGGCCACGGTGCATTGCGAAGACGGCAACATGATCTGGCTGCTGCAACAGGAGCTCTTGGCACAAGGCATTACCGGCCCCGAAGGCCACCCGCAGTCGCGCCCGCCGGAAGTCGAGGGCGAGGCCACCAACCGCGCCATCCGCATCGCCCAATTGCTCGGCACGCCGATCTATATCGTCCATGTCACCTGCCGCGAGGCGCTGCAGGAGATCGCCCGCGCCCGCATGGAGGGCCAGCGGGTTTACGGCGAATGCCTGGCGCAGCATCTGGTGATCGACGATTCGGTCTATTACGATTCCGATCCGGTCAAGGCGCGCGCCTATGTGATGAGCCCGCCGTTCCGCCCCAAGGATCACTTACGCGAGCTGTGGCGCGGCCTGCAATCGGGCAATCTGCAAACCACCGCGACCGACCATTGCGCCTTCTGCAATGACGACAAGGCGATGGGCAAGGATGATTTCAGCAAAATCCCCAACGGCACCAGCGGCGTCGAGGACCGCATGTCGGTGCTGTGGGATCAGGGCGTCGAGACCGGCAAGCTGACCGCCAATGAGTTCGTCCGCGTCACCTCGACCAATGCGGCGCAAATCTTCAACATCTATCCCCGCAAAGGCGTGATCCGTGTCGGTGCCGACGCCGACATCACCGTGTGGGACCCCAAGGCGACGCGCATCATTTCAGCCAAGACCCACAAGCAGGCCAATGATTTCAACATCTATGAAGGCATGCAGGTGACCGGTGTGGCGCGCAGTACGGTGAGCCAGGGTAATCTCGTCTGGCACGATGGCGATCTCCGCGCCGAGAAGGGCGCCGGGCGCTATATCAACCGCCCCACTTTCTCGCCGATGTTCGACGCCGCCGGCCGCGCCCGCGACCGCCGCCCGTGGCGCAAGGTCGAACGCGCCGAAGCGGCGGAATAGGTAACGATATAGGTGGCGGAATAGCGCGGGGCTGAACGGCGCGCTTTATTCGCCGCCACCCTCGGCATTTTATTCGCCGCCGCCCTCGGCATTTTATTCGCCGCCGCCCTTGGCGGTGGGAAGCCCGGCCGCTTTCCACTCGGGAAAACCATCTTCCAGCCGGTGGACCTTGAAGCCGCGCTCGCGCAGCAGCGCCACCGCTTCGAAGGAATAGACGCAATAGGCGCCGCGGCAATAGGCGACCACTTCTTGGTCGCCGCTGAGCTCGCCGAGACGCTCGGCCAGTTCCCCCGGCTCGATATTGCGCGCACCGGCAACATGCCCGGCGAGAAATTCCGCCCGTGGCCGAACGTCGAGCACGGTGACCGAATCGTCGTGCATGCGGCGCAGCAATTCATCGCGCGAGACCGGCTCTAACTCGTCGCGTGCCGCGTAATAGCCGCTCACCAGCCGGTCGACCTCGGCGAGATTGCGCTCGGCGACGCGGCGTAACACGCCGACAAGGGCGAGTATTTCGTCATCCGCAAGGCGGTAAAACACTTGCGTGCCGGACTTGCGCACCGCCACCATCCCGGCGCGGCGCAAACGCTGGAGATGCTGCGATGCATTGGCGATCGACAGACCCGCCAGCGCCGCCAACTCCTCCACCGGCCGTTCGCCCTGCGCCATATGCTCCAACAGCTCCAACCGGTTGCCATTTCCGAGCGCCTTGGCGACCACGGCAAACTGCTCGAACATCGCCGCTTTCGGCGACAGGCTGGATGTCTTCGCGGCGTCGGGAGGGTTCTCCGAAGATTGCATCGTCACGTCTATCCACCTGCTCTTTCCGACCCTGTTGCGAATAAATAAATATAATTCAATTGAATTATTGATTATTGATCCGATTTGTGGGAACGTCAAGCCGATTTCCGGGTTTCGGAGAGGTTTTAGTGGCGATTCATGGGACGCCCACAGTGCCATGAAGGGAAGGGAAAGTGGGAGAGGAAGGGGAAGTGGGAGAGGAAGGGGAAGTGGGAGAGGAAGGGGAAGTGGGAGAGGAAGCGGAAGAGAAATGAAAAGGACAGCCGAACCGTGAACCAGCGCGCACAAAATATGGGCGAAGAGATCGCCACCTACGTCCATGGCATCCGGGAGAATCTCGGTCAGTTCAGCCAACAGCTTTTGCAGGTCTTTTTCGTCGGCCTGACCATCGGTCTGCAACGCAATGTGGTGCCGGCGCTGGCCGAGCGGGAGTTCGGCATGGCCGCCGGCTCGTTCACCCTGCTGATGGCCTTCATCATCGCCTTCGGCTTCGTCAAAGGCGCGATGAACTTCGTCGCCGGGCGGCTCTCGGAACGCGTCGGGCGGCGCAAGGTGCTGCTGTGGGGCTGGTTCGCGGCGATCCCGATCCCCTTCATGATCCTTTACGGGCCCTCCTGGGACTGGATCGTCGCGGCCAGTATATTGCTCGGCATCAATCAGGGTTTCGCCTGGTCGATGACGGTGACCAGCAAGGTCGATATCACCCGGGCCGAGCAGCGCGGCCTCGCCACCGGCTTCAACGAATTCGCCGGCTATGGCGGCGTCGCCATCGCCGGCCTCGCGACCGGCTATCTCGCCGCCGGCTTCGATCCGCGCATGAGCCTTTTCATCTTCGGCCTGGCGGTGATCGTCATCGCGCTGGTCGCCGCCTTCGCGCTCGCCAAGGACACCCTGCCCTGGGCCAAGGCGGAGGCCAAGGCGCATGAGACGGGCACGCACAAGGGGCCCGTTCCGCGCTTTCCCGAAGGCGTGCCGGCCGATCCCTCGATGTGGCAGATCTTCGCCCTCGTCACCTACCGCCACCGCACCCTCTCGGCCCTGTCGCAGGCCGGCTGCGTCGAGAAATTCGTCGACGCCCTGGTCTGGGCCTTCTTTCCGGTCTATCTCCTCGGCCAGGGCCTCAGCCTGCCGGAGATCGGCTGGGTGATCGGTGTCTATGGCATGGTGTGGGGCGCGAGCCAGCTTTGGACCGGGCCGCTATCGGACCGCTATGGCCGAAAAATCCCCATCGTCATCGGAATGTGGATCGCCGGCGGCGGCATCGCCGTCACCATGCTGGTCGAGGGCCTGATCGCCTGGTGCGTCACCGCAGCGATCACCGGCGTCGGCATGGCGCTTCTGTATCCCACGCTGATCGCAGCCGTGGGCGACATCTCGCATCCCAATTGGCGCGGCTCGAGCCTTGGCGGCTACCGCTTCTGGCGCGATACCGGCTACGGCATCGGCGCGCTCCTGATCGGCATCATCGCCGACGCCTCGGGCGCGATCTCGGCGGGCTTCTGGTTCGTCGCCGCGGCCATGGGCGCCTCCGGCCTTTGGGTGCTGATCGCCGCCGAGGAGACCCACCCGCGCATCAATCCGGCACCGGCCAAAACAGTTGAAAACGAGGGAGACTGAAATGATGGCGGATCAAATTTATTCGGAAATCGGAGTGGCCGAGTTGAAACGCCGGCTGGATGGCGGCGAGGCCATCATGATCGTCGATGTGCGCAACCCGGACGAATTCGACGGCGAGAAAGGGCATATCTTGGGGGCGCTCAACGTACCGTTCGCCGATATGCCGGCGGCGCTCGAGCGTATCGCCGACGCCAGCGACAAACCGATCGCCGTCAATTGCGGCTCCGCCGGCCGCTCAGAACGCGCCGCCACCCTCATGGCCGCCGCCGGCTTCAGCCGGGTATCGGTAATCCATGGCGGCCTCGCCGCCTGGCGCAAGGCGGGTTATCAGTGGGTCAGGAAGTTTTGACGGCGGAAAGAACCTGCCAGACGGCACCACCACCCGGAATGCGACCAGCATTCCGGCAAGCGTGACTACGCGCCCGAGTTGATACGAGGTAAGTCAAGGGAGCGGAGGTGACCGCCCGGCGATTGAGGGGCAAACAAAAAGAGCGCTTACGCGCTAGGCTCCCCCTTCTCCCTAATCCCTCTTCCCCTCTGGGAAGAGGGACTTGTCACACGTTTGCGCGGGCGACCATTGCGTTGAGGAGAACATCACACCCCGCCGCGAGATCTTCCGGCGTCGCTTCTTCGATTTCGTTGTGGCTGATGCCGTCTTCGCACGGGATGAAAATCATCGCCGTGGGAGCGACGCGCGAGACATAGACCGCATCATGGCCGGCGCCGGAAGTGATCGGGCGGTTGGCGTGGCCGAGGGCGTTTGCCGCCTCCTGCACCGCATTGACGCAGGCTTCGTCGAAGATCACCGGCTCGGAATACCAGATGCGGTTGAAATCGAGTTCGAGGCCGAGATCGGCGGCGATCTTCTCGCAAGATGCCTGGAATTCGTTCTCCATGCCGTCGAGCAACGCGGCATCCGGGTGGCGGATATCGGCGCGGAAGAACACCCGGCCGGGGATGACATTGGTCGAATTGGGACTCACTTCCATATAGCCGATGGTCGTGCGCCCGTCCGGCATGGCCGCCTCGCCGATGCGGTGCGCCTCGCTCACCATGCGGGAGACACCGACCAACGCGTCCTTGCGGCGCTCCATCGGCGTCGTACCGGCATGGCTCTCCATACCGGTCACTTCGATCTCGAACCAGCGGATGCCCTGCACTCCCTGGACCACGCCGATGGTCTTCTCTTCGGCCTCCAAGATCGGGCCCTGCTCGATATGCGCTTCGAAGAAGGCGCCGAGCGGGCGCGGCGCGCATTTTAGGTCGCCGTCATAGCCGATGCGCTTGAGCTCACCGCCGAGCGTCGCGCCATCCTTGTCGGCGCAGGCGAAGCCCTCTTCCAGGCTGAACTCGCCGCAAAAGACGCCGGAGCCGATCATCGCCGGCGCGAAGCGCGAGCCTTCCTCATTGGTCCAGGCGGAGATTTCGATCGGCGCGTTGGTCTCGTAATTGAGATCGTTGAGGGTGCGCACCACTTCGAGCCCGGCGAGCACGCCATAGATGCCGTCATATTTGCCGCCGGTCGGCTGGCTGTCGATATGGCTGCCGGTGCAGATGGGCGGCAGCGAATCATCCTTGCCCGGACGCCGCGCGAAGATGTTGCCCATTTCGTCGACGCTCACCGTGCAGCCCGCCGCCTCGCACCATTCGACATAAAGATCGCGCGCCGCCTTGTCCTCGTCGGTCAGCGCCAGGCGGCACACGCCGCCCTTTTCGGTGCCGCCGATCTTGGCCATTTCCATCAGGCTGTCCCACAGGCGGTCGCCATTCACTTTGATGTTCTGCACGGTCTTTCTCCCTGACTGGTCCCGATCATACCGGGTTTGCCTGCGCTCACCCGCTACGCTCTGTCTCTTTTAGATTAAAGCAAATGCGTCGTCGCAGATGATTCCATCTGCTCGGGATTTGCTCTTGTGTATGACCCTTGGCCCGAATCGCCGCCCGCTGTCAAGATGAAGCGGTATGAATCAAAGGCACAAAGAATCTGGGGGTGCGGTGCTGCCGGACGTGCTGGCGCCGGGGCTCGATGTGGTGTTCTGCGGCTCGGCGGCGGGCAGCGCGTCGGCCAAGGCCGGCGCCTATTATGCCGGGCCCGGCAACCGCTTCTGGCCGATCCTGCACGAGACCGGACTGACACCCCATTTGGTGCCGCCGCAAGCGTTTCCGAGCGTGCTCGATTTCGGCATCGGCCTCACCGATATGAGCAAGTTTCAATCCGGCGCCGACAGCAGTTTGAAGGCCGAGGGCGATGACGCGCACGCCCTCGCCCAGAAAATTGAGACCTACGCGCCCCGAGCGCTCGCCTTCAACGGCAAACGTGCCGCGCGGGTGTTCTTCAAGGAAATTATCGATGCGCCGTTGGACGGTTACGGACCCCAGTCGCAAAAGCTTGGCACAACTGTGTTGTTCGTCCTGC
>CAZUVO010000016.1:0-6219 GCA_964623955.1 uncultured Rhizobiaceae bacterium
CCCCTTGGCTACCTCGTATTAACTCGGGCGCGCGGTCGCGCTTGCCGGAATGCAATAAATTGCATTCCGGTTAGTGGTGCCTTCTCAATTGCTCTCGAAGATGACGCCCGGATTCAAAAGACCCTCGGGGTCGAGCAAATGCTTCATGCGGCGCATCAGGTCGATCTCCTCGGCGCTGCGCGAGTGGTGCAGATAGGCGCGCTTGGCGATGCCGATGCCGTGCTCGGCGCTGATGCTGCCATTGAGCTCGGCGACATGGCCATAGATACGCTCGGCGAGCGCCGGGCCCTTGGCGTAGAACGCTTCCTCCGTAAGGCCCGGCATCTGCATCATGTTTACGTGGATATTGCCGTCGCCGAGATGGCCGAAGAGCAGCGTGCGCAACTCGCCGGCCTCCTCGCCGAAGCGCTCCATCCGGTCGAGAAAGCCCGGCATCGCCGCGGGCGGCACGGTGACGTCGAATTTATGGGTGAGGCCGGCACGGCCGATCGCTTCGGTCACGCCGTCGCGCAGGCGCCAGATAGCTCGCGCCTGGGTCTCCCCTTCGGCGACCACCGCGTCCACCGCGAGGCCCGCATCGAGCACGCCCGAGAGACGCTCGAGGAATAAATCCCGTTCTCCTTCGCCGGCGCCGGTCTCTTCCTCGACGATAACGCAGGCGGTATGGGGCCGGTCGAACGGCAGGCGCGCCTCGGGCTCGACCTCCTTATAAAGCGCGATCGAATCGCGGGTGATCATTTCGAGCGAGGAGAGGCCGCGCAGCGTCTCGCGTAAGTGCGTGAGAAGCTCGGGCAGCCGGTCGCGCGTCTCCAGCGCGAGGAGCGCCGTCTGCAAGGCCTGCGGCGCCGGGCGCGCCTGCAACACGGCGCGGGTGATGATGCCGAGCATGCCTTCCGAGCCGACGAAGAGATGTTTGAGATCGAGGCCGGTATTGTTTTTCTTCAGCTTGTTGAGATTGCTTAGGACCGTGCCGTCGGCGAGAACCACTTCGAGGCCGAGTACCTGCTCGCGCATATGGCCGTAGCGCAGCACTTTGATGCCGCCCGCATTGGTCGCGATCATGCCGCCGATCTGGCACGAGCCGCGCGCGCCGAGATCGACCGGAAAGACATGGCCGCGCCCGGCCAAATCCTCGTGCAGCGCCTCGAGCACGACGCCGGCGCCAACCTGAACCGTCGCCGAGGCGGCATCTAACTCTTCGATCTTGTTGAGCCGCGAGAGGCTCAGCACCACCTCGCCGCCACGCGGCACCGAGCCGCCCACCAGGCCGGTATTACCCCCCTGGGGCACCAGCTTGAGGCCGAGCTTGCCGCAGGCGCGGACGCATTGCGCCACTTCAACCGTGTCGTGCGGGCGCAGCACGCACGGCGCGCTACCGCTAAACTTCTTGGTCCAGTCGGTGGTATAGGCCGCGACCTCTTGCGGCTCGCTCAGCACGATCCCACCCGCGCCCAACTCGGCGGCCAGCCGCTCGGCAACGCTCGTCATACGCCCTCCTCCGGCGTGTCGAAAACGAACGTTCTATGTGCGCGAATTTCGCCGGCCGGTCAAACGCCGGATGGGATAATTTCGTCCGCCGCGGGAAAACTCAGTGGAGGCGGAACTCGCCGTCGACGGCGCGCAGCTCGCTCGGGCGAATCAGACGGGCCTGGGCGATCCGCACGGAATGGAGCTTGCCGTCGAGATTGCTTTCCCAATAGTCGAGAAACTTTTGCAGTGCGGGAAATCCCGGCGCCTTGTCCAATTCCTGCCAGACGAAACTTTGCAGCAGATGGTAGGCGTCCGGCATGTGATAGAGGATCTCTGCCGTCGTCAGGCGGAAGTCGTTGAGCTGCTTTTCGAAGTCACTCGTTTGCATACCCATAATTCGCCAATCTTAACATGGCGTGATTAACGAATAATGAGCCGTCGCCTGCTGACGATTTTTAGTTGTTTTATTTCAACGCGTTATCGGGCGGTCAGTTTTGCCTGCCCAGGTGGATGGCGTGCGCCCGTCAGCGCGACTCCGCCTCGTCGCCGTGATAGACGAGATCGCCGTCGATATCGAATTCGAGGCCGTGTTTCTTCGCCTCGTCGATGGTTTCCTGCGGCCACAATACTTTGCCGGGATGGGTGCCGCCGATCACGGCGAGCATCATTGCGCTCTCCTCGCCGACATTCTTGAAGCCGCGGCTGAGGCCGATGGGGACCGAGACCGTGTCGTACTGGCCGAGGATCGCCTCATGCATGGAGCCGTCCATGTTCTGCCACTGGACGGCCCATTTGCCGGTAAGGATGAAGAACACTTCGAGCGTGGCGTGGATGTGGAGCGCCGAGCCCTTGCCCGGTTCGCAGCGGATGATGCCGAGATTGAAATCGCGATTGTCGGTGATCGGCGGGATGAGGTCTTTGTCCTCGACCACGCCGCGCCCGATGATGCTGAGGATATCGCGCTCGAAACCCGGGATCAGGGCATCGACAAAGGCGCGCTGGCTCGATTGCAACTCCTTGAAGCGCCCGATCCGCTCGCTCTCCATATATTCCGGACTGGCATCGATCCGTTCCACCATGTCGTCATGTCCTTTCCTGCGTTAGGCGGCAAACTATCGCATGACGGACCCGCCGCCGGAAGACGCAAAAGCTTAGAACAGTTGCGGGAACTTCTTTATTCTCGCCGGCCATGTCGCCATCCCCGGAATCATGCTGAGCCCGGCACGGCCGCTCTCGCCGCTCAACCGCATCGGCCTCGCGGCGGCGCTGATCTTCGCGCTCTTTCCGATCCTCTGGCTGTTTTCGCGCTCCTTCATGCCGTGGGTGGAATATTCCGCTCATCCGATGATCTGGCTGACCGAAAACCCCACCCTCGACAATTACCACGATGTCTTTTTCGACTATGTCAATCTGATCGGCTGGCCGCAGAGCTCGTCGTGGCGCGCCATCGTCGCTTCGACCATCGTCTCGACCGTCGCCACGTTCTTTTCCGTCGCCATCGGCCTCCTCGCCGCGCTGGCCATTTCGCGCTACCGCATCGGCGGCAATTTCATGGCGCTGCAGATCCTCTCCTTCCGCATGGTGCCGCCGATCGCCGTGGCCGTGCCCTTCGCCATCATCGGCACCACCATCGGCGCGACTTTCACGCCGCTGCTGCTCACGCTCATCTACATCGCCTACACCGTGCCGCTCTCGACCTGGATGCTGAAAAGCTTCATCGACCAGACGCCGCGCGAATTGGAAGACGCGGCGATGATGGACGGCATGTCGCGCATGCAGGCCCATTTCCGCGTGACCGTGCCGCTGATACGGAGCGGCCTCGCGGCGACGATCCTCTTCATCTTCATTCTCAACTGGTCGGAAGGCGCGATCGCGCTGGCGCTGGCGGCCGGTCGCTGGGTCACCATCCCGGTGCAGATCGCCGACAAGGTGGCGAGCCCGCATGTCCAGGTGGCGCTCGCCGTGCTCGCCGCCCTGCCGCTCCTCGCCCTCGGCATCCTCATCCAGCGCCACCTCAGCCGCGGCTTCACCTTCGGCGCGATCAAGCAGTAACGAAAAAACTTAGAGGCTGATTTCGCCGGTCATATATTCGGCGGCGCGGCCGGCGATACGGATGCGCTCGCCATTGAGTGAGCAGGCGAGGTCGCCGCCGCGCGCGGAGATCTGGCGCGCGCTGAGATTGGTCTTGGCCAAACGTTCGGCCCAATAGGGCGTCAGCATGCAATGGGCCGAGCCGGTCACCGGATCCTCGGGGATATTGTGCTTCGGCGCGAAGAAGCGCGAGACGAAATCGACCTCCTCGCCGGGCGCGGTGATGATCAGCCCACGGCCGTCGAGCTTTTTCACCGCCGGGAGATCGGGCTCGATGGCGCGAATCTGGCTTTCGCGCTCGAACACGGCCATCAAATCCTCGCCGGCGAAGAGCGAGCTCGGCTCGGCGCCGAGCGCCTGGATCACGTCTTCCGACACCGCAATTTCCGTGCCCGGCTGAGACGGGAAATCCATCGCCAGCAATCCGTCATCGCCGCGCGCCACGGTGAGCCGGCCGCTCCTCGTATCGAAGGCGACCTCCTCGGCTTCCGGCGAGAGGTGGGTGAACACCACATGGGCCGAGGCAAGGGTGGCGTGGCCGCAAAGATCGACCTCCGCCGCCGGAGTGAACCAGCGCAGATCATAGGCATCGCCCTTGGCGACGAAATAGGCTGTCTCCGACAGATTGTTTTCGACCGCGATGGCCTGCATGAGGTCATCGTCGAGCCATTGATCGAGCGGACAGATTGCCGCCGGATTGCCCTTGAAGACCTCGTCGGCGAAGGCATCGACCTGATAGAGCTTGAGTTTCATGGCTCCTGATATGCCGCAAATTTCGCAGCAAATCAAACCAGCGGATTGGCTCCGTCATCGAGCGGCAGCGTCATACGTGCGCCGTCTTGAAGCGCCGAGCGATAGGCCGCCATCAGCACCTCCACGCCCTCGGCGGCGATGCGCGCACCGCTTTCCGGCGCCGCGCCGCCTTCGATGGCGTCGGTGAGCTGGCGGAACGAGGAGCGGAACTCATAGCCGGCGAGATAATCCGCCGCCGCGACCTGCACCCCGTCCACCAGGAGAAAATCCGAATAGGGCAGGACGGTGATGTTGTGGCCCTCGAATTGCAGCTCCATCACATTGTGCCAATTTTGCGGCTGCAGGGCGCCGGCGACATCCATGCCGGCGAGCGAGCGGATCGGCTGCTTGCCGGAATTGAGCAGTGCGTAAAAAGCGCCGTAATCGGCGACGATCTGGCCGAAATTCTCCACCCCGGCGGCGCTATAGATGCCCCAGAAATCCGATTTCCGCGCCTGCACGGCGACCGGCATGCCATAGAGCGCGAGCATGTAATCCACCGCGTAGCAGCCCATATTGGTGAGCTCGCCGCCGCCGCTCTCGCCCGGCGCATCGAGCCGTTCGGGCCAATGCTCGGCGAGGGCGAAATCGCGCGCGAAGGTCATGCTCCAGGCGTTGAAATAGCCGACCGGCCTGCCATAGGCGCCGCCCCGCACCTCGCCGAGCAGCTTGGCGGTGATGGGGTGGGCGCGGTGGATCGGGATGTCATGCACCAATTGCACCCCCGCGCCTTCCGCCGCACGCGCAATACGGCGCGCCGAATCGAGGCTCTCGGCGAAGGGCTTGTTGAGGAAGATATGCTTGCCCGCCGCCGCCGCCGCCTCGGCCCATTCGGCCTTTTCATGCGGCGAGCAGGAAAGCGCGACGATCTCGATCGAGGGATCGTCGATGATCGCCTGGCCGCTTGCCAACGACGTCAAACCCATCGCCGCCTCAAGGCCGGCGCGGCGCCGCGCGCCGCCTTCCCAGCCGGCCACCAGTTCGGCGCCGGGCTCAGCCTTGAGCGCAGCGGCGACGAACTCGCCATGGGTGCAGCAATTGCCGAGGATGCCGACGCGGTAGCGTTTGCCGCTCTCCACCATGCCCCGCCCTAGCCCAGCATGGCGGGCTTGCGGTCCTTCCACGGCAGCGCCTCTTCGAGCTGCCCGGCAAGGCGCAGCAGCACCGCCTCGTCGCGCTCGCCGCCGACAAATTGCATGCCGACCGGCAGGCCGCTCCCGGTGGTATGGAGCGGCAGCGAAATCGCCGGCGTTCCGGCGGCGTTCATCGGCGCGGAAAAGGCGCAGTCCGGCAGCATGCGGGTGCGGTTATAGGTCTCGACATCGAGCGACATGTCGTACCAGCCATGTTCGCGCGGCGGCACCGGGATCGACGGCATCAGCCAGGCGTCATAGGCGGCCATCTTGCCCACCATGTCGCGGCACACCATGCGCATCGCCTCGATATCGTCGGAATGCTCGACGCCGGTGATGGCGCTGCCTTTCTCGATCATGCTCCGATAGAGCGGCGCCAGCTCATCGTCTTTGGGCGGGCGGCCGACATCGCGGCCGGTATAGGCGATCCACGCCGCCGTCTGCACCGCGGTGACGCGCATATAGATGTCCATCAGCGGCCAGAAATCATAGGGCAGCGGCTGGGCCTCCACCCGATGGCCAAGCTCCTCGAGCAAGTGCCCCGTCGCCTGCACCGCTGCCGCCACCTCGTCATCGACCGGCGTGCAGCCGTCCGGCGATTGCGCCACCATGGCGATCTTGAGCTTGCCCGGCGGCGTCGCCGCTTCCTGCAGAAAGGGCGTCGCCGGCTTCGGCGCCCAATAGGGCTCGCCCGGCAGCGAGCCGTTGACCGCGTCGAGATAGGCAGCCGTGT